>DATNIU010000016.1:0-4422 GCA_035604275.1 Streptosporangiaceae bacterium | reverse complement strand
AAGATTACCCCGTCCGCCCGCCAGCCGGCGATCCTGCTGGTATGCGACGAGGTGGCGGTCATTCTGGGCATCGGTACTGGCGGGCCGAGGCTCTCCGAGGGCGGTGTCACCAATGCCACCCTGGCCGGCCTGGCCACGCGGCTGGTCATGACCGGCCGCTCGGAGGCGATTGACCTGGTCATGGCGACGCAGCGAGGCACGGTCACGATGACCGGGTCGGCGGACCTGAAGTCGCAGTGCGCGCTGCGGATCGGCCTCGGTGTGGTGTCGGAGGCCGATGCCCGGCTGATCATCCCGGACGACGTGCGGATCGCCGCCGACCTCGCCAGGCTACGCCACCCCGGCAGCGGGATCGTCCAGCAGGGCAGGAACGGCCGGGTGCTGCCGGTGAAGTTCTACCGGATCGAGCACGAGATGATCGGCCAGATCGCTGAGCGGTTCGGCCGGCTGCGGCCGGAGCCCGACCCGCTGGTCGCCGAGTCGCTCGGCGACGACTACCTGTCGCGATGGTCGCGATACCGGGGTGGCGACGGCCGCCCGGTCCTCGCCTCGGCCGTCATCCCCCCGGCGATCGCGGCCCCGGCGCGCAGGGAGCTGACCGCCGGGCCAGGCAGCGCGCCGGGCTGGCCCGATCAGGCCGACCATCCGGCTCGTCGGCGGACGCTCGCCCTGCTCAGGTCGGCCGGGGTCAGGGGCATGACCGTGCGCGGCATCGCCGAGCGGCTCGCCACCGACGGCCACGATGTAGCGCACCAGACCATCTACCGCTGGCTGACCGATGAGGCCACGGCCGGCCGGGCCGAGAACGCCTCCTACGGCCGATGGAAATGGCGCCCCGGCGAGCCGGAGAACGGTGCGCTGGACGCTAGCCGGCCCTGACCGTGCCCAGCGGGCCAGGGTCGGCCGGGCGATGCGGCGCGCCGGCGGCGACATCCTGAGGGCCCGGCCACTGGCCTGCGGCGTGCAGCCGCAGGATGAGCGCGGCGATATTCCAGGCGTCGTCCGCGCCGCAGTGGTGTCGGCCATCCAGCGGGAGCCCGGCGATCCGCAGGGCCGCTGCCATGCCTGGCGGCTTTGCCAGGCCGTGTGCCTGCGCGAACACCGTCTTCGCATTGATGTGATCCGCTCCGAACGGGTACTCGGTGCTGGTGGCCTCGCACTGCCGGATGAACTGGCGGCGGTCGTAGTCTCCCCAGCTCACCCACGGCCGGGACCTGGCGTGGTGCTCGGCGGCCAGCAGCCGGCATGCGGCGGTGAAGCTGAGTCCGCCCTCGACGTCCGCCTGAGTCAGGCCGGTCAGCTCGGTGCAGAACGGGCTGACGTCAGAACGCTGCGGTCGGACCAGAACGCGGTGCCGGCCGATGCGCTGGCTGGCGCTCAGGTCGACGGTCGTCAGGCCGATCTCGATGATCTCGCTGACCTGGCCGGGCGGCGGGCCGCCGGGCCAGCAGGTCGACTCAACGTCGATCACGTTGAGCAAGGTAGCTGCCGTGTTCATCGAGCCTGCGTACAGCGGGACTGGCGGCTAGCCTACCGTGATCGCGTCCAGCCGCTCCTTCAGGAACGGCGCCGACACGACCGGTCCGTAGTCGTTCGGCTTGCCGATCGGCGGCTGGAGGGACTCGATCACCGCGTCGTGGTCGGCCTCGTAGAAGTAGACCAGCGAGACGAGGTCCTCGTCCGGCGTCTCGGCCTGCGGCGGGAGCACCCGGTGCCGGTTGGACTTCCAGCGCGCGCCGCTCCAGCGGGCGAGCAGGTCACCGGTGTTAATGGTGAAGGCGCCGGGTTCGTAGGGCGCGTCCTCCCAGCCGTCCTGCTCGGTCCACACCTGGAGACCGCCCCGGCCGGGCTCGCGGTCCAGGATGGTGACCGTACCGAAGTCCGTGTGCGGGCCGATCCGGAACTGGCCAGGTTCCGGCTGGCCGGCCAGCGTCATCGGCGGGTACCAGTTGATGTTCATCGTGTGGGTCGCGTGCCCCGTGTGACGGGTGAAGAAGTCGCGTTCCAGCCCCAGCGCCGCCGCGCACAGCACGAGCAGCTCATCCGCCAGCTCGCGCATGCTGGCCAGGTAGGCAAGGACAGCGGGCTCAAGCGCCGGCACCTCGGCCGGGTAGACGTTGCGCTGGAACCAGTACCCGTCGACAGCCGGGTCACCGGTCGGCTGGTCAGCGCCGACCGCGAAGGACTCCTTCAGATCCGGCGGAGTCTGGGTGCCCTCGGCATACGCGTTCGCCTCGACGCCGGGCGGCAGCCAGCCCCGGCCGCCGACGGTGACGGCATAGCGCTGCTTGGCCTCGCGTGGCAGCGCGAAGAACGCCCGTGCCTGGGCACGCACCTGCGCGCGCAGTTCGGCCGGCACGCCATGACCCGTGATCAGGAAGAAGCCCACGCTCTGCAGCGCCGCGTCGACCTGGGCGGCGACGGCGGCGCGGGCCGCCTGGTCTCCGCCGAGCCAGGGCGCCAGGTCGATCACGGGAACTGACGATTGCATGATCTAGCTCCAATGTCGTCGCCGCAGGTCTGCGACCGGTCACGATAGGGCCATCGTACGTCTGCGGTGCCAGGGCGGGGCCGGGCGTCCCGGCGCGCGGAGCAGGATCGGCGGCAGGAAGCAGCAACGGCAGCCCGGTAGCTCAGCAGCTCATCTAGCGGCCCGGCCGTTTGGCCGGGATCAGCGGCCGTGAATCGGGTGCCCGGTTAGCCGGTCAAATGGCCGATCCGCGACGATCCTGATGCTGGTGCGCGGTCGCGCCTGGCCCGGCGATGCGGCGGGTCGAAGGTCACGCGGCGCCTCGTCGGCGAGGCGGGCTGCCGGGCCCGCGGGTCAGTGCTTGCGCCCGATCCCGCCATACCAGCTGACCTGCCCGGGCAGCGGCCGAGGTCCGGATGGCCGGCGCCAGTCCGACACGAGCACGACGCCGGGGTCGATCATCTCCAGCCCGCGGAAAGCCAGCGCCGCGAAGTCGGCAGCGGTCCGGACCTGAGCGGGAATGCCACCCTGCTGGTAGGCGCGCACGAGCCCGCCGACCCCTTCCGGGTCATGCTCAGGCGTGACGTGGGAGGCCACCAGGTAGCTCCCCGGGGGCAGCGCGTCGAGCAGAGTGGCGACCACGCGGGCCGGATTGTCGGCATCAGTCAGGAAGTGAAGGATCGCTACCAGCATGAGCGCGACCGGCCGGCTCAGGTCGAGCGTCTCGGCAACCTCGGGACTGGCCAGGATCTTCTCCGGCTCGCGCAGGTCCGCGTCGATGTACGCGGCACGGCCTTCCGGGGCGCTGGCGAGCAGCGCCCGCGCATGGGTGAGCACGATCGGGTCATTGTCCACATAGACAACGCGTGATTCCGGCGCCACCGCCTGCGCGACCTCGTGCACATTGTTCGCGCTCGGCAGGCCGGTGCCGATGTCCAGGAACTGGCGGATCCCGGCCTCGTCGGCCAGGTACCGGACGGCGCGGCCGAGGAAGGCCCGGTTCTCGCGCACGGCCGTGCGCACCGCGCGCCAGCTCTGCATCGCCTTCTGGGCGGTCTCCCGGTCAGCGGCGAAATGGTCCTTGCCGCCCAGGTAGTAGTCGTACACCCGGGCCGAGTGCGCTTTCGTCGTGTCAATGACCGGCTGCATCGGCCCGCCTCCCTTCAGGTTTCGTGGCGGCATTTTCTCGCGCCGCTATCACAAATCCTAGTGCGTGCGGGCGACCTGTGCGCTGGCACAGGTGCCGTGGTGAGCCAGGGCGGCGTGCGGGTCGTCCAGCGTGCCTGGCAGCGGCGGGTGATCGGTGTGGATGGTGGCGGCGGTCAGCCGGGGAACCGCGTGGATCAGCGCGTGCTCGGCCTGGACCGCGATGGCGTGGGCCTGAGCGACGGTCAGGTGCGCGTCGACGATGATGCCGGCCTCGGCGCGCAGAGCGTGGCCGATCCAGCGCATCTGCACCCCGGCGACCCCGCGCACCCCCGTGACCCCGGCGAGGGCTGCCTCGGCCGCGTCGATCGCCCCGGGGTCGACGGCGTCCATCAGGCGGTGGTAGATCTGCCGGGCGGCGTCCCGCAGGACCGCGAGGATCGCCACGGTGATGACCAGGCCCACGACAGGGTCGGCCCACCGCCAGCCGGCCGCGACGCCGCCCGCGCCGAGCAGGACCGCCAGGGAGGTGAAGCCGTCGGTGCGCGCGTGCAGGCCATCGGCGACAAGGGCGGCGGAGCCGATGCGCCGGCCTGTGCGGATGCGGTAGCGGGCGACCCACTCGTTGCCGGCGAATCCGACCAGGGCAGCGAGCGCGACCACGGGCAGGTGCGCCACGTCGCGGGGATGGATCAGGCGGTCGATCGCCGTGTAAGCGGCAAGTGCGGAGGAGGCCGCGATCGTCAGCACGATCGCGATCCCGGCCAGGTCCTCGGCGCGCCCGTAGCCGTAGGTGTAGCGGCGGG
>DATNIU010000015.1:0-2650 GCA_035604275.1 Streptosporangiaceae bacterium | reverse complement strand
CCCGAGTCGGCGGCTGTCTGCGCGCCGGCGGCGGAGTCGTAGGCCCGCGGCGATCCCGCGGCTGGGCTGGCGGCAGATCTGGCGCCCGGTGGGCAAGCGTTGCGGGGCCAGCCCGTGCGCGCGCCGCTAGACTCGCCAAGGTGATTGACCTCAAGGCTGCACGACAGGATCCGGAAGGCTTCCGGGCCGCGCTGGCACGGCGCGGCGCCGGCGAGGACTTCGACGAACTGCTCTCCGCCGACACCACCTGGCGGGAGCAGACCGAGCGAGTCGAGACGCTGCGCGCCGAGCAGAAGAAAGCGTCCAAGGGCAAGCCAGGGCCGGAGGAGCTGGCCGGTCTGCAAGCGCTCGCCGCGAGGATCGAGTCGGCCACCCAGGAGCAGGCGCACGCGGCGCAGCACAGGGACGAGATTCTCGGCCGGATCCCCAACCTGCCCGACCCGACGGCCGCCGACGGCATGGACGAGGAAGACGCGCAGCTCGTCAGGGAATGGGGCGAGCGACCGGAGTTCGGATTCCAGCCGAAAGACCATCTGGAGCTCGGCTCGGCGCGCGGCTGGATCGATATGGCCAGGGGAGCGCGGCTGTCGGGATCGCGGTTCGCCTACCGGATCGGCGATGTCGCGATGACCGAGATGGCGCTCTATCAGTACGTCCTGCACAAGCTGAGCGGTAAGGGCTTCCTGCCGGTGCTGCCGCCGATTCTGGTTGGCGAGCGAGCCATGTACGGGACGGGATTCCTGCCGACCGAGGAATCGAACCTGTACCGGCTGGAGAAGGACGACCTCTACCTGACCGGGACCTCTGAGGTGGCGCTGGCCGCTATCCACGCGGACGAGCGGCTTGAGGCCGATCAGCTTCCGGTCAGGTACGCGGGCTTCACCACGAACTTCCGGCGTGAGGCGGGAGCGGCTGGCAAGGACACCAAGGGCATGTTCCGGGTACACCAGTTCGACAAGGTAGAGATGTATGTATTCTGCCTGCCCGAGCGGTCGGGGGAATTGCACGAAGAATTGCTCAGCTATGAAGAAGAGATTGCGTGCGAGCTAGGCCTGCCATATCGGGTCATGAATATCTCGGTCGGCGATCTTGGTGCATCGGCGGCCAAGAAATACGATATAGAGGCATGGTTCCCGACCCAGCAGCGTTACCGCGAGATTACCTCCTGCTCGAATACCACGGACTATCAGGCCCGGCGTCTGAACATCAAGTTCCGCCGGGACGGCAAGCTGGAGTTCGTGCACACCCTGAACGGAACCGGGGCCACCGCCAGGGCGCTGCTGTCGATCATGGAAAACTTCCAGGATGAGGGCGGCAAGGTAGCCGTGCCCGACGTGCTCCAGCGGCACGGCGCGCCCGCGGCACTCGGCAAGCTGTAGTCGTCCGAGGCCGGCCGGCGGGGCCGGGGTCGGCCAGTGCGGAGGAGGTCGGCTACGCCGGCCGGCGGGCCGGGGTCGGCCAGGTGGGCAGGACGTCGGCTACGCCGACCGGTGGCCGGATACCAGGCCAGCCTCCGCGACAATCGAGGACGCGGTGATCCCGGCGAAGCCGGCCCTGGCGAACATCGCCGTCCACGCACTGATCGAGACCGGCCGCTCCTGGACTCGGACCAGGTATCGGTAGCTGTTCTTGGCGATCCGCCACCAGCCGCCGATTCCTTTCTTTGCCAGGGCTCTGACCTTGGATTTTATGATCGCACGGTCCTGGCTGGTGCCGCCGCGGCCGAACATCATGTCGGCCACGAGCAGCCGTCCGCCAGGCCGCAGCCAGTGGTAGGCGGCCGCCACCAGCCGGTCCTTGTCGGCGTCCCGCAGGTGGTGCAGCGCGTAACTGGTGACGATCAGGTCGACGCTGCCGGCCGGAAGCGACAGGTTCTCGATCGGTGCGGCCAGGCAGTCAAGGCCAGGGACCGAGCGCTCGCGTGCCCGCTCCTTCAGGCGCTGGACCATCGGCGGGCTGACATCGACCGCGAGCACCCGCGCGCCGCGCTCGGCGAGCGGCAGGCTCAGCTGCCCGGTACCGCAGCCGAGGTCGACCACCTGATCTCCTGGCCTGACCGTGACCGCGGCGAGCACCGCCGCCGTCACCTTCTCCAGCCCGGCCGGCGTGTGGTGGTCCCAGCTATTGACCCGGCGCGACCAGACCCGGCGCTGGTGCCTGACCGTCGTCTCGGTGGCGAGCCGCCCGAGCCGCCCGGTCGGCTGAATGCCGGGGGCTGGCTCACGACCGGATGCGGAGTTGTTGGGCACTTTGCCGTCGGGCGCTGTGTTATCGGCCGCTGTGTTATCGATCGCCGTGTAGCCCGCCACATTTGGATTAGTCACCCGGACAGGCTAGCAATGCAATCTTGGGCATGTGCTTCGGAGTACTTCAGATCCGGTTAAGAAGTAGATAAGTTCTGTACTGTTCTCGGTCCTCCAGGCTGAACGGTAGCCTTTTACGGTGAACTCAGGCAGTTCTATGAATTCGCGCTCGCGGGCTGTGGCGACCGGGCGGCGCCGCCGGTGGCGGGCGCTGATCGCGTCCGCGGGCGTGCTCGCCGCCGGTGCGCTCGGCGTCGCCGTGCTGGCCGCGAATGGTCAGATCCGGCCCTCCGGCCGGCCGCCGGCGGCGGCCGCGCACCACGCGCCGCGTCCGCGCCGTCCGGTCG
>DATNIU010000014.1:0-5563 GCA_035604275.1 Streptosporangiaceae bacterium | reverse complement strand
GCCGCTGCCGCCGGCAGCAGCACCTGCGCGCACATCAGCTCGAGCAGCAGCCGGGGCGAGGTGGCGCCGCGCATTTCGACCAGCCCGGCACTCACCGTCTCGGCCGCCCGGACAAGCCGGTTCTGGCCGAACTCGGTCGCCTGCCGTCGCATCCGCGCCAGCCGGTCCTCGGGCACGTCAAGCAGGCCGGAAACGGCGGCGTCCGGTACAGCGGCCAGGATGATCAGGTCACGCAGGCGGTCAAGCAGATCGGCGGCGAACCGCCGCGGATCATGACCAGCCTCGACCACGCGGTCGATGGTGCGGAAGACCGCGGCACCGTCGGCCGCGGCGAACGCCTCGGCCATCTCGTCGAGCAGCGCATCATCGGTGTAACCGAGCAGCGCGATCGCGCGGTCATAGCGCAGGCCCGACTCGTCAGCCCCGGCCATCAGCTGGTCGAGCACGGACAGCGAGTCCCGTACCGAGCCGGTGCCAGCCCTGATCACCACGGGCAGAACGGCGGGCTCGTAGCTGATTCCTTCGTTACCGAGGATTTCCTCAAGCAGTTCCCGCAGGACGGCGGGCGGCACGAGCCTGAACGGGTAGTGGTGGGTCCGGGACCTGATGGTCGGGATGACCTTCTCTGGCTCTGTCGTCGCGAACACGAACTTCAGGTGCGGCGGTGGCTCCTCGACCAGCTTGAGCAAGGCGTTGAAACCGCCGCCGGTGACCATGTGCGCCTCGTCGATGATGTAGATCTTGTAGCGCGCGGATACCGGCGAGTAGAAGGCGCGCTCCCGCAGGTCCCTGGCATCATCGATGCCGCCGTGCGACGCGGCGTCGATCTCGATCACGTCGATGCTGCCAGGCCCGGATGGCGCCAGGGCCACGCACGAGGCGCAGACACCGCACGGGTCAGGCGTCGGCCCTGCCGCACAGTTCAGCGAGCGGGCGAGGATTCTCGCGCTCGATGTCTTGCCGCAGCCGCGCGGCCCGCTGAACAGGTACGCGTGGTGCACCCGGCCGGTCCGCAGCGCCTGACGCAGCGGCTCGGTGACATGCTCCTGGCCCTTGACCTCCGCGAAGGTGGCCGGCCGGTACCGGCGGTAGAGCGCCAGCGGAGCATCGGGAACGCCGGGCCGCGCCGGATCCCGAGGGCCGGCGGCCTGGCTGCTACTTGAGACGTCGCCTGCCATGACCTCATCCTCGCGGGCGGAGGGAGGACCCCTCGCACACCCGTCAGAGCCCGCGTACCCTTGCTGCCTTCCGGCCCTGGGGGAGTTGGCGGGATAAACGCCGTGCGAGGGGTCTGGCGACCAGTCTAGCCAGCCGGCCGGCCGGCCGTGCTCCGATGGGTCACGCGGGATGCCCGACTCGTCGGGAAATCAGGCGCTCCGCAGCCCGGCCGGATCCGATCCGCGGCCCGGGCGGATCCGATCGTGGCCCGGCCGGATCCGCTGGTCCTCGGACCGCTCCCAGGACGCGGCGGGCAACAGCGGTTCCCGCGTGCCCGACAGCCGGATCCGGGTCGGCACCGCCGTCTCGACTCGGTAGGCTTGCCGACGGAGGATTCGCCTAGTGGCCTAGGGCGCACGCTTGGAAAGCGTGTTGGGGGCAACCCCTCGCGAGTTCGAATCTCGCATCCTCCGCCACTCTGAACAGGGATAACGTCCCGGTCCGGTGCCAGACAGACTATCTCGACGTCAAGTTTTGTCTCATTTTTTGGCCACGTTCCGGCTGCCGGCCCCGTAGCGCAGGCGCACGATGAGAAATCGCGCTCCGCTCTGTCTGCCCTGTACGCCTCTGTACATAGTCATCTGGACTGTATAACTGCTATCGATAACTGCCGTCGAAGCCGGTGGTCAGCTAGTCGAGGCATGCACCAGCGTCGGCAGTCTGACTGCAATAGCTTCGTCAGATCCACCACACGACCTTCGGCAGATCAACCACAGCAGGCTCGGCAGATCAATCACTCACTGGCGCAGCGCTATGTCGAGGAGGGCCTGAGGATGGATGAGCACCCGCTGGTCCGCTTCGCCGAGGGTCCGGCCGGATGGCGCGCACGGCTCATTGGCACCGGCAAGGACGTGTGGGAAGTGATCGCCACAGTTCACGACAACGACGGCGACACCGCAGCAGCGGCGCGTTACCTGGAGATGCCGCTTGGCCTCGTCCAGGCGCGCGAGATGCGCGAGCGGGGTCATGACGTCGGGTCGGTCGCCGGGATGCCTGATCGTGAATCGCTTTCAGACCCTGAGGGCCTCGCGCTCGCGAGAGCTGAGCACCGCGCCATCGTGACCAACAACCTGCGCGACTACCGCCCGCTGCACCACGAGGCGATCGTGCCGGGAGGCCCCGGCCATTTCGAAATGATCTTCATGCCCGGCAGCTACCGGCGGACCGAAGCCGGCACCGGGAGGATCATCACCGCGCTCGAGGCAAAACTCGTCCAGTACCCCGGCGAGGACGATCTCGCTAACGGCGAGGAATGGCTATAACCCCGGAGACAACCTCCCGGAGCTCGAGCAGCGGGAGCCGGCTTGTCCAATCCGGCGATCAGGTTCAGCGTGGATCTCCCGCTTCCCGACCGCTACGCGAACTGGCTGGCGGCAAGCGCGCGGAACGGCGCGCAAGCGCGCGGCCCAAGCGCAACACCTTGCCGCCGGCTTGCTGATACCAAGGGTCGTGCTCGTCAACGGCGCCCGGTCATCGTAGCTCAGGCTCCGCCTGTGGCGTGGGCCGGCTCGGCATGGTCCAGGGTCGCCGCCCAGCTCGCGAGCAGGTTCAGCGCGTCCTGCGATGCGGAACCGGGCTCAGCGGTATACGCGGAGATCCGCAAACCCGCGTCCGCGGCGAGGTCCATCGCCTCGAATGTCAGGGTGAGGTCGCCGACGACCGGGTGGTGGAGGCGCTTGACCCCGGTGCGGTGGAAGCGCACGTTGTGCGCGGCCCACCAGGTGCGGAAGGTCTCGCTGCGGGTTGACAGCTCCCCGATGAGGTCGGACAGCGCCCGGTCATGCGGGTGGCGTCCGGCCTCGGCCCGCAGCATAGCGACGGTGTCCTGAGCCTGGCGTTCCCACTCGGTGTAGAGCTCTGCCGCGCAGGGGTCGAGGAAGAGGAACCGGGCCGGATTCGCTGGCCGGGCCGGGCTGGCGAAGAGCGGCGAGAACAGCGCGTACCCGAGCCGGTTGGCGGCGAGGATGTCCAGGCGCCCGTTCCGCACGTACGCGGGCGCGGAGGTCATCGAGTTGAGGATGCGCCGCACGCTCGGGCGCACCTGCTGCCTGGCCGGGCGGCGCGGCGGCCGAGCCGTGGTGCTCGCCGCACGCGCAAGGTCGAACAGGTGCGCCCGCTCAGCCTCGTCGAACCGCAGCGCGCGGGCGAGCGCTTCAAGCACGCTCTCGGAGGCGCCGTGTGCGTTCCCCCGCTCCAGCCGGGTGTAGTAGTCGACGCTGACCCCGGCCAGCAGCGCGACCTCCTCGCGGCGCAGTCCCGCGACACGCCGGTTGCCGCCATAGGCGGGCAGGCCAGCCTGCTCCGGGGTGATCCTGGCCCGCCTGGAGGTCAGGAAGTCGCGGATCTCGTTCCGGCTGTCCATGCATCCCACGTTACGTCCCGCCCTGGCCTCGCTGAGGGGTCCTGGCAGTACCCGGATCAGCAGGCTCTCCCAGACCGGCGCCGCCGACGGTTTCATTGCTATTGGCCGGCTACCGCGGGCACCAGCGCTGACCACCAGGGGAATCTCCGCACGGGCTCGCTTCTTGGCGGCAACGGACGCGGAACACGAAATGCTGGTCGTGCCATTCCGGCAGCATCCGCGCTTCGGCTAGCGAGACGACAGGATCGGGAGAGATCTCATGCGGGCAATCTTGATGTACGGCGCCGGTGAGTGACGGCACCGACGCGGTGCTGGAGTGCGTCGGCCTGGAGGCGGCCATCGAGACGGCGTTCGGCGTGGTGCGGGACGGCGGCGTGGTCAGCCGGGTCGGCGCTCCGCAGTACGCGAAGGTGCCGATGGACTTCGGCGTGTTCATGCGCAACATAACCCTGACCGGCGGGGTGGCCCCGGCCCGCGCCTACATCGATGAGCTGCTGCCCGACGTGCTCGATGGCGCGATCGGGCCAGGCCGGGTCTTTGACCGCACCGTCGGCCTCGACGGCGTGCCAGAGGGCTACCGCGCGATGGCCGCGCGCGAGGCACTCAAGGTGCTCATCCGCCCCTGAACGAGCTACCCGTATCCCGGCACAGCACACTAGAAGGAGACGGCATGCGAACCACGACTCTAGGCACCGGGGGCCCCGAGGTCGGCATCATCGGCCTGGGCTGCATGGGCATGACCTACTCCTACGACATGCGGACCCCGCGGGATGACGCCACGTCCATCGCGGTGCTCCATCAGGCGCTCGACCTGGGCATGACGCTGATCGACACCGCCGACGCGTACGGGCCCTACACGAACGAGGAACTGGTCGGCCGGGCGCTGGCGGGCGGCTCGCGCGACCGGGCTGTGCTCGCCACCAAGGTCGGCCTGATCACCGACTCCCCTCAGGCCGCGAACCCTGCCAGCAACTCGCCGGGCGCCGCCAGGAACGGCCGCCCCGAGCACGTGCGAGAGTCGATTGACGGCAGCCTTCGCCGGCTCCGCACCGACTACGTAGATCTCTACCAGCTGCACCGGGTGGACCCGCTGGTGCCGCTGGAGGAGACCTGGGGAGCGATGGCGGAGACCGTCGCCGCGGGCAAGGCACGGCACATCGGCCTGTCCGAGGTGACAGTAGAGGAGATCAGGCGAGCGCAGGCGGTGCACCAGGTGACGTCGGTGCAGTCCGAGCTCTCGCTATGGACAAGGGATGCGCTGGCCGAGGTGCTGCCCTGCTGCCAGCAGCAGGGCATCGCCTTCCTGCCGTTCTCCCCGCTGGGACGGGGTTTCCTCGCGGGGCGCTTCTCTTCCTTCGACGAGCTGCCCCAGGACGACTTCCGGCGCGGGCTGCCGCGCTTCCAGCAGGACGCGCTGCGCGCCAACCTGACCATCGTGGGCCGGGTCCGCGAGATCGCCGAGCGGGTCCGGGCCACCCCGGCGCAGGTCGCGCTGGCATGGGTGCTGGCCCGGGGCCAGCACGTGGTGCCCATCCCGGGGACCAAGACCCCGAAATACCTGGCCGACAACGCCGGCGCGGCGGACATCAAGCTCAGCGCGGCCGACCTGGCCGAGCTCGACGCCCTGCCCGCGCCTGTGGGCGCCCGCTACTGACGGGCGGGTGCTCGCCAGCCCGGTCGCCCCTTAAACGGCTCACCATCACCGGAACATCGTCCTACGGAATTTCGGTCTCCGGCGGCAGCAACGTCAGTATCACCAACAACACGGTCTCCCTCTCCGGCCAGCCGGTTTCCGGATCCGCGGCGGCAGGGATCTATCTGAGTGGCCTGAATGGCGGAACCGTCTCGGGCAACGTGTCGCACGATAACTCGGCGCACGGGATCTACCTGCTCGGAACCACCACCGGTGTCACGGTGACCGGCAACACCTCGTATCACAACGCGTACCAGTACGAGCGGAACGCCAACGGCATCGACGACATA
>DATNIU010000013.1:0-20198 GCA_035604275.1 Streptosporangiaceae bacterium | reverse complement strand
GAGCCGGCCCGGGGCGGCCAGGCCCGGGCTGAGCGGCGAACCCGGGCCTGGCGGGCCGGCCGCCGGGTGCCGGGGTGTCGGGACTCGGGGTATCTTGACCCGGTGCGCTGAGCCGGCTCATGTCGTGGAAGGCATCCTTCTGTCCGCTGACCGGACAGTTGTCCGGGCGATGTGCAGTGTGATTGCTGGCGCCGACCACTGTCAAGATCCGCCCGCCGGTGTCACGGGCTCGCGACCTGGGCGGCCGAAATCTGGGCCAGCACGGCCGGAGTCACGATGACCTGCGGCGCGGCATGGCAGGCGGCCCAGTCGGCGCTGATCGCCCCGGCCGCCTGAAGCAGCAGCGGCAGGTACTCGCCGGTGAGCACCTCCACCGGAGTCTCGGCAGCGTGCGTATTGACGTTCAGCGAGGCGATCACATGACCGTCCCCGTCCCGCAGCGGCGCGGCCACCGAGCGGATCCCGGCTGCCAGCTCCTCGTCGGTGAACGCCCAGCCGCGCGCGCGGACCTCGCGCAGGATGGCCTCGCGCTCGGCCACGCCCGGGGCGAAGCGCGGCGTGATCCCGGACCGGCTCGGCTCGGCCAGCACGCGCTCCGCCTCCTCCGGCGGCAGCGCGGCGAGCAGCACCTTGCCGAGCGACGTCTGGATCGACGGGAACCTGGTGCCGATGGTCACCGCGAGCGCCACGATCTTCGGCACCGCGACCCTGGCCACGTAGACGATGTCCGACCCGTCAAGCTGGGCTATGGACGACGACTCGTGGGTGCGCGCCACCAGGCGCTCCATGTGCGGCCTGGCCACCTCCCACAGGCTGCGCGACAGCACATAGGACATGCCGAGCTCGAGCACCCGCGGGGTGAGCTCGAAGCCGCCGTCCGCGGCGCGGACATACCCCATCTGCTCCAGCGTGAGCAGGATGCGCCGCGCGGTCGGACGGGCCAGCCCGGTCGCGGCCGCCACCGCGGCCAGCGACATCACCGGCTGGCGCCGCTCGAACGCCCGGATCACGTCGAGGCCGCGGGCAAGGGCCTCGATGAAGTCCGGGCTGGTGTCGCGGCGTGCCATCGCGCCTCTTCCGCTCGTGGATGGTGTGCCCGGCTGGGCCTTAGGTCAGCTCCGGTAGGTGGGGTCCTGGCCAGCGCGCCCGGTTGCGAATGACGATCGCAGCGCGGACGAGCATCCATGTCCGCATGGCGGACGAGGCTAGTATGCCCTACTGAACAGCAGATGAAAATTGCCACTTGACAGGTGCCCACAGGCCGGCCAATCTTCCGGTCAAGCTTCACTTGGCCGCTCTACGGACAACTGTCCGCCAAATGTTGAGACACGCTCCCGCACCACGGAGGTGCTTCATGACAGGCGCACCCAGCCCGGCCGCCGCCGATCTGAGCTCCGGCCGACCGATCGTGTTCCGCGGCGCGACCGTGCTGACGATGGACGACGCCCACCAGATCCTGCGCGGCGGCGACGTGCTCATCACCGGCGACCGGATCACGGCGGTCGGCCCCGGCCTGGCGGTGCCCGAGGGCACCGCCGAGATCGACGCGACCGGCGGCATCGTGATGCCGGGCATGATCGACACGCACCGGCACATGTGGCAGACGGCCATGCGCGGCTACGGCGCCGACTGGACGCTCACCCAGTACTTCGTCTGGAACTACCTGCAGTGGGGAAAGTCGTTCCGGCCGGCCGACATCTACGCGGGCAACCTGCTGAGCGCGATCGAGGCGATCGACGCCGGGGTGACGACCTCCGTGGACTGGTCGCACAACCTCCAGACGGTCGAGCACGCGGAGGCGGCCGCGGACGCCCTGGAGGAGGTGCCAGGGCGGTTCGTGCTCGCATACGGCAACATCCAGCAGGCCCCCTGGGAGTGGTCGGCCGCACCGGAGTTCCGCGACTTCGTCAGCAGGCGCTTCAGCAGCGGCAGTGACATGCTCGGCTTCCAGATGGCCTTCGACGTCCCCCCGGCCAGCCCGGACTTCCCGGAGAAGGCGGCGTTCGAGGTGGCCAGGGAGCTGGGCGTGCCGGTCACCACCCATGCGGGGGTCTGGAAGGTGACCACCGACGAGGGGATCCGGCTGATGCACGAGCACGGGTTCATGACCCCGTCCACCGTCTACGTGCACGCGGCGAGCCTGTCGGCCGACTCCTACCACCGGATCGCGGCCACCGGCGGGTCCGCGTCGCTGTCCACCGAGAGCGAATGCAGCGCCGGCCAGGGCTACCCGCCCACCTGGAAGCTGCGCGAGCACGGCATACCTGTGTCGCTGTCCATGGACACCAGCGTCTGGTGGAGCGCCGACCTGTTCTCCGCCATGCGGGCCACGCTCAGCGCGGACCGCGCCCGCGAGAACCTGGAAGCGCACAGCCGGGACGAGACCGTGACGCACCACAAGCTGCGCGCCGAGCAGGTCGTGGACTGGGCCACCCGGGGCGGGGCGAGGGCGCTCGGCATGGACTCGCTGACCGGGAGCCTGGAGCCGGGCAAGAAGGCGGACGTCGTGCTGATCAAGAACGACGCCTCGCCGGTGATGTTCCCGCTGCTCAACCCCTATGGGCACGTGGTCTTCCAGGCCCAGCGCGGCGACGTGCACACGGTGCTGGTCAACGGCCGGGTCGTCAAGTACGACCACCGGCTGGTCGGCGCCGACCTCGGCAAGGCACGCCAGGTGATCGAGCAGACCGTCGACTACCTGCGCGGCGAGCTCGGCCCCGACGCCTGGACCGAGGGCATGCACCCGGAGATCCCGGAAACCAGGGTCCTCGACAACCCCTACACATACACCTACACCGAGGACCCGGGCCCGGAGTCGTGATGACCATGCGGGCGGCGGTCCTGCACCGTCACGGCGAGCCGCCGGAACCCGGGTTGCGCGCCTCGCCGCGGAGGCAGCCCGGCGAGGCGCTGATCCGGGTGACGGCGGCCCCGATCAACCCGCTCGACCTGCTCTGCGCTTCCGGGATCTCGTACTTCGGCGCGCCCTCGCTGCCGTACGTGCCGGGGACGCAGGGAGTCGGGGTGATCGCCGAGTCGGACCGGCTCGGCGCCGGCCAGCGGGTCTGGTTCAGCACCAGCGCGGGCATGCGGCCGGGCGATGGCTCGATGGCCGAGCTGTGCTCGGTGCCCGAGCCGGCCGTGCAGCCGGTGCCCGAAGGCGTCAGCGATGACCTCGCGGCCGCGCTCGGGCTCTCCGCGATCGCCGCCTGGATGGCGCTGGCCTGGCGCGGCCGGCTGCGGCCGGGCGAGCACGTGCTGGTGCTCGGCGCCAGCGGGAACGTCGGCCAGATCGGTGTGCAGGCCGCGCGCCTGCTCGGGGCGGGGCGGGTGGTGGCGGCGTGCCGTGACTCCCATGGCCGCGACCGGGCCGCCGAGCTCGGCGCCGACGCGGTCGCCGACCTCACCGGTGACGACGTCGAGGTGATCGCCGCCCGGCTGGCGCAGGCGGCGGGCGACCGGGTCGACGTCGTGCTCGACCCGGTCTGGGGGCTGCCGGCGCAGGCCGCCCTGCGGGTAATGTCGCCGCGGGGCCGACTGGTCAACCTTGGCTCATCCGCCTGCGCCAGCGCCAGCTTCGGCTCGGCGACCTTGCGCAGCGGCGTGCTGTCCATTCTCGGCTACACCAACAACCAGCTCACCGATGAGCAGAAGGCCGCCGCCCTGGCCGAGATCTTCACCCATGCCAGGGCGGGCAGGCTCACCGCCGACCGCGAGACCATCCCGCTGGACCGTGCCGCCGACGGCTGGTCCCGCTGCGGCCAGGCCCCCCATCACCGTGCCGTACTGATCCCCTGACCCGTACCCGGGCTTACGCCCGGACAAGAAAACCGGTGAGCCGGGCGCGCACCCGACTCACCGGCACTACCACCCACCCACCATCTCGTGAGCAAGCAAAAGGAGTCTAGCTGTGCACTCCACGTCAACCGGGCTGCGGCGCTACCGCCGCCGCGCATCCCTGGCGGCGATCGCCGCCGCCGGGCTTGTCCTCGCCGCCTGCAGTTCCAGCTCGTCCACCGCGTCGTCGCCCGCCTCGCCGGCCGCAGGCAAGCCGCTGAGCATCGCCTATCTCTCGTTCGCCGTCGAGAACAGCTACGACGCCCCGATGCTGGCTGCCGCCGAGGCGGTGGCCGCCGACAACAACGCCACGCTGAAGGTGTTCGACGCGAACAACAACCCGCAGACCCAGTACTCGCAGCTTCAGGACGCGATCAACTCGGGTCAGTACCAGGGCATCATCGTGCAGCCGATCTTCGGCACCGGCCTGGTCAGCCTGGTGAAGCAGGCGATCAGCAAGGGGATCAAGGTCGTCAACATGGACCAGATCCTCGGCCCCGACCTGTCCACCGACAAGCCGCAGGTCCCCGGGCTGTCGGCGAACGTCACCTTCGTGCCGACCGAGATCGGCACCAAGCTCGGCAGCCTCGTGGTCCAGGCCTGCCAGTCCAAGAACCTGAACCCGTGCAAGGTGGGCTACCTCTACGACATCAAGGCGTCCGCGCTGGACGTCGCTATCCACGGTGCGTTCACCAAGGCGACCGCCGCCGACCCGTCGGTCAAGGTAGTCGCGGAAGGCCAGAGCTTCTTCAGCCCGACCGTGGGCCTGACCGCGGTGCAGAACATGCTCCAGGCCAACCCGAGCCTGAACCTGATCGTGGGATCTGATCAGGGCATCGAGGGCGGCGCCCAGGCTCTGACGGCCGCGCACAAGGTTGGCAAGGTCATCCTCGTCGGGTATGGCGCCAGTGCCGCCGCGCTGGCCGGCGTGGCCTCCGGCGCCTGGTACGGAGACGTCGCCCAGGCGCCTGCGAGCGAAGGCAGGCTGGCGGTGACCGCGATGATCAAGGCCCTGCGCGATGGCAAGAGCAGCGGCGGCATCGACCCGGTCGCCAGCCTGCCGAACGGCGGCGTGGTCACCAAGGCGAACGCGAGCCAGTTCACCGCCGAGTGGCCCGGCTGAGGTGCCTGACGATCGGAGCCTCCAGGGCGCGCAGGTCGAGCTGACGGGCATCGGCAAGTCCTTCGGCGCGGCGCGCGCCCTGGAGGCGGTGAGCCTCAAGGTCGCCCGCGGGTCGGTCCACGCGCTCGTCGGCGAGAACGGCGCGGGCAAGTCCACCCTCGGGAAGATCCTGGCCGGGGTCATCCCGCCCGATCACGGGCAGGTCCTGCTCGACGGCGAGCCGGTCCATTTCCATTCTCCGCGGGAGGCGATCTCGCGGGGGATCGTGCTGATCGCGCAGGAGCTCATCCTCGTGCCCGCGCTGTCGGTCGCGGAGAACGTGTTTCTGGGCACCGAGCCGCGCCGGGCCGGCTTCCTGCTCCGGCGTGCCCTCCAGCGCCGCTACGCGGACATCGCCGGCTCGGTGGGCTTCGAGCTGGCCGGCGACGCGCCCGCTGGCAGCCTGCGGATCGCGGACCAGCAGAAGGTCGAGATCATGCGCGCCCTGTCACGCGATGCCCGGCTGATCGTCATGGATGAGCCGACGGCCGCCCTGTCCCGGCCCGACGTGGCCAGGCTGCACGAGATCGTCCGGCGGCTTGCCGCGGCCGGCACGACGGTGGTGCTGGTCTCGCATTTCCTGCGGGAGGTGCTCGAGCTGGCGGACGAGCTGACGATCCTGCGCGACGGCCACGTGGTCAGGACCGCGCGTGCGGCGGACGAGACCGAGGAGTCCATGCTGAACGCGATGCTCGGGCGGTCGCTCGGGGCCACCTTCCCGGCCAGGCGGGCGGTCCCGGCGGACGCGCCGGTGGTGCTCTCGGCCGGTGTCACCGCGGCTCGGAGCGGCGTCTCCCTTGACGTCCGGGCCGGCGAGATCGTCGGCCTGGCCGGCCTGGTCGGCGCGGGCAGGACCGAGCTTGCCCGCGCGCTGTTCCGCCGTCCGCGGAGCGCGCTGTCCGCCGGGGTGGCGATGATCCCGGAGTCGCGCAAGGATCAGGGCCTGCTGCTGGGGCGTTCGGTCACGGAGAACGTCAGCCTGGCCAGCCTCGGTCAGTTCAGCCGGCTCGGGTTCGTCCGCCGGCGGGCCGAGCGCCGGGCCGTCGGGCAGGTGCTCGAGCGGGCCACCGTGCGCGCTCCCAGCCAGGCAGCGCTGGTCGCCGCCCTGTCCGGCGGCAACCAGCAGAAGGTGCTGTTCGCCCGGGTGCTGCTCGCCCGGCCGCGGCTGCTGATCGCCGACGAGCCGACCCGGGGCGTGGACGTCGGCGCCAAGCGGGCCATCTACGACCTGCTGGCCACCCTGGCCGCCGACGGCCTCGGCGTGCTGCTGATCTCCTCGGACATGGAGGAGATCCTCGGCCTCGCGCATCGCGTGCTCGTGATGCGCCTGGGCAAGATCACCGCCGAGCTCAGCGGTGACGACCTGACCGAAGCGGCCATTCTCGGAGCTGCTTTCGACGCCGCAGAGAGAGACGCGTCATGAACCACCAGGACGTGACCGGCCAGGAGGCGCCGGCCTCCTCCCCCGCAGGTGCCGCCGCCCGCCTGCGCCTGCGGCTGCGGCCGCTCCCGGTCCCCGGGCGGCTGCGCCGGGCCGGCATCTTCATCCCGTTCGTGGTCCTCTTCACCGTGCTGTCGGTAGCCAGCGGGCCGTTCTTCACCAGAGTCAACCTGCTCGCCATCCTCGACCAGCAGGCCGCCACGCTGATCATCGCCGCGGCCGGCACCCTGGTGCTTGTGGCGGGCGGCATCGACCTGTCGGTCGGAGCGATCTACGCGCTGGCCGGGGTGACCGCCGCGGAACTGGCGCAGTCTGCGTCTCCAGCCGTCGCCATCGGCGCCGGGCTGGCGGTCGGGCTCGCGGTCGGGCTGGTGAACGGCGTGATCACCACGTTCTTCCGGATCAACTCGCTGATCGCGACGCTCGCCATGTCCTTCGTCGTGAGCGGCCTGGCCAGCCTGGTCACCAGCGGCAATCTGATCATCTTGTACAGCCGGCCGTCGTTCGGCGATCTCGCCCGCAGTTCCTTCCTGTCGGTGACCACCGCAACCTGGCTGATGGTGATCACCGTCGTGCTGCTCGCGGTCACCCTGGGCAGGACGACGGCCGGCCGCTACATCTACGCCGCGGGCGGCAATGCGGAGGCAGCGCGGCTGGCCGGCGTCCGGGTTCAGCTCATCCGGGTGGTGACCTTCGTGCTGAGCGGCGGAGCGGCCGCGCTCGGCGGGCTGATCGACACCTCCCGGGTGCTGAGCGCGCAGGCATCCAACGGCGGGACGGCGCTCACCTTCACCGTGCTGGCCGGCATCGTGGTCGGCGGGACCAGCATCCTGGGCGGCGAAGGCGGCATCTGGCGCACGGTGATCGGCGTCCTGTTCATCGCGCTGATCGGCAACGGCTTCGATCTGCTGGGCCTGAACCCGCTCTACGAGCAGATCACCCTGGGCACGATCCTGCTGATCGCCGTCGGCACCGACGCCTGGTCCCGGCTGCGGTCTGCCTAGCACGGCCCCGGCACCCGATCTCCGGTGCGCTCGAAGGCCGCGGCGTCCTCCCGGATCTCCCGGCCCGACCGCCGCCCGGACCCGGATAACCTGCACGCGGCCGGGCGCGCGCAGATCAGGAGGCGGTGACGGCGCGCTCCGGCACGGCAGGCGACGCCACCGGGGGACCTGGGCCCGCGCCCGCGCCCGCTGTATTTTCAGTACATGTTCGTCAGGGGTAGAAGTGCTTCAGCCACCTCACGACACCGGCAACAACAACCGGAATGCCCTGCTGCGCGAATCCCGGCGCCGGGATACTGGTCGGCCCGGAGGCGTCCAACACCGCATCCCGGCGGGTCCTGGAGAAGAACGGCTTCGAGCTCGTGGCTGTCCGGACGGTCGCCACCGAGCCGACCGACGCGCCGATGGCCATCTACCGGCTGCCGTCAGCCCGGCGTAGCGGCGGAGAATAACCGGGTGCCAGACGGGAGCTGGGATGGCAGGGTGGCGGTCATGGATGCTCCTGGCAGCGCCGATGCCGAGGTCCCGCTGGAGGTGTGGGGCAGCGGGACTCAGCCGTCCAAGGCCCGGCGGCGGGCGGGTGTCGTCTATCGCGAGGCGGGCCCGTGGAGCAGGACCGTGCTGGCGCTGCTGCGGCACCTGGAAGACGCGGGCTTCGCGGGCTCGCCACGGGTGATCGGCAGCGGGTTCGCCGGCGACGGCCGGGAGATGGTCAGCTACCTGCCGGGCGCCAGCCCCCAGCCGCGCGCGTGGAGCGAGGACGCGGTCGCCAGCGTCGGGGAGCTGCTGCGGAACCTGCATGCCGCGGCCGCGACATTCAATCCGCCGGCCGATGCCGTCTGGAAGGCGTGGTTCGGCCGATCACTGCCCGGGTCCCGGCCGGTGATCGGTCACTGTGATACCGGTCCGTGGAACATCATCGCCCGGGACGGCAGGCCGGTCGCGCTGATCGATTTTGAGTTCGCCGGCCCGGTGGACGCGGTACAGGAGCTCGCCCAGGCGGCGTGGCTGAACGCCCAGCTGCACGACGACGACGTGGCCGGGCGGCACGGCCTTCCCGATCTGGCCGCCCGCGGCCGCCAGCTCCGGCTGATCCTGGACGGGTACGGCTTGCCGGCTCGTCAGCGTCATGACTTCGTCGACAAGATGATCACCTTTGCCGTGCACAGTGCCCGGGCCGAGGCCGTGGAGTCAGGGGTGACACCAGAGACCACCGCCGGGGTCACCGGGACCGGGTATCCGTTCGCATGGGCGATTACCTGGCGCGTCCGCAGCGCGTCCTGGATGCTCGCCAACCGGTCGCACCTCCAGCGGGCGATCAGCTGACCCGGCAGCCTGGTGCCGGCGCCAAGGCGGCCTTGGGCGCATGGGTGCTCAGTCGACGTGGGGTCCGGAGGATTCGATGCCGTGGCGAATGCGCCGGAGGATCGCAGGGTGAATCTCGTAGCCGCCGA
This sequence comes from Streptosporangiaceae bacterium, assembly GCA_035604275.1. Lineage (GTDB taxonomy): Bacteria > Actinomycetota > Actinomycetes > Streptosporangiales > Streptosporangiaceae > Chersky-822. The sequence goes on along the minus strand of DATNIU010000013.1, from coordinate 11,300 downwards.
TCTGGTCGGGCTGTACCCAGCGGATGTCGCTTGCTTCCGCTGTCGGTGCCGCGTTGCCACCGGTCACCCGTGCGCGCAGGCACACATTGACCGGCTGGCGGACCTCGCCGTCGCCGTAGGCGATCAAGTGCTCGGGCGTGGAGAAGACGCCGACCAGGCCGGTGATCTCGACCTTCAGGCCGGTCTCTTCCTCGCACTCGCGGATGGCGCAGTGGCTGATGGTCTCGCCTTTCTTCAGGCCGCCGGTCGGGATGGTCCACAGGCCGGTGTCGGTGCGCCGAAGCAGCAGGATCGCTCCTGCGCCGTCGGTCACGAAAACGCTCGCTGACGGTTTGCGGCTGGTCGGCTTGGGCGCCTTCGGATCTTGCCAGTAGTCGCGCCTGCTCATGCCGCCTCATCCACGTCGTAGGGCCGGGCGGTCGCCCAGACCCGCTCGAAGCTCTCGATGTAGGTCTCGAACCACTGCCCGTCCACGCGGCGCAGGTGAAACACCGGGGTATAGGCGGCGAGCAGACCGTAGGCGTGGACGTTGACCAGCATCTCGTTGTCGATCCGGTAGATCGAGTTGTACAGCGGCGTGTCATGCAGCCGCACTTCGGCGATGTCCAGCAGCGGCCTGTAGTGGGCCAGGACGGCGGCTACCCGGCCGCCGACGCCCCCGCCGATGCGGGTCTCCCGGTCACGTGAGGCGAGCTGCACGCCGCGCGGGTCGCCGAGCAGGAGCCGGATGCGGGCGCCGACTGCTGCCCGGGTTCGCAGCAGCGGGAGCCAGTCGCCGTGGTCCTCGGTCAGGAACAGCCCGGCGAAGGCGAGCACGTCCACCTGGTGGGTCGCCTCGCGCAGCAGGTCGGTCCACAGTCCCGGCGGCACGTCGTTGCGCCGCGGCCAGGCGCTGACCAGCTCGGCGGCGGCCAGCGCCGCCCGGTCACCGCCCGGCCACAGGTATGTCTCGTCTTCGCCGACCAGGGAGGCGACCCGGTAACGGGTGCGCGGGTACGGCACCACCTGGCCGGCCAGCCATCGTTCCACGCTTTTCGCCGAGACCCCGGCGGCGTCCGCGAGCGTCACAGTGTCATAGCCGGCGCGGAGCATGGAACGGCGGAGGCGCTCATTGATCACCAAGACAGTATAAGACGATCATTGGCCAAACATATGGCAGTCAGATGTCGTCAGATGTCTGACCGTGGCGTGGCGCTGTCCGCGTACCCATGTCCTGGCGGTCGCCGACCAGGATCACCGCGCCCGGTGACGCCAGCCTGGCGAAGCTGTTCCGCGAGTACGGCGATGAGGGTGCGCAGCCGGGAGTGGGACTGGCTAGGTCCGCCTCCCTGGGGAGGTGTTCAGGGGCGTGTCGGGTGCAGAGCGCGCTGGGCTCAGCGCTGCAGTCCGTCCCATGACCATCGCGGAATGCTCAGGCCCTCGGGAACCTCGTCCGCGGACTCGTGGTAGCGCGACAGGGCGGTCGTGGTGGCCCAGGCGAAATAGTCGTGCAGCACCTGCCGGAGCGGACCAGCCGCATCGATCCCGGCGTCCTGCATCGCCTGGTCGAAACAGGCGATCGCCCGGCGGTCCATCTCGCCGTGCTCGCCGTTCCCGCTGTGGATCCGCACGACCGAGGTCTCGTCCCCGTAGCTGCCGGAGAAGGCGGCGGGCCCCCCGAGGGCCTCGGCCCAGTAGGCGGCGAGCCGCTCGCTATGCTGCGGATGGACTCCGCCGCTGAACGCATGGCTGACGATCTCATCGGCCATCACGAGGGCGTGCCACGCCTCGGCCAGCCTGAGCAGGCCGTCGCTGCCGCCTGCGGCTTCATAGACGCTTCGCATCCCCCCACAATGCCACGGCGCATGCGGGCCGAAGTCCTCCTTGCGGCCAGCACGAGCCGGTCGCGGGCGATGCGCGAGCGCCGCAGGTCTACCAGGAGCACGGCTTCGACATCGTTCAGGTCGGAGCCGGAACGCCCGCCAGCCGGGCCGCTGCCATCGCGGATGTCATCGCCTCGCGCAGCTGACAATGGCGGTCTGACGGATGGGAGCGGGTATCCGGCGGTACGGTCTCGCGATGGACGAACATGACGGCTACTTCGGCGAGCGGGTCGCGGCGGATTACGACGAGTCCGATAGTGACATGTTCGACCCGGTCGTGGTCGACGCGGCGGTCGACGTGCTGGCCGGGCTCGCCGGGAACGGCCGGGCCCTGGAGCTGGGCATCGGGACGGGACGCATCGCGCTGCCGCTGGCCCGCCGCGGCGTCGGAGTCCACGGCATCGACCTGTCCCGGGCGATGGTGGCCAGGCTGCGCGCCAAGCCGGGCGGCGAGGCGATCGGCGTCACGATCGGCGACTTCGCGACGACGCGGGTGCAGGGCACGTTCGCGGTCGCGTACCTGGTCTTCAACACCATCATGAACCTGACCACGCAACAGGCCCAGGTGGCCTGCTTCGGCAACGTGGCCGCGCACCTGGAGCCCGGGGGCTGCTTCGTGATCGAGGTGATGACCCCCGACCTGCGCCGGCTGCCGCCCGGGCAGACCGCCGTGCCGTTCGAGGTCAGCCGGACGCGGTGGGCGTTCGACGTCTATGACGTCGCCACGCAGGCGATGAGCTCGAACTACGTCGAGATTGACGACGGGCGTGCCGAGTACAGCTCGATCCCGTTCCGGTACGTGTGGCCGGCCGAGCTCGACCTGATGGCCCAGATCGCGGACCTGCGGCTGCGCGAGCGATGGCAGGGCTGGAGACGCGAGCCGTTCACCAGCGAGAGCCGGCAGCACGTCTCGATCTGGGAGAAGTCCGCCAGCTAACCTCGGCGCCGCAGGGCATAAGATGCCAGTCGGAGCACAGCGGAGGTGGTCCGGGAGTGACCGAGTCCTACGGACCTCCCCTGCCAGTGCGTGAGCTTCGGCAGGCGCGCCTTGACCAGCTTGCCCGGCTGCGGCTTCCGTATCGGCATCTCGCGGCTGTCGCTACTCCGGCCGGCTGCCTGGTCGTGGCGTTTGCCACCGACAGCGTTCTGCTCAGCCGCTTGTTCGCGGGCAACTGGGCTCCGGCCGACTCAGATCGGCAGCCAGACGCCACGCTGCGGGTTCTCGCTCGCCCGGCGCGCGACTACGGACTGGACGGGACCTGGGACGAGGCGCGATGGTGGTCGTCGTCGGCGCGGACGATGGTGCTCTTTACCGCCGACTATCATCTGGTCAAGGTGTGCATCCGCGGCATCTGTTCCGCGGTGAGCGGGCACGATCTGGTGTTTCTGCACGGCTGCGCGCTGTCTGTTCATGACCGGGATCGCAGCCGCGGGGTGGCCATCATGGGCAGCTCCGGCGCCGGGAAGACCGCGCTGGTGGCCAGCGTCTCGGAACGCCGCGGGTATGCCGTGCGGGTGGTGAACGACGACTGGGGCCCGGTGTCCGCTCACTCGGCGGCAGCATCCGGCACCGGCGAGATGCGTCTGCACATGAAGACTCAGAGCGTCCTGGCGCTGCGACCCGGTTTCTTCGCCGCTGTACCGCCGGACGCATATGCGCGCGACCTCTCTGACGCCGATCCGTCGTCTCGGCTGCTGGTGGAACCTGAATACGTATACGGGGCAAGATGGGAGCGTGGGATTATCGTAATAGATAATATCGTCGTTATCGTGCGAGAGCCGCCCGGCTGGCAGCCTCCTGATCGGCCGCCCCAGGCCCTGGAATTGCTCAGCCGGGGCGGATACTCTGGCTACTTTCGGCGGAACGAGCCGTTCTTCAACGGCTCTCTGATGCTGCGGACTGAGGCCGAATGGAGCCGTGAGGTAACGCGTTATGAGAAGCTCCTTGAGCGCGTATCATTGTCTTGGATTAACAATTGCGGCACCGTTGACGAGCTGACCGGAAAGTTCCTGAGCGCCGTCATGGGTCAGGTACCCCCGCCGGCGGCCGGCGGCGAGCCACCGGCGTCATGATCAGCTCCGCGCCTCAGGTAGCGCGGTCCGGGCCGAGAAGACGGGCGCATCGCTCGGCATGACGCTAACCGGCGCGCATCAACCCTGGGTGCCTCTCGTATGTCCATGGGCCAACGGTAGCCATCGGCACCGACAGGCTGGCAGCCCAGCGGCGGGCATGCCCGGCCCCATCTATAGCATTACCGGCGAATCATCGCAATGACGCACCTAATTTCCCGCGCCCCGACGGCAGAAGGTTCATATAGGATTAGCGGGCCTGAGCAATGGCTAATCGTGCCTGATAAATCCTATTTATGCGGAGGGTCGGGGTGGGCGAGGGCTTTCCGCAGGCCGCAGGTAATTTCTCGGCTGGCGCGCGAGTCGGCGGTTACCTGCTGGAGGAGCAGATCGGCCAGGGCGGCATGGCGGTCGTGTTCCGCGCGCTCGACGAACGGCTGGGACGTCAGGTGGCGCTGAAGATCCTCGCGCCTGCGCTGGCAGCCGATGATGCGTTCCGGCAGCGGTTCATCAGGGAATCGCGGGCGGCAGCAGCGGTCGATGACCCGCACATCATCCCGGTCTTCGAGGCAGGCGAGGCCGGCGGCGCGCTTTTCATCGCGATGCGGTACGTGCGGGGCGGTGATGTGCGATCGCTGCTGCACCGTGAAGGGGCGCTCGACGCCTTGCGCGTGGCCGCGATAGTCTCGCCGGTCGCCTCGGCCCTGGATGCCGCGCACGCGGCCGGCCTGGTGCACCGGGACGTCAAGCCGGCGAACATGCTGCTTGACATGCGGCCGGGACGCCCTGATCACGTGTACCTGTCGGACTTCGGCCTGAGCAAGGAGGCACTCGGCGCCACCGGGCTGACCGGGACGGGCCAGTTCCTCGGGACGGTTGACTACGCTGCCCCGGAACAGATCGGCGGCCAGCACGTCGGCGGGCAGGCCGACCAGTACGCGCTCGGCTGCGCGGCCTTCGAGATGCTCTGCGGAGAACCGCCGTTCCGGCGTGATCAGGGCATGGCGGTGCTGTACGCGCATCTGTCCGAGCCGCCGCCGACGATCACGTCCCGGCGGCAGGACCTGCCCGGCGCCCTGGATTCCGTGTTCTCGCGAGTTCTGGCCAAATCACCGCAGGATCGCTACCCGAGCTGCGCGGAATTTACCCGTGCGCTGCGCCAGGCTGCCGGGCTCGCACCGTACGATACCGGTCCGCGAGCGAGCCACCCGGATACCGAAATCGCCCGGGCCGCGGGCGATGCCATCGCCGCGGGCGGGCCGATCGCCTCGGCCGCGACCCAGGCCGCTGGCCAGGCCCCGGCCCAGGCTGGCGGCGGAACCCTCCGGACACCATCGGCACCGACCGGACCACAACCCGCCTACGGGCCGCCGGGCAGTCCGCCCTACATTCCCGGCCTCTACCCGCCGCCCGCTCCCGGCCAGTACCCAGCAGGCCCGCCGTATGGTCCATCCTGGCCGGCGGACGGCACGCCGCGACCGCGGCGCTGGCCGATCGCGGTCGCGTCCGCGATCGGCGCGGCGGCGGCGGTCGCCATCGTCTACAGCATCGTCCTGGTGAGCGGTCACCATACGCCGCAGGCCGGGAGCGGGCCCGCTCCCGGATCGACCGCGACAACCCGGCCCTCCCCAGCCGTGACCGCCCCCGCTGACTCGCCCGCGCAGACCCAGCCCCCGGCTAGCCCGAGCCTGCCCGCCACCGGCCCAGCCAGCACGCAGGCGGGTCCTGGCTGGACGACCTACCAGGACTCCAGCGGGTTCTCCGTAAGATTGCCTCCCGGCTGGGCAGAGAGCTCCGCCACCCGCACAGGGACTTATCCCGGGGTTAACTTCACGGGACCATCCGCGGGGTTCGACCTGTTCATCTCGTGGAGCAGGATCACCGGCCCAAGTGCGCTCGGGGCGTGGCAGCAGCTGGATGCGCAGCACGCCAGAAACGATCCGACCTATCAGCGGGTCAATCTCCAGCAGGTGTCCTACCGCGGTTACGACGCCGCCGTCTGGGAGTTCACCGACATCCACGATGGCGTGCTCACCCATGTCATTGACTGGGGCTTCGTGGTCAAGCCCGGCGTTGAGGGCTACGCGATCGAGCTCTACGGACCGCAGGCCAGCTGGCCGGGCGTCTACGACAGCATCTGGAACGAGATCCTGGCAAGCTTCGTGCCAGCCAGCTGATAGCCGCGCTCATCTGGCACAGGTCAGCCATGCCGCGCACGGCGCCGGCGTTGCGCTGGTGGCCAGGCCGGGTCTACTTCCTGACGCTTCTTGAACCCTCGCGGAGACAACCGGACTCTAGCCCTTACCGCCAGGTCGACCAGCTATTGCCACGGTAGCCCAGGCCAGCCGCCAAGCTCGACGGCTTACCGCTCGTAGGCGTCAGGTCGCCGGTTCACTGGCATCGTCCCGCGTTCAGGACCGTGCCGGCCTCGCGGGCGCGGGCCTCCATGACGTGCCGCAGCGCGGGGATGACCCAGGAGCAGGTCGCCTTCCCCGATGAGCATAGTGGTAGCGAACCGGCCGACCCACGGCTGACATCTTGATGCCGCAACTAGATGGCACTATGATGTATGTGTGCGTACGACCCTCACTTTGGACCCTGACGTCGCGCAACTCGTCGAAGACGCCGTGCATCGAACCCGGACCTCGATGAAACAGGTGATCAACAACGCCCTGCGGAGGGCGCTGTCCCGGCCGCCGTCGCGCCGGGAGCCCTATCACCTTCCCGTCCATGAGGCGACGCTACAGCCCGGGCTCGACCTGGCCGGCTTCAACCGCCTGGCAGACGAACTGGAGGACGAGGCGATTCTTGCTGCCGGCAAGCGTCCTGGGTCGTGATCATCCCCGATGTCAACCTGCTGCTCTACGCGGTGGTGTCGGCCTTCCCGCAGCACAAGACCGCCCACGCGTGGTGGGAGGAAACGATCAACTCCGGCGCGGAAGTCGGCCTCACCTCACCAGCCATCTTCGGCTTCATCCGGATAGCGACGAACCCGCGCGTGCTGTCTCCGCCGCTGACGGCCGAAGCCGCCCTCGGATACGTTTCCGCATGGCTCGACCAGCCCAGCGTCAGCCACCTCGTCCCTGGCCAGCGGCACATTGAGATCGCCTTCGACCTCCTGCGCACAGTCGGGACCGGCGGCAACCTCACGACGGACATCCAGCTAGCGGCACTCGCCTTCGAATACGACGCGGACATGTACTCGAATGACACCGACTTCGGCCGCTTTCCCGGCCTGCGCTGGTGCAACCCCTTGGCGTGAGCCGCGATCCGACGGCCAACCCGCCCCAGCGAGGAGGCAACAAGAGCACCGCAGCCCGCGGTAGGGCCGTTCACTTCGCGGTCCTTATGGCTCGTGACCTGGCGGCAACGGCAACGACGAAAGCCGCCTTCATGACCGCGTGATAGACCGTGCGCCTCTTAACCGACAGTTACCCGGAACGACGCAGGCTTGACGCTTCTGGCAGGGTTTCGCCAATCGTTTCGTCAAGCTCTCCTAGTGAGCGTCGGCGAGGAGGAAGGCGCGGGTGATCACGGCGTAGCCGACCCGGTTGGCGTGTTCGTTCGGCCCGCGCGGCGGGGCCGCGCATTCCCAGGTCCACTGGCAGATCGCGGCGACATTACGCGGGAGCGTGCCGAAGCCGGGCAGGGTCACCTGGCCGGCGAAGTCCGCGGTGCGGAAGGCGCCGAAGACGTCGGCGATGCGGACGCCGAACAGCTGGTAGACCTTGGTCAGCACGACGTTGTAGCCGACCGCGGCCAGCTCGCTGAGCCGCGCGAACGCGTGGCCGAGGATGCCATCGCGCCATTGCGCGAGCGCCGGGAGGTAGTAGTTCATCGCGATGATTCTGACGTCGGCGGCGGCCAGGCGGAGTCTGGTGAGAATCTTAGCGAGGTTGACGGCCGTGTCAGGGACAGACCTGGCCACGCAGGATGCGAGCCTGGTGGCAGAGGGCTGCGTGATGCAGGAGTCGGGGTCGTTAGCGCCGATGTCGATGGTGATCAAGCGCACCCGGCCGGGGTGCGCGAGGAGGAATCTGACCGCGGCCGCGAGCTGTGATCCGCCGGGATATGCGCAGATCCCGCCGTGGATCATCGTGGCGGTGGTTTCGCCGGGGCAGCCGAGCTTGACCAGGCGCAGGCCAGGGTGGCGGCCGCGCAGCGCCGCGTAGAGCTGGTCGGCGTAACCGTACCGGGTCCGGACGCTATGACCCGCTGAGTCCGGCTGGACGCCTTGTGACAAGGAGTCGCCGAGCGAGAGGTAGTAGCTGACCGGAGGGCGGCTATGGCGCGCGTCCATCAGCCCCGTGCGCACCGGCGCGGAGCAGCCAGCGACCACGGTGGCCAGGGCGAGCACAGCCAGGCTCCGGCGCATCGCTTACCCTTCTCTGCCGGAGCCATCCATTCTACGGTCAGCCCGCGGACTCGCGGTGCCTGTCCTGGTCTGGATCTGGGCCGATCCGGACCCAGCTGCCCGGGCAGGACCGCTGCCCGGCCGTCCGACCGGCCACGGCAGGCGCCGGAGGCTCAGCGGGCGGCAGGGCCGTGGTCTCCGTCCTCGAGCCGCTGCTTGAGGTTCTGAAGGCTCGCCGGGGCGCCCTTGGCTGCCATCCGGCGCACCAGGGGCACGAGCAGTTCGCCGATGCCGTGGCCCGCGAAGTCGAAGGTGAAGGTGGCCCGCGAGGCCGTCCCGTCACCGGCTGGCTCGATGGTGACTGTCACGTTCGGCCTGATCGGCCCGTCGACGCCACGGGCGGCCCAGGCACCGGGCGGGCTGGCCTGCGTGATTTCCTGGGTCATCGTCCGCTGGGCACTGCCGATACGCCGGGTCGTGGTGAACCTCGATCCCGCGCCGGGCGGCGGGCCGGCCGCGACCTGCACGCTGGTGACGTCGTGCTGCCATTCCGCGAATCGCGTGGGGTCGGTGGCATAGGCGTAGACGTCGCCGGGCGGGCAGGCGATGTCGATCGTGAGCACGATGGGTGGTGCCATGGTCCTGCTCCTCGTCGTGGGTCTGCGGCCGGAGGGCACAGCCTTCACCGCTATGACAGAACGCGGGCCGGGAATGTGACGGCGGCCACTCCTATCCTCGGGTGAAGCGAAGCCTGTCGACCTGCTCAGTCCAGTCGCCGGCCCGCCAGAAACCGGTGGCGCGAGGATCGCTCCGCACGACGATGGCCTGAAGGCGGATCGCGCCGACAGCCAGCAGCCGGGCCTGCGCCGCGTGCAGCAGCCGCCGGCCCAGGCCCTGCCGGCGACTGGCAGGCGCGACGGCCAGGCGGTAGACCGTCCCGCGCCAGCCATCCCACGCTGCGACGACGGAACCTACGATGGTCCCGTCTTCCTCGGCCACCAGCAGTGCGCCCGGGTCGTGGGCGAGCAGCCTGCCGAGGCTGCCGAGGTCGTCGGTATGCCCAGGTTCGGCGCCGGCCCTCGTCCACAGCTCCAGGACGGCTGCCAGGTCACCAGCCTGTGCCGGCCGAATAATCGGCTCCATCCGCGAAGCGTACTGCGCCGGGCCGCTGGCCGTAGCTGGCCAGCTCTCACGCGATTGCCACGTATCTGCCGAGGTAGGAGAGAGATGAAACGGCACCGACCGGGCGAGCCGGTGAACCCGGAGGATGATCTGAGCGACGGGCCCGGCCAAGGCGGACGGTCAGGCCCGTTCCGGGCCGCGGTCCGGCGAGGTCAGCGACATGCAGTCAGCGCGGCGCTGTAGATCAGGACCGGGATCCGGTCACGTCCATGCCTTGCCGTTCCACCGCAGGATCAGGGTCTTGCCGCTCCCGGTGCCGCCGACCGCCCAGGCGTTCCTGGCGGACGTGGCGGCCACCCCGTCGAGCACGGCGCCGCCTGCTGGGGCAGGGCTGGGCACCCGCTTCCACGAGGTGCCATTCCACCGCAGGATCAGGATCTTGCCGCTGGCGGCCTGGCCGACCGCCCAGCCGTTCGCAGCAGACGTGGCGGCCACGCTATCGAGAAAGCCGCCGCCTGCGGGGGTGGGACTGAGCACCCGCCTCCAGGCCTTGCCGTTCCAGTGCACGATCAGGATCTCGCAAGCGCTGAGTGTCGCACACCGCACCGGGCCTGTACACCCGCGATCGTTACCGTGTCTATCGCCGGCCGCGGCTGGTGTCGTAAGAGTGAACGGACATGCCGGGGAGCGGACGAGGAGCGGGTCGATGGAGTTCATGCTCATCCTGTCGGAGGATCCTGAACTGGTGGCCACGGAGGACCAGCGCAAGCTTGCCGTGCAGCAGGTGGGTGAGTACGCGATGGGCCTGGTGGGCGACGGCATCCTGAAGGGCGGCGCGCCGCTGCATCCGGTGCAGGAGGCGAAGAAGGTCCGGACGAGGGAGGGCAGGCAGCGAGTGCTGGACGGACCGTTCGCGGAGAGCAAGGAAGTCATCGCCGGCTACTTCGTGATCGAGGCGGCGGACATGGACGATGCGGTGGCGATCGCCGCGCGGTGCCCGAACGCGGTGTTCGGGTCGGTCGAGATCCGCGAGATCGTGCCGATGGGGTGAGCGTGTTCCTGCTGCTCGGCAGCCGGCCGCAGACAGACCGCGAGGTGTCGCCCGCTGGCGTCGCCCGCGACGTGGCGGCCGCGGCGGCATGGTGCCGGTCGCTGCGCCGCTGGGGACTCCTATCCGCGTTCGCGCTGGCGCCGGAGCCGGTCACGGGGCTGCGTGCCTGCCTGATTGTCCGGGCCAGCTGCCACGCGGCGGCGGAGCGGCTGGCATCAGACTGGGGACAGGTGAGCGGCTACCAGGTGTCGGTGACGCGACTGTGCGCCGCTGCGCCGGGCTCGGGAGGCGGGCGTTGAGCGAGACGGCGGACACGGCGCTCGTCTCGGTGTTCCGGCAGGAGTGGCCGAGGCTGATCGGTGCTGCCCTGCGGATCGTCGGTGACCTGCAATCGGCTGAGGACATCGTCCAGGAGACGCTGCTGGTGGCGCTGGACCGGTGGCCTTTGCAGGGCGTCCCGGACAGCCCGGGCGCGTGGCTGATGACGGCGTGCCGCAACCGCGCGCGCAATGTCGTCCGCGATACCGGCCGGGCACGGCAGCGACTCGCATCGATGCGTCCTGCGGCGGACGACCGGCAGGAGCCGGAACCGGATCCCGGTCTGATCGCCGATGACCGGCTGCGGCTGATCGTCATGTGCTGTCATCCGCTGCTGACCGCCGACGCTCAGGTCGCGCTGACCCTGCGAATGGTCGCGGGCCTGACGACGGAGGAGATAGCGCGGGCCTTTCATCTGCCGGTCACGGCCATCGCCCAGCGCATCGTCCGGGCCAAGCGGGCGCTGAAGGAGCACCGGGCTGACTTCCCTGGTGCGGACGCGGACATCGGCGGCCGGCTGCCC
>DATNIU010000012.1:0-14208 GCA_035604275.1 Streptosporangiaceae bacterium | reverse complement strand
GCCAGCGGCACCCAGTGGAACGCCAACATCAGCAACTACAGCATGTTCGAGGTCGCCAAGGAGGCCTTCAGCGCGGTCAGCGATCCGCATGACCACGCCGAGGTTGCCAACGCTCTGCACAATGTCAGCTACACGGGGATGTGCGGCGCGATCGACTTCGCGAACGGCCCGGCTCCGGGCGTCGGGATCATCAAGCCGATCGGGGTGCAGTGGAAGAAATCCACGGGCAAGTTCCCGTTCGAGATGACGGTCGTGGACAATTCGCTGAACCCGAACGTGAAGGTCCAGGGGAACCTCGAGCCAACGAATGCCTGACGCCGCGGGCGCGACCCTGCTTGAGCTGAGATGCGTATGCAAGAGCTTCGGCAGGGTCGTGGTCGCGGACAATCTGTCGATTGCGATCGGGCCGGGAGACCTGGTCGGGATCGTCGGGCCCAATGGCGCGGGAAAGACCAGCCTGTTCGGCCTGATCTCCGGGGACCTCACTCCTTCGTCCGGCGAGATCGTCTTGGCCGGCTCGGTGGTCAACCGGCTGGATGCCGCCGCCCGGTGCCGTCTGGGCATCGGGCGGACATTCCAGGTGCCCAGGCCGTTCGGCGCGATGACGGTCTTCGAGAACGTGCTGGTCGCTGTCCAGCAGGGATCCGGCCTCAGGCGCGGGGCGAGCTATGCGGCAGCGGCGGCCGTGCTCCAGCGGACCGGGCTGTCCGGCGACGCCAACATCCCGGCCGAGCGGCTCGGGCTGCTCTCCCGCAAGCGGCTCGAGGTAGCCAGAGCCCTGGCCACCCGGCCGAAGCTGCTTCTGCTCGACGAGGTCGCTGGTGGCCTGACCGACCCCGAGGTCGAGGAGCTCGTCCAGATCGTCCGCGCCATCCGTGACGACGGCATAGCCGTCGTCTGGATCGAGCATGTCGTGCATGCCCTGACGGCCGCCGTCCACCGGCTGCTCTGCCTCGCGGGCGGGATCTTCATCGGCGACGGCGAACCCGATGAGGTGCTCGCCCTGCCAGCCGTGCGTGAGGTGTTCCTCGGCACCGCGGTGACGGCCTCGCTGCACGAATCGGGCTCGGCACCGGTGGCCGATGCCCGCCTGGCCAGCAACGCACCCTCGGCCGGCGGAGCCGGGCAGCCGAGCGGGTCCGGGGCCGTCGGCGGCTCCGGTCAGGCGGGCCGATGAGCGCGAACGCTGCGAACGGCCCGCTGCTCGAGGTGCGCGACCTGACCGTGCACCATGGTCAGCTCAGGGCGCTGTCCGGGGTGAGCCTGAGCCTTCCGGCCGGCGTCGTGCACGCGCTGATCGGCGCCAACGGGGCCGGCAAGTCGACCCTGCTGAGAACGATCGCCGGGCTGCACCGGCCGACGGCCGGGTCCGTTCTCCTCGATGGGACCGACGTGACCGGCATGCGGGCCGAGCGGCGGGTGGCCGCGGGAATCGCCCTGGTCCCGGAGGGCCGAAGGCTGTTCCCGAGCCTGACCGTGGAGGAGAACCTGCTGGTCGGCCGCGCAAGCGCCCGGCCCGGGCCATGGACCGTCGACCGGGTGTACGAGCTGTTCGCCTGGATGCCCGACCGGCGCTCACAGCGCGCGGCGCAGCTGTCCGGCGGAGAGCAGCAGGCGGTCGCGATCGGCCGGGCGCTGGTGGCCAACCCGCGGGTGCTGCTGCTCGACGAGCTCTCGCTCGGGCTCGCGCCCGTCGTGGTCCGCCGGATCTACGACCTGCTTCCCCAGCTTCTCGACGCCGGAGTCACCGTCCTGGTCGTCGAGCAGGACGTCAGCCAGGCGCTTGCATGCGCATCGCGGATCCACTGCCTGCTTGAGGGCCGGACCACGCTGGAGGGCCCGCCGGGCGAGCTGACCGCCGCGCAGATCGAGAGCGCCTACTTCGGCCTCGGCAATGGCGGCACCGGGACACCGAACGGCTCGCGGTACCCGGCGGCCGTGCCCGCGAGCGCGGCGGAGCCGACCAGCTCGCCGATGCCGGGCACGGCGGCACCGGGCTGGCCGGACGATGCCAGATCACCGGGAGAGGCCAGATCACCGGGAGAGGCCAGATGAACTGGGTCAACGCGATCATCCAGGGTCTTCTGCTCGGCGGCCTGTACGCCCTGTTCGCGTGCGGGCTCTCGCTGATGTTCGGGGTCATGAAGGTGATCAACCTCGCGCACGGCGACCTTGCCGTCGTCGCCGCCTACGTCGCGCTCGGCCTGGTCGCCGTCACGCACACGAACACCGTCTCCGCCGTGCTGCACGTGCCGATCGGCGTGTCCTACGCGCTCGTGGTGCCGATCTTCGCGCTGATCGGATACGTCGTTCAGCGGACGCTGCTTCAGGCGTCGCTGAACCGCGGCGTGCTCACGACGCTGCTGGTCACCTTCGGCCTGTCGGTGGTGATCGAGAACGGCCTGCAGCAGTTCCTGTCGGCGAACAGCCACTCGCTGAGCATCGGCAGCCTGGTGTCCGACTCTTTCAGCGTCGGCTCCCAGATCACGATCGCCTATCTTGACCTGGCCATCCTGGTCGTGGCCGTGATCGTCCTGCTCGGATTGCAGTACTTCCTGTCCTCCTCCAAGAACGGCCGGCTGATCCGGGCCGTTGCCGACGATCGCGAGGCCGCGCAGCTGGCGGGGGTGGACTACCGGCACGTATTCGGCATAGCGGCGGCCATCGCGTTCGGAACGGTCGCCCTGGCGGGCCTGGCATACGGCATGTACACGCAGTTCACCCCGACTACGGGCACCGATCAGCTACTGCTGCTCTTCGCGTTCGAGGCAGTGGTGATCGGCGGGCTCGGCTCGCTCTGGGGCACGCTGGCCGGCGGGATCCTGCTCGGCGTGGCGCAGCAGATCGGCGCTCAGATCGGCTCACAGGACCAGTTCCTGGTCGGGCAGCTGCTCTTCCTGCTCGTGCTCGTGGTCCGGCCGCAGGGAATCACGAGCCGCAGGGAGGCGGCATGAGCTCCGCCGGCCAGCGGACCGAGGCGTCCGGCCCGGCCGGGATGACCGGCACAACCGGCACACCGGCGGCACCGCTTCGGGTGACCCGGTCACGGCGGTCGACCCTCTGGGTGGGCGTGGTGGCGATAGCGGTCGTGGCGGTGCTCTCTTATCTGCCGTACCTCGTGCACTCCGGCACCACGAACCTGCTGGTCAACTTCTTCATCCTGCTGACGATGGCCAGCATGTGGAACCTGCTGGCCGGCTACGCGGGCCTGGTCTCCGTCGGCCAGCAGGCGTTTGTCGGCCTCGGGGCCTACTTCGTGCTGATCCTGGCCAGCCACGGCACGAACCCGTTCGTGGCGATCCCGGTTGCCACGATCATCTGCGCCGTCGCGGGAGTGCCGATCTGGTGGCTGGTCTCCCGGCTGCGAAGCGGGTACTTCGCGATCACGATGTGGGTCATCGCCTCGGTGTGCGAGCTGATCATCAGCCAGTTCTCGTCGCTGGGCGGTGGCACGGGAACAGCCCTGCCCGGCCTGCCGGTGAACCCGACGTTGCTGATCGCGTATACCTACTGGGCCACGCTGGCCGTCACCGTGGCCGTCCTCGCCGTCATCTACGTCATCCTGCGCAGCCCGCTCGGGCTCGTCCTGACCGCCGTGCGCGACGACGAGACCGGGGCGCGCAGCGTCGGGGCGAGGGTCTCGCGGGCCCAGCGCTTCGTGTTTCTGGTGGCGGCCGCGGGCTGCGGCGCGGCCGGGACCTTGTACATCATCAGCCAGCAGTTCGTGGTTCCGACGGCGGCGTTCAGCGTCCAGTGGTCCGCCGAGATGATCTTCATTACGATCATCGGGGGCATCGGCACGATCGAGGGCCCGATCCTCGGCACGATCGTGTTCTTCGTGCTTCAGCAGACCCTCTCGCAGTACGGCACCTGGTACTTCATCGTCCTCGGGCTCGTCGCCATGGCCATCGCCATCTGGGCGCCGCGCGGACTCTGGGGCCTGATCTCGGACCGGCTCGGCGTCCGGCTCTTCCCCGTCGGCTACTGGCTCTGGCCAGCCGCCGAAGGCGTGCGGCCCAGGCGCGGGCTGACGCTTCCCCGGCGCGGCTGAGGCTCGCGGCCGGCTGGCCGGGAGCATAACGATCCGGCCAACTGGGCAACAAGTCGGGCGAGAGTCACCCTGATCGGCTTGTCATGCTCTCTAACCTAATCAGAGCGAGTTAACCGACATTGTCAGGTAGATCTGAGATTGTGAACCTAACCCGCGATGAACGTTCCGCTCGCTTGGCGGGGCCGGCGCGGCAGGAGCGATCATGAAGGCACGAATCGGAGTCGGGATCACGGCGCTCACGCTGGCCACGGCGATGGTGACGGCAGCGCCGGGCGCGGGCGCGGCGGCGGCCGGCCATCATCGGACAGCCGCTGGCGCCAAGGCGAAGGCCTCCCCGGGCCCGAACGTCAGCGCGACGGCGCTGTCGTCCTGGCAGACCAACGGGCTGGTCAGGACGCTTGTCTACGCCACCGGCTGGGTCTACGCGGGCGGGACCTTCACCGGGGAGATGGCGCCGGGCGCGTCGGCGACGACGCTGTCGGGGACGCAGCCGTTCCTGGCCAGGTTCAGCTCGATGACCGGCGTCTTCGACCCATCGTTCAGCCCGGTCTTCAGCAATACCGTCAACCCCGCATCCGTCGCGGTCGACGTGGTGACGCTGTCACCGGACGGCCATACTCTCTACGTCGGCGGCGACTTCACCGACGTCACGATCGGCGCGACCACCTCCCCCCGCAGCTACGGCGCGGCCTTCGACCTCACGACCAGCCCGCCGACGCTGACCAGCTGGGACCCTAAGGCGAACGGGCCCATCCGGGCGATCGCTCCGTCGCCGGACGGGACGACGATCTACCTGGGCGGCGCATTCGGCACGCTCGGCACGACATCACGGGCCTTCGCCGGCGCCGTGGACGCCGCGACCGGCGGAACGGTGGCGCCCTGGGCGCCCGTGGTGGACAAGCTGGTGGACTCGATCGCGATAGCGCCAGGCGGATCGGCGGTGCTGATCGGCGGGTTCTTCTCCACCTTCAACGGGGTCACGCAGCAGGGCATCGGGTCGACGGATGCGACGACCGGCACGACCGTCAATCCCTGGCCCAACATCCTGCCCAGCGGACAGCTCATCAACTCCCAGGTCACGGACATCATCGTGGGCCCGGTCAGCACGGCGCACCCGGACGGCACCGCGTACGTCGCGGTGCAGGGCCTGGGCACGGGAAACTTCGACGGTGACTACGCGGTCGACATCAAGACCGGCGCCGAACTGTGGGAGAACGACTGCTTCGGCGACACCCAGGGGCTGCTGATCCTGGGCGGCTGGCTGTACAAGGCCTCGCACGCCGACGATTGCTCCTACGCGCCCGGTGGCTTCCCGCCGGTGATCGCGAAGACCGGTGTCAAGCTCGCCCACCACCTGCTCGACCAGTCGCTGACCAACGGCTCGCTCGGATTCTGGAACCCGAACACCAACGGCGGCCCGGTGAAGGGCGACCTGGGTCCGTACGCGTTCGCCACCGACGGCTCAACCCTGTTCGTCGGCGGTGACTTCAGCCAGGTGAACAGCAAGCAGCAGGAGGGCTTCGCGATCTTCCCGGCCAAGCCGGCCAAGGGGAAGGACTCGACCGCGCCGACCACGCCTGCCGCGCCGATCGCCGTGAGCACGTCGGCGGGCACGGACTCGGTGCGGGTCACCGGGGTCAGCGACCGCGACGACGGCACGCTCACCTATAGCTTCTACCGCGATGGCAAGTTCATCGGCGCCCGCACCATGGTCTCGTGGCCGTGGGCGGTCCCGGTGGTTCATTACCGCGACGCCGGCCTGAAGGCGGGCAAGACGCACTATTACTCGGTCCGGGTCTGCGACCCGAGCGGGGATTGCTCGGCGTTCTCGCCGCACTCGAGCACCGTCAAGGTGAGATCGATGAACCCGCTGGGCTATTTCAGCCGGGTGCTTGCCGACAAGCCGTCGTTCCTCTGGGGGCTCGGCGAGACCTCGGGCAGCACGGCGTTCGACGCGGCCAAGCACGGTTACCGTGGCAGCTACGAGCCAGGGACGACTAAGGGCATCAAGTCTGATCCGATCGGTGGCACCAAGGCTACGGTGACCGCCTTCACCGGCGGCACGACCAGCGGCGGCCTGGTGACCGCTAAGACCAAGACCACCAGCCCGACCACGTTCTCGATCGAGCTGTGGTTCAAGACGTCGACGTCCACCGGCGGCGAGCTGGCCGGCTTCTCCAGCTCGCAGACCGGCGGAGCCGCCGCGAGCTTCGACCGGCAGATCTGGATGACCAACGACGGGCATCTTGCCTTCGGCGTGAACAAGAGCAGCCAGACGGCCCTGTCAGCGGACGCCTATAACGACGGGCAGTGGCACTATGTGGTCGCGACGTTCAGCCCGAAGACCGGCCTGGCGCTCTACGTCGACGGCGTTCGGGCAGCCGTCAACTCCGGCAAGACCGTCAGCAGCTACCCGGGCTACTGGCGAGTCGGGGGCGGTGACCTGAACGGCTGGTCGCTGGACACGCAGACGAACGCCCGGCCGGCGACCGCGCCGAACGACTACTTCATCACCGGCGACATCGCGGACTTCGCCGTGTACCCGAAGGTGCTCATCGCGAACCAGGTCGCCATGCACTGGGCCGCCAACTACCTCAGCCACTGAAAACCAGCGTGCAGGTCAGGCGAAAGGATCAGTGCCTAAGTAGCGGACCACCACGAGGTCGTCCTCCTCGCGATCACGCTCCCAGACGATCAGCCAGTCTTCGCTGTGATCTCGGACCGGGATGCCCCACAGACCATCACCGAAGGACCCGCCGGCGAACCTGCGCACTGCCGGGATCGGCTTCAAGCGCCATCAGCGCTCACCGCGGGAAGCGCGACTCGGCCGCTGATGCCGACGTTCCGGGTGCTGACGACCCTCGCTGACCTGGGACATGATCTCCGGCGGCAACTGGTACTCACCGACGTCTTCCCGTGCGTGCTTGAGCCGCTGGTATTCCTCGAAGCTGATGACCACCGCTGCCGGGGCACCATAGTGGGTGAGGATGGTTTCCTCACCGGCATAGCGGGCGCGTCCGACTACTTCGCCAAGGTGCTCGCGTGCGTCGCTGATCGGCATCTCACTCATACCAAGAATTGTACAACTTGGGGTACGCAGGTGTTCACGTGCCTTCGACGGCGCATCCTGTCTACCTGAAACCAACTAGTCGCACGTGCTCTTCGAATGTGCACCCATCTGGTAGCACGTCGGAGCAGGCACAGGCCGTCAAGGGAGGACAGGAACGGTGGACACGGACCGGATCGAGCGCGAGGTACTTATCAATGCCCCGAGGCAGCGGGTCTGAGAGGTGTTGACCGAGGCGGACCACATCAGTCGGTTCCGGCGTCAGCCCCAGACCTCGCGAGCGGTGCGCACGATGAGCGCGAGCTTGGCCTTCTGCTCGTCGGCGGTCAGGACGTTGCCCTCGACCGTCGACGAGAAGCCGCACTGCGGTGACAGGCAGAGCTGGCCGAGCGGCACGAACCTGGCCGCCGCATCGATCCGCCGCTTCAGCGTGTCGGCGTCCTCGAGCACGCCGCGCTTGGTGGTGACCAGGCCGAGCACGACCATCTTCCCCTTCGGCACGAAGCGCAGCGGCTCGAAGCCGCCGGAGCGCTCGTCGTCGTACTCCAGGAAGAAGCCGTCCACGTTCAGCTCGCTGAACAGCGCCTCGGCCACGAAGTCGTAGCCGCCCTCGGCTGCCCAGGAGGACCGGAAGTTGCCCCGGCACATGTGCGTGGTCACGGCCATGCCCTCCGGCCTGGCCGAGATCGCGTCGTTGACCTGGCGGATGTACCGCAGGTGCAGGTGCTCGGCGTCCTCGCCGCGGTCGGCGATCTCGGCGCGCTGCGCCGGGTCGTTGAGGTAGGCCAGGCTGGTGTCGTCGAGCTGGAGGTAGGTGCAGCCGAGCTCGGCCAGTCGCCGCACCTGCTCGGCGTAGGCGGCGGACAGGTCGGACCAGAACTCCTCCATGTCCGGGTAGACCGCCGGATCGATCGCGGCCGGCCCGCCTCGGTAGTGCACCATGTTCGGCGACGGGATGGTGAGCTTGGGCGTCGCTCCGGCCACGACGGACCGCAGGTAGCGGAAGTCGGCCTCGAAGATCGTGTGGTCCAGCCTGATCCGGCTGCCGACGTGCAGCGCGGCGGGCGTGAACTCGATGCTGCCCGATGGGTTGCGGAACTTCACGGCCAGGTTGCCCGGCGCCTTGCTGATCCCGCCGAGCTGATAGATGAAGTCCATGTGCCACGACGCGCGGCGGAACTCCCCGTCGGTGGCCGACTGGAGGCCTGCCTCCGCCTGCATGGCGACGGCATCGGCGATCGCCGCGTCCTCGATCGCCCTGAGCGCGGCGGCGTCGATCTGGCCGGCCGCGAAGTCGTCCCGCGCGGCGAGCAGCGCGGGCGGGCGGAGCAGGCTGCCGACATGGTCGGCCCGGAAGGGCGGAGATGTGCGCATGATCATCATCCTCGGTTGCTGCGGCGGTTCGCGCCGTGGAAACGGATCGGTTGGTGGCTCTTGCTATCCGCCGTCCCCCCGCGGCAGTACGGAGAAGCCGGTGTAGTTCTCGGCCAGCGACGTTGCCGCCGCGCGTGACGTGGTGACGTAGCGGAGCTGGGACAGCTGAAGCGCGGTCTCCATGTCGTCAGCGCCCGGGGTGCGGTGCAGCATCGTGGTCATCCACCAGGAGAAGTGCGTGGCCCGCCAGACCCGGTCCAGGCAGGTCGCCGAGTAGGCGTCGGCCGGCCCGGAGTCGCCGCGCAGCAGGCGGTCGATCGCCGGGGCGAGCACCGCGACGTCGGCGAGCGCGAGGTTCAGTCCCTTCGCGCCCGTCGGCGGCACGATGTGCGCGGCGTCGCCGGCCAGGAACAGCCGCCCGTACCGCATCGGCGCGGCGACGAAGCTGCGCATCGGCGTGATGCCCTTGTCCAGGACCGGGCCCTGCTTCAGGTCCCAGCCTCCGAGCGCGAACCGCAGGCTCAGCTCGTCCCAGATCCGCTCGTCGGGCCAGTTGCCGACCGGCTCCTCGGGCGCGACCTGGAGGTACAGGCGGCTGACGGTCGGGCTGCGCAGGCTGTGCAGCGCGAACCCGCGCGGATGGTGGGCGTAGATCAGCTCGTCGGTGGACGGCGGGACGTCGGCCAGGATGCCCAGCCACGCATACGGGTACTCGCGCTCCCAGACAGTCAGCAGCCCGGCCGGGATGGCCGGCCGGCAGATGCCGTGGAATCCGTCGCAGCCGGCTATCACGTCGCAGACGATCTCGTGCCTTCTGCCATCGGAGCCGGTGAAGCTGAGCAACGGCCGGTCGGTCTCCAGGCCGCTGATCCCGGTGTCGGTGACTTCGAAATGGACGGCACCGGCGGCGGCGAGCCGTGTCGCTATCAGGTCTTTGACCACCTCGGTCTGCGCGTAGACGGTGACGGTCCGGCCGCCGGTCAGGTCCCTGAAGTCGAGGTGCCTGCGTTCGCCGGCGAACTGGAGGTAGATGCCGCCGTGTTCCAGTCCCTGCTGGTCCAGCCGGTCCGCGAGACCGGCCTCCCGCAGCAGCCGGACGCTGCCGTGCTCGAGCACGCCGGCCCGCTGCCTGGCCTCGCAGTAAGCCCGGCTGCGGATCTCCACGACGACGGTGTCGATGCCGCGCAGCGCGAGCAGGTGCGACAGCAGGAGCCCGGCCGGTCCGGCGCCTACGATGCCAACCTGGGTGCGCATGCTGCGCTCCTTCATCGGTCCACGGCTCACGGCTCATGAGCGTCAGCGGGGGCTGGCCGACTTTTGTGCGCTTAACGAACATCAGTTCCGTGATCGAACGTTGAAAATCTAGGTGCCCGGCCGGCCCAGTGTCAACGCCGGACGCAGCGCCGGTCGGGCTGCTCGTCAACGCCGGCCCGCCCGGCCACCAGGCACCACCGTCGGCGAGCTAGCCAGGCAACCTGCCGGGTCTGGGTACGACCGGGCACGTTCGCAATGCCCCGGGCCAGGAGCGACATAGTCATCGCTCCCAGCGCCCGGGGACTATCGTCGGGCCGTGGACCGGCTGGAGATGCCTCAGAACCTGGTTGACGCGGCCGAGCGTGAGGGCCGGCTGGAATGGCTCGAGTCGGTGCCTGGCGCCGTTCGGCAAGCGCAGGAACTATGGTCGCTCGACCTCGGGGAACCGTTTCAGCCAGGCGGCATGACGGCCTGGGTCGGCCCGGTCACCGCCGCGTCAGGGGAGCATCTGGTGCTCAAGGTCGGCTGGCGGCACCCGGAGGCGGAGCACGAGGCCCGCGCGCTGCGTTCCTGGGGCGGCAACGGCGCGGTCCGGCTGCACGCGGCCCAGGAGTCCGGGGACACGATCGTCCTGCTGCTCGAGCGGTGCGAGCCGGGCCTGGCACTGTCCGGCCGGGCCGAGCCTGAGCAGGACGTGGTGGTCGCCGGGCTGCTGCGCAGGCTCTGGATCTCCCCAGCCGCCGGACCCGGATTCCGCCCGCTTGAGCACATGTGCCAGGCGTGGGCCGCCGGGTTCGAGGAGCAGATCGCCGGCGGCCGGTGCGGCCTGGATCCTGGCCTGGCGCGCGCCGCGGCGACGCTGTTCCGCGAGCTCCCGGCGACGGCCGCCAGTCACGTCCTGCTCTGCACCGACCTGCACGCGGGCAACGTCCTGGCGGCGCGGCGGGAGCCGTGGCTGGTGATCGACCCCAAGCCCTACATCGGCGATCCGACCTACGATCCGCTCCAGCACATGCTCAACTGCGAGGAGCGGCTACGGGCCGATCCGCGCGGTCTGGCCGCGAGAATGGCCGGCCTGCTCGGCCTGGACGGCGATCGTCTGCTGCTGTGGCTGTTCGCCCGCTGCGCGATCGAGTCACCCGACTGGCCGCCCCTCGCCGACGTCGCCCGCCAGCTCGCCCCCGCTTAGCGCGGCGGCGGGCCGACGTCTGCGGGCAGGGCCGCCCACTGCACCGCCGGCGATGGCCCGCGCAGTGCCGGGCCCAGCCGGTGCGCGGCGCGCCCAGGAACCAGGTTCCGCCGCAGCGCTGTTCCGTCACGGCTCGCGCTTGCCAGGATCCGCCGGCCCGCCGTCAGCCGACGGGGGCACCGGCGAGCACGGCGACGATGCCCAGGCAGGCCGCGCCGACGATGGCGGCGACGACGTTCCTGCGCAGGCCGATCAGCCACGCCGCGGCGAGTCCGAGCACTCCGGCCTGCCACAGGTGCGCGAGCTCGAGGCCGAGCGGGACGGTGGACCCGGCGATGCCGCCGATGGCGGCCGGGCCGGCCCCGGTCAGGAATGCCTGCACGCGGGCACTCCGCCGGAGCAGGGCGAATCTTGGTGCGCCTGCCAGCACGAAGGCGAACGAAGGGGAGAAGGCGACCAGCGCGGCCAGCAGGCCACCGCCGACACCCGCGGCCGCGAAACCGACCACCGCGACCGTCTGCACGACCGGACCGGGCGTTACCTGGCCGAGCGCGACGGCGCTGAGGAACTGAGCCCCGCTCATCCAGTGATAGGTATGCACGGCGTCATGCTGCATCAGTGGGATGATCACGAAGCCGCCGCCGTAGGACAGGGCGCCCACCTTGAACGCCACCCACGCCAGCGCGAGCAGCCCCCCGGCGGCCGGGCCGGCCAGCGCGAGCGCGGGGATCACACCCGGCGGACCGTGCCCGCCCCGGCGAGGCCACACCGGCCCGTCACCCCCGGCCGGACGATCAGCGCCTCTCACACCATCCCGCGGCACCCGGATAGTCAGCTCGATCAGGCCGCACGCGGCGAGGACGAGCACGAGGAACTGGCCGGCCAGTGCACCTGCCACGCCACCCGTGAGAAGGTAAGCCACCCACCGGCCCCGCGCCCATCCGATACGTGCCCACGCAAGCCCCACCCAGCCGGGCCGCGCCGGGCCAGGGTCCACCGGGCCAGGGTCCACCGGGCCAGGGTCCGCCGGGCCAGGGTCCGCCGGGCCAGGGTCCGCCGGGCCAGGGTCCGCCGGGCCAGGGTCCGCCGGGCCAGGGTGCACCGGACCAGGGTGTGCCGGGCCAGGGTGCGGCTTACCCGCCTGATGGCTTTCGGTCCCCGGCGGGACCGGACCGGGGCCGGTCCGACGGGCCCGGCGCCAGCTGGCAGGCATCAGGCTGATCGCGGCGGTCGCGGCCACGGCCGGCACCGCCGCGCCCGCCCCGGCCGCGGCGCCCGCCACCCACAACGGCGGCCGTGCGGCCAGGAACAGCGCGGACAGCGCCAGGATGACGGCCAGGCCAGGCAGGATGAAGCAGGCCCCGCCGACCAGCGCGCCGGCCGGTCCGGCCAGCCGCCACGCGCAGAAGATCGCCAGCTGGGTCGAGGCAGGCCCGGGCAGCAGGTTGGCCGCCGCGACCCCGTCCTCGAATTCCTCTGCCGACAGCCAGCCTCGCTGCGTCACGCAGAGCTTGCGCAGCAGCGAGATGTGGGCAGGCGGTCCGCCGAAGCCGATGCAGCCGATCCGTCCCCACTGGACGACGATGGTCCGCAGCGGCACCCGGGTCTCGCTCAAGAGACGATGTCCTTGCCGCGGAACCGGCGGAAGGCCAGCGCGATCAGCAGGACCGCGTAACAGAACGAGACCGAGGCCCCCTCGATCATGGCCGTCCAGGAGATCTGC
This sequence comes from Streptosporangiaceae bacterium, assembly GCA_035604275.1. GTDB lineage: Bacteria > Actinomycetota > Actinomycetes > Streptosporangiales > Streptosporangiaceae > Chersky-822. The sequence goes on along the minus strand of DATNIU010000012.1, from coordinate 1,550 downwards.
GGCTGAAGCAGGTTCAGCCAGGAGAACTGCCAGTGGGTGGGCAGCAGCCGCCGCCAGTGCCCGAGCGCGGTCACCGCGTCCAGGATGTTGCTGACGATGACGATGCCCACGGCGCCGCCGACCGCGCCGAGCGGCGAGTCGGTCGAGACCGAGAACAGGAATGCCAGGCCGGCCACCACCAGCTCGGTGATCAGCACGTAGCCGAGCACGATCGCGAGGCGGCCGAGGGCGGCGCCGGTGCCAAGCTCGACCCCGGAGCCCGGCAGCTTCAGCGGATGCCAGCCGAACGCGACGGTGCCGGCGAGCAGCGCCATGATCGGCAGGCTGGCGACGGCCACCGACGAGTAGATCAGCGCGACGATCAGCTTCTGCCGCAGCAGCCTGGCTCGCGGCACCGGCGCGGCAAGCAGGTAGCGCAGGGATGCCCAGCTCGCTTCGGTGGCCACGGTGTCACCGCAGAACAGGGCCACGGCGACGACAAGCAGAAAACCCGCGGAGGCGAAGAAGGCGAACCCGGCGAAGTTGAGACCGCCGAAGGTGGCGTCGGCTACCAGGCCGGGCGTCTGGCTGTCGGCCGGGCCATTGCCGCTCAGCTCGAACGCGCCGACCAGAATCCAGGGCAGCACGAGCAGCAGTCCGAACGCGATCAGCGTGCGGCGGCGGCGCAGCTGGCGGATCGCCTCGACGGCCAGCGGCAGAGTGTGGCCCGGGCTGTAACCAGGAGCTACTGGAGCCCCGCGGCCAGCTGCAGGAACGGCCTCGCGGCCGGACCGGCCCCCAGGTGGCTGGCCGATGATGCCGTCGGACGGCCGACCGGCTCCGTCATCGGCCAGGTCGGTCATCGGGCCGCCTCCGCCGGTTCAGGATCAGGCGCGGCGTGCGGGCCGTGCTCAGCCAGATCGGTGACCGTCATCGGGCCGCCTCCGCCGGTTCCAGGTGAGGCGGCGAATCGGGCCGCGAGTCCGGTCCGATCAGCGCGAGGAACGCGTCTTCCAGCCGACGGTTCGGCGCGACCAGCTCGACCGGGATACCCGCGCGCACGAGTGCTGCGACGAGCTCGGCGGCCGCAACGTCACCTGGATGCACGAGAACGCCCTCCTGATGCTCCGCCGCGCTCCCGATCCCGGGCAGCTCACGGAGCACTCGCACCGCGTCGGCCGGGCTCGGCGTGCCGATCAGCAGCGCGCCGCCGTCGCCGACGATCTCGCTGACCGGGCCGGCCGCGATCGGCCGGCCCGCGTGCATCACGACCACATGGGTGCAGGTCTGCTCCACCTCGGCGAGCATGTGACTGGACAGCACGACCGTCCGGCCGCCTGCCGCGTAGTCGGTAAGCACCTGGCGCATCTGGCTGATCTGCGGCGGATCGAGCCCGTTCAGCGGCTCGTCGAGCACCAGCAGGTCTGGCAGGCCGAGCATGGCCTGGGCGATCGCCAGCCGCTGGCACATGCCGCGCGAGTAGCCGCGCACCTTGCGGTCGATCGCGCTGCCCAGCCCGGCGATCGCCAGCACCTCGGGCAGGTGCGGATCGGCGGCCGACCGCCCGATCG
>DATNIU010000011.1:0-3453 GCA_035604275.1 Streptosporangiaceae bacterium | reverse complement strand
CAGCTCGGCCCCGGTCAGGACCGGCAGCCGGGACAGCCGGGCCGCGGGGTCGGCGGCCGCGCCGCGGAGCAGGACCTCCAGGTGGCCGAGCAGCCGCCGGATCGTGGCCGGCTCGAACAGCGCGGTCTTGTACGAGCACTCGAACCACAAGCCGTCGTCACGGGCCTCCGCGGCGAAGTCCAGGTCGAACTTCGCCGCGTTGATCCCCACCACCAGGTCGGTGATCGCGAACTCGACACCCGCGGCGCTGACGCCGGCGCTATCGCGCTCGGCGTAGGAGAACGCGATCTGGAACACCGGGACACGATCTGGAGCGCGCTCCGCCCGCACCGTCTGCACGATCATGCTGAACGGCAGGTCCTGGTGGGAGTAGGCGCCGGTGGTCCGCTCACGTACCCGGGCGATCAGGTCGGTGAACGCCGGGTCGCCGGACAGGTCGGCCCGGATCGGCAGCGTGTTGACCAGGAACCCGATCAGCGGCGCCAGCTCGCTCCGGCCCCGGCTGGCGCTGACCGTGCCCACCACCAGATCACGCTGCCCGGTATACCGGTACAGCAGGGCCAGCAGCCCGGCCATCAAGGTGACGAACAGCGTCGTCCCCTGCCTGCGGGACAGCTCCCGCAGGCCATCAAGCAGCGTGGTGTCTGTCATGAGCTGGGCGAGTCCGCCGGCGGAACCGTCAACCCCGGGCCGCGGTCGGTCGGTGGGAAACTGAACGGTCTGGTAACCGTCCAACTCGGTGCGCCAGTAGCCTTCCAGCCGCTCCAGCATCTCGCCCTTCAGCCGGTCCCGCTCCCACAGGGCATAATCGGCGAACTGCACTGGCAGTTCCGCCAGTCCGGAAGGCTCACCTGCGGCCTCCTGCCCGTACAGCGCGGCAAGCTCGCGCAGCAGCACCCCGGCGGACCAGCCGTCGAACACCGTGTGATGGACCACGACCAGCAGCACGTGCTCGCCGCCGCCCAGCCGGACCAGCCAGACCCGGAGCAGCCGGTCCGCCGCGAGCGTGAACGGCCGGAGCGCCTCGGCGTCGATGAGCTCGCGCAGCCGGATCTGCCGGTCGTTCTGATCTAGCCCGGACAGGTCGACCGCCTCAACCGGCAACGGCTCCGGCGGGTCGACCACCTGCACAGGACGGCCATGCTCGCCGGCGATCAGCCTGGTCCGCAGCGCCTCATGCCGATCGACCAGCCCGTTCACCGCCCGGCCAAGCGCCGCAGCGTCCAGCGGGCCGGACAGCCTCAGGGCAAGCGGGATGTTGTAGGTCGGCTGCCCCGGCGCGAGCCGGTCGATGAACCACAGCTGCTCCTGCCCGTACGACAAGGGCAGATCGGTCAGTTCAGCCGACCGTCGCGGGATCGCGCCTGCGGTGTTCGGCCGGCTTCGCCGCGCCCGTAGCAGGGCCAGCGCCGCCTGCTGAGAATCCGTCAGCATACCCGCGTCTCCTTCATGCTCCTCCGTCACGCTGGCTGTCGCCGTGGCGGCTGCCGACACCGACGCCAGCGGCCCCGTCAGCGTGGCGGCCGGAATCGCTCGCGCCCGCGGCGACCTGCTCAGCGGGCGGACCGCCCGCTGGCTCCGCCGCGCTCGCCGCCAGCACCGTGGCCGTCGCTTCGGCTCCGCCCGGGCCGGAGGGGCTCGCCGCGCTCGCCACTTCGACGGTACCCGTGCCCGTCTCGTCCGTGCCCATCTCGTCCGTGCCCGTCTCGTCTGCCGCCGCATCCGATCTGTCCGATGGCGGACCGGGCGGCATCTCCGTGAGCCGGAACACCGGGCCGAAGAAGATCCACAGGGCCGGAGAGACCATCGTGATCACCGACACCACGAATGCGGTCCGCAGCCCGACTGCATTGCCGAGCAATCCGCCGCCGATCGCCCCGAACGGCGCACACCCGAAGAGCACCATGCGGTACGTCGCGTTCATCCGGCCAAGCAGCCTCCTTGGTGTCACCGTCTGCCGCAGCGTGATGGCCTTGACGTTGAACATCGCGATGCTGCAGCCGTAGATGAACTGCGCGGCGACGAGTATGAGAACGGTGACAACGCCGGATCCGCGCGGGATCAGCATCAGGAGCGGCGACGCGGATACGCCGATCATGGTGACGGCCATGGTCCGTCCGAGCCCGATGGCATTTCCGACCCGGGTGGCGAGCAAGGCGCCGACGAGCGCGCCGACGGCTGAGGCCGCGATGACGATTCCCAGCTTGGCCGGGCTCAGGTGCAGGTATCTGACCGCGTACACCACGAAGAGCGTGATGTACGCGCCGAACGACAGGTTGATCGCCGTGGACTGGGCCAGCAGTGAGCGCAGCAGCGGGCTGCCGTAGACCGTGCGGAGCCCCTCGGCGATCGAGGCACGGACCGAAGGACGGTCGGCCGGCGCCTCGGGCTCGGGTTCCTGCTTCTTGATGGCGATCAGGCCGAACGCTGAGAACAGGTACGACACCGCGTCCACTGAGAGCGTGATCGGGGCGGTGATCAGACCGATCAGCAGGCCGGCGAAGCCGGGGCCCACGATGCCCGCGAGCGCGTCGCTGGCCTGGAGCTTGCTGTTGCTCTCCGACAGATGACGCGGCTCCACCAGGTTAGGCACGTACGAGAGCGACCCCACCTCGAAGATCATGTTCAGCGTGCCGACCAGCGGGGTCACCGCGTAGAGCAGGCCGATGGACAGCAGGCCGGTCGCGGAGGATAGCGGCACCAGGCCGATCAGGAACGCGTTGCCCAGCGCGCACGCGATCAGCACTGGCCGACGGCGCCGGCGGTCGAGCATGACACCCGCGAACAGCGAGAGGAGCATGACGGGAACGAAGCGCAGCGCGTTCAGCACGCCGACCTCGAACACGCTGGCGTTGAGGGTCAGGATCGCCACCAGCGGCAGCGTGAACAAGGTGACCTGGGTGCCGATCAGCGACACCGTCTCCCCGGCCCAGAGCTTGACGAAATCGGTGTTGGCGAGGACGCCGTCGCGTTGTCGCATGATGCTCCTCACCGAGCTGCCGTGGTCAGTGGGCTGCCGTCCGCGTCGAGGTCTGCATCGTCAAACCCGTATCTGTCTCGCAGCACCGCGGCGAGCTGCTGCGGCGCCGGGGCCAGGAACACCGCGCTGACATCCAGGTCCACGCCGAGGGCCGCGCCAAGCTGCGTGACCAGCCGCATGACACCGAGTGAGCTGCCGCCGAGGTCGAAGAAGCTGTCGGTGGCGCTGATCTGGTCGTGGCCGAGGATCGTGGCGTAGATGTCGGCGAGGACGGTCTCGATGAAGGTGGCGGGGGCCGTGCCGAGGGTGGCGGCGGGCTGGTAGGCGGGCGGGGGCAGGGCGGTGCGGTCGATCTTGCCGCTGGTGTTGAGGGGGAAGGTGTCCAGGGGGATGAGGTGGGCGGGGATCATGTAGGCGGGCAGGGTGCGGGCGAGGTGGGCGCGGATGCCGGCCAGGTCGGGGCCGGGGCCGGG
>DATNIU010000010.1:0-19921 GCA_035604275.1 Streptosporangiaceae bacterium | reverse complement strand
GCTGCCTGGCCTCCGGCTTGTCCGGGTCCGGGTCGGCGTACGTGGTGATAGTTGAGCGTGCTCACAGCACGCCCGGCCAAAGGTTCGCCTTGTCCCCCCAGCGGAAACTGAACCGCACTTCTGCGTCCAGAATCGCTCTCCTGCTCAGCGCTCCCGCATTCACCCTGGCGGTCATCGCCGCCCCGGCAGGCTGGTCGGCCACCGCCGCAGCCCAGCCAGTCAGCCCGGCACGCACGGTCAGTGCGGCTACTGCGGCCAAGGTCACCGAGTCAGCCAAGGTCACCGAGTCAGCCAGTGGCATCGCTGCCGATGTCACGTCGGTGCGGCGGCTCGACCGGGACCACGACCGTGACGGCGATCGCCGTCGTGATCACGACGGCAGGCACCGCAGGCATCACCACATGAACCCCAAGCGGATCGCGTGGCTGATGCTGCGCAAGTTCGGCTGGCGGGCCCGGCACCAGTTCAGGTACCTGGACCGGCTGTGGGCACGCGAGAGCAGCTGGAACGTCCACGCCAGCAATCCGTACTCGGGCGCCTACGGCATCCCGCAGGCGGTTCCTGGCGGCAAGATGGCCAGTGCCGGTCCCAACTGGCAGAACAGCGCGAGAACGCAGATCCGGTGGGGCCTGCGCTACATCAGGTCCCGCTACGGATCGCCTGCCAGCGCCTGGGCTCACGAGGTCGCCTACGGCTGGTACTGATCGGCTGAGGCTCGACAACCGGCTGAGGCTCGACAACCGGCTGAGGCACGACAGGTGGCTGAGGCACGACAGGTGGCCCGCCCTCACGGGCGGGCCACCTCGCCAGATATCTACAGAGATTTTCCGCCCGCGATAACATATGCGCCCCTTCCTGGTTCTTGATCTTGCGGTGAGCCGGGCAAAGGCACATCATGGACGGCGTATTGGTCTGGCGATCAGGAGATCCCGATGACGGCCGAGGAAGATAGCGCCGGGTTCTCCGCGGGCTTGCTCGCGTTTCTCTCGGCGGACGAAATGGATGGCCCCGGTGCAGAAAACCGACCGGCGGAGGAGGGTATTCGGCCGGTCGCGGAATGCAGGCTGTTCGTAGAGCAGACCGTGCGCGGGGCTCACTCCCGGCTGATCGAGGAAGGCGGGGTGCAGTTTCTCAGAGCGGAGAGCTACTGGCTGGTCGTCGACGACCTGGCGCCCATGGCACGCCGCAGGGAGAATATCGACCTGGTCCGGCTCCAGCTGGTTAAGTTCTACTTCACGCTCAGCGAGCTGCCGCACAGTTGCAGCTATGCCGAGGTCCGAGTGCGGATCCGGCTGAATCCCCCGGCCCCGGTGCTTCAGCTGCGCCCTTATCTCAAGCTCGCCAGCTCAGAATCCTCCCGCCTCTTCAGCCAGGAGCTTACCCCTACGCTCGCGAAACTCGTCCGGCTGGGGACGAAGCGAAGCACGTCAGGCAGAACTGGCCAGACCGGCGAGCAGCCCATTGTGACCGGCCTTGACCTGGGTGACGCGGGATTCGGCTGGACGTTTCAGGCGCAAGAGGGCACGCCGTTGCTTCCCCGGACTGAGTACACCATCGCGGTACTTGAGCTCCCGGCCGGTACGACGCGACTGGAGGGCGTCTTCGACGCGGAGGCGATTATCACGCACACGATGCTGAGCGTCTTCCACCCTCGCAAGGCCACGCCGGCCGATCCGCCGGTGCCGTTTCAGCTGGAGCTATCCGCAGGCGGAGGGCGGCCAGGAACGGCCGCGCCCGCTGGCTGACACGAAACTGGGTCCCCACGGGAGCGCCCCAAGCGGTGCATGTTTACTAGGACCACATCTCGCGCATGACCGACCCGATCAGGTCACGCGACCGGTCAGCGTCGAGAGATTCATCGACGAGACGCCGGAACGCCAGCTTGTACTGGTAGGTCTCGGCCTCGCCCTCGATATACAGCGCGCTCCTGCCCAGCTGGTCGATGTGGACGACATCGGAGGCCGGCCCGATGCCGGGAACGGGCGGGAACTGGAGCAGCACGAAGCCGCCGCCGCCGCCCACCGGGTGCGTGCCGGCCAGGCGCAGCACATGCAGCGAGACGTTGGGCAGCGCGGCGGCCTCGATCAGGTGCGCGAGCTGATCACGCATGACCTGCTCGTCGCCGAGCCGTCGCAGCAGCACCGACTCGTCGAGCACGAAGGTAACGCCGGGCGCGCTCTCGCCTGCCAGGATGCGCTGGCGCCTGAGCCTGGCCTGGATCCGGCGGGTCATCTCACCGGGCGGGTCTGCCGGAGCCCCCATGGCGCCGGCCACGGCACGGGCGTAGTCCTCGGTCTGAAGCAGGCCATTGACCAGTTCCGGACTCCAGCAGAGGATCTCCTCGGCCTCGGACTCCAGGACTATGTAGGCGGCATACCAGGGCGGCAGAACGTCGGTGTAGGCCTCCCACCAGCCCTTGCGCCGGCGCTCGCGGGCGAGCGCGAGGAGCTCCTCGCGGTGCTGAGCCGAGACGCCGTAGACGTCGAGCAGCTGTCCGAGGTCAGCGGTCTTCACCCCGGTTCGGGATGTCTCGATCCGGCTGATCTTGGAAGCGGACCACTGGAGCGCCTCGGCCACCTCCTCACCGGTGAGCCCCTGCTCCTCGCGCAGCCGGCGAAGCTCAGCGGCGAGTCGCCGACGCCGCACCGACGGCCCGCCATGCTCAGGCATCGTGCCCCTTTCGCTCCGGCAAGCCTCCTCCGCGCTCGCCAATCAGCCTTAGCCTAGAGCCTCCGGCTGACAAAAAGACGACTGAAGCAGCGGAAGTTGATGGGATATATGCATTGCATCTTGCAGTTCCTGGCTGCCCAGCCGCACACTGGGGATCAGAGAGGAGGTGGTGCATGGACGTTCTGCAGGTCGCAGGATTCGCGCTGTCGGGAGTCGCGGCGAGCAGCTGCCTGATCGTCCGCCGGGCCAGCGCCGAGATCAAGCGGATCAGGGCGCAGGCGGAACAGGAGATCAGCCACTGGAAGGCCGAGGCGGTGCGGTCGCGAATCAGCGCCGCACAGCTCAAGTCCGAATTCGACGCATGGCGGGCCGGTCACGCACAGGGCCGGAGCGACGTCATCAATGCCCTGCCGCTGCTCGCGGTCAGGCACGAGCCGGTCATCCATGACCCGGCACTGTGCGGCTGCCAGCCAGCCGCGCATAGCAGCAACGGCGCTTAGCAGGCGCGCACGCCGAGCAGGCGGGCGGGTCTGCTAAGCGTTGAACTCGCCGGCCTGAATGCCGGCCAGGAAGTCGCGCCACTCGGCCGACGTGAACCGCAGCACCGGACCGCCGGAGACCTTGCCGTCCCGCACTCCGACGTCACCGCCTGCAAGATGAGCGACCTCCACGCAGGTGCCGTACGCGTTGCACCAGGAACTGGTCCGCCAGACCGCGCGGGAGTACTCGTCCTGAGCGTCCCGGGCGAGCTCGTCGCCGCGGGAGAGCCGTCCGCTCATAGTCTTCAGCCTTCTCACTGATCCGGCTCGCGGTATCACAGGGCCGCCCGGCCAGATCGAATCCGGTTTAGGGTTCGGGTCTTCAAGGTGTCGGTTCTGTCGTTCTGAAAGGTCGTGTCCGAGCACGGGTCGCGTCGCCATCTCCTCGTTGAGATGCGGCAACCACAGTGATCAGATAGGTCACCTGGTGCCCGAGTGGCACCAAACCAAACCTGAGGTTAGCCCCGCCAGACAGGCCTGTCCACTCGCCCGGCGCTGCTTTACCTTGACAGTACGCTATCGGGACGCACTGGCGCCCGCGAGCCGTTACGAGTCAATGTCACGACCTTAATGAGCGGCCCGCCAGCCATCGGAGCTGACACCGCCGGGGACCGGGGCCGCCGGGTCATAGGGCGTGCGGGTGTAGCAGAACGAGCCGACATCCAGCGCGATGGCCGTGCCGTCGGGCCCGCGGACCGGGAGCAGCGGCTCGCCGGCCTGGTAGCCGTCGATCCCCCGCCAGCCGCCGTCGGCATCGCGCCGGAAGCGCATCGAGCCCGCGCCGGCCGGCTCCCTGCTCAGCTCGAGGACATCGGCTGTCAGCCGCAGCGTGTACCGGGCCGGTCCCCAGTACCAGGTGCCGAGAAGGCCGAACAGGTCGGCGCTGACCTCGGCTGGTGTCCACTCGGCGGGGCAGCGGGGCTCGCAGTCGGCCAGCATGGCGAGCAGGTCGGAGCCGAGCGTCCAGCCGAAGCCGGCGGTCGAGTTGGCCGCGGCGATCGCGGTGTCGCCGCCCGGTGCGTCCGTGATCTGCAAGAGCGCCACGAACCCAGGCATCGAACCGGTGTGCCCGTAGTACCGGACGCCGCCGGCGTTCCAGAGCTGGAGCCCGAGCCCGTAGCCGGCCGTCCACGGCTGACCGGGCGCTTCGGCGATCACGATCGGCTCGCGCATCTCCTCCAGGGTCGCCGCCGCGAGCAGGCCGCCGGTGTCGCCGGCCAGGAACCGCGCCCAGCTGGCGAGATCGTCGACCGTCGTCCACAGCTGGCCGGCCGGAGCCATCGCTCCGGCATCGTGCTCGGGCTCGGCGAGCAGCACGTCAGCATGCGGGTGCACGGCGAACCCCGGCGCGAACGGCGGCTGGGGTCGAGTCGTCGTCCGGGACATGCCGAGCGGCCGGAGCAGTTCGGCGGCGATCACGTCGTGCCACGGCCGGTCGTGCAGCATGGCGATCAGGGCGCCGAGCAGGCCGAATCCGACGTTCGAGTAATGATGGCGCCTGCCTGGCTGGAACCGGGCAGCGTCCTTGCCCAGGCTGGACGCCGTGAGGTCGGCCAGCGACGATCCCGGCGTGCGCTCCCACCAGGGGCCGGCGGCCTCGGCCCGCAGCCCGGCTGAGTGCGAGAGCAGCTGACCGATCGTCATCGAGCCTGCCGCCCCGGCGCTGAGGTAATCGCCGACCGGATCGGAAAGGCTCAGCCGGCCGGCGTCGCGCAGCCGGAGCACGGCCACGGCGACGAAGGTCTTGGTGATCGACCCGGCCCGGTACTGCGTGCCGGCGTCCGGCTGGCTGCCCGCGGCTTCGGCACCGGAAGCAGGCTGGCCGCCCCGGCCCGGCTGGCCGCCCCGGCCGTCGTCGCCGGCAGCCGTCGCCCGGCCGGCGGCCGGGAGCCTGCCGCGGCCAGCGGACCAGATCAGCTCGCCGTCGCGCACCAGGCCCGCTACCACCGAAGGCAGCCGCTGCTCGGCCTGCTCGCGCGCCAGCCGGACGTCGAGCAGCCGCCGGGTTCGCTCTTCGATCATGGCAGCCAACGCTACCGGTCCGGCGGTCTGGCCCGCGAGCAGCGTCGGTGCCCTGTCCCGGCCCGCGCGAAGACGCGGAGGCGGTGGCCGCATGATGCCCGTCGCGCTGACGGCTCGCGGCGGCTGGCCCGCGCGTCGATCGGCCCGCGTGGCCGCCGACCGCCGCCTGCCGCCTGCCGCCGGCCGCCGGTGGCCGCCATGGGCGGATTGACCGGCCGTCGGCTGTAATGATCGATGCGTGGTCGCTGCGAGCGCTGGCCGGCTGAGACACTGAGCTGCCGGTGCGGCCACGCGCAGCACGGCCGTGCCTAGCGAAAGGACCTCAGTTGCCGTTCCTGGTCCCCGACAGCGACATCGTGTCTGCCATCGACGCACCGCCGACGCCGCTGGTGCTGCCCGCTCCCGACGGGCGCTACCTGCTCCTGATCGGGTACCAGGCGCACCCGCCGGTAGCCCTGCTGGCCAGGGAGAGCCTGTCGCTGGCCGGGCTGCGGCTCGACCCGGTACTCCGCGGCAGGCAGCGGACCCGCAGGTTCACCGGGCTGTCCGTGCTGCGGGTCAGCGACGGCACCGAGGTTCCGCTCAGGCTGCCGCCTGATGCCCAGGTCAGCGTGCCTGCCTGGGCACCGGACGGGGAGCGGTGCGCCTTCACCATCGACGAGCCTGACGGGATCGGCGTCTGGATCGGCGACGTGCGGACGGCCGAGGCGCACCAGGTTCCCGGGCTCCGGGTGTCCGACGTCCTCGGCGCCGAGCCGCCGACGCTCGGCGGCACCGTCGGCTGGTCGAGGGACAGCCGGTCGCTGCTCGCGCTCGGCGTGCCGGGCGGCACGCCGGCCGCGCAGGCGGGCGCGGGGGCGGGCGCGGGGGCGGAGGCGCAGGCGCAGGCGGCCGCGCGGGCGGAGGCGCCGGGCCGGCCCGGCGGAGCGGCCGGGGCGGCCGGGACGCCCGGCCGGCCGGGGACCTCGGCGCCGATCGAGCCGCGGATCGAAGAGACCTCGGGGAAGCAGTCGCAGATGGCGACCTTCCAGAACATGCTCCGCACACCGGCCGACGAGGACCGGTTCGAGCAGCTGGCGACGACCGTCCCGGTCCGGGTGGACCCTGCTACCGGCGCGGTCGCCGAGCTCGGGCCAGCCGGCCTCTACCAGCTGCTCAAGGAGTCTCCTGACGGGCAGTTCCTGCTGGTGTACCGGCTGCAGCGGCCATTCTCGTTCCGGGTCCCTTACAGTTACTTCGCCCGGCGGACCGAGGTCTGGACGGCGGCGGGGAAGCTGGTGACGGTGCTCGCCGACCTTCCGGTCAGCGACGAGGTGCCGCGGATGGGCGTCCCCACCGGACCGCGCCGGGTCTCCTGGGATGAGAGCGCGCCGGCCAGGCTGATCTGGGCCGAGGCGCTCGACGGCGGCGATCCGGTCGCGCCCGCCGAGCACCGGGACGCGATCAGGTGCCAGGCAGCTCCGTTCGAGACGGCGCCCCGGCTGGCCTTCAAGGTGGCGAATCGCTGCCTGGGCTGGCTGAGCATGGAGTCCCCTGGCACCCTGCTGCTGACCGAGCACGACAGGGACCGCAGGTGGCTGACCACCTGGCTGTGCGACCTGGCGGCGCCCGAGCGAAACCGGATCATCTTCGATCTGGCCGAGGACGACGCGTACGCGGACCCCGGCTCGCCGCTCACGCGGCTGCGGCCGGACGGACGCAACACCGTGCTCCAGGACGGCCCGGCGATCTACCTCGCGGGCGAGGGCGCGACGCCGGACGGCGAGCGGCCGTTCCTGCACCGCCACGACCTGGAAACGGGGGAGACGACCGGCCTGTTCCTGTGCCCGCCCGATGCGTACGAGATGGTCGCCGGCTTCGTCGACGACCGCAGGGATCAGATCGTGATCTGGCACGAGAGCCCGTCCGAGCCGCCCAACCTGCGGGTAATCGACCTCGGGGTCCCGGCCGCTGGCTCCCTGGCCGCTCCGGCGCACCGCTCGCTGACCAGCTGGCCCGATCCGCATCCGGCGCTGACCGGCATCGGCAAGCGGCTGATCGTGACCGACCGGGGAGACGGCGTGCAGCTGTCCGGGATGCTGTACCTGCCGACGGACTACGATCCGGCCCGCGACGGCAGGCTGCCGCTCGTGCTGTGGGCGTACCCGGACGACTACGGAAGTCCTGACACGGCCGGCCAGGTGCGGGACAGCAGCCAGCGATTCACCCGGCTGACGGCCAGCGATCCCGCGTGGTTCGTGCTCAGCGGCCACGCCGTGCTCGCGAACGCGACGATGCCGGTGATCGGTGACCCCGAGACGAAGAACGACACCTATATCGAGCAGATCACCGCCGCCGCCGCCGCGCACATCCGGGCGCTCGCCGACCTGGGCATCGCTGATCCGGCCCGGGTGGCGACGGCCGGCCACAGCTACGGCGCGTTCATGACGGCCAACCTGCTGGCGCACACGGATCTGTTCGCGGCCGGGATCGCCCGCAGCGGCGCCTACAACCGGACCCTGACCCCGTTCGGCTTCCAGACTGAGCGGCGCAGCTTCTGGGAGGCGCCCGGCGTCTATGACCGGGTCTCCCCGTTCAGGTACGCGGACCGGATCACCGCGCCGATCCTGCTCGTGCACGGTGCCGAGGACGCCAACTCAGGCACCTTCCCGATCCAGTCGGAACGGCTGTTCCAGGCGATCCAGGGCAGCGGCGGGACGGCACGGCTGGTGATCCTGCCGCACGAGAACCACGGCTACCTCGCGCGCGAGTCCGTGCTGCACGTGCTGGCCGAGCAGATCGACTGGCTCAGGCGCTGGCTGGGTCAGGAGAGCTGACCGGGGGCATCTGGCCATCCGGTCACCCGCGGCGAGTACTTGCGCAGGTCATCACGGATGGTGCGGCCGAGCTTCCTGGTCTCCCTGCGGTTGATCAGCCCGCCGGCCACGGCACCGGTCAGCAGCGGCCCGAGCGAGAACACGCTGCGGCCCGCCCTGGCCGCCAGCCGCCGCTGCAACTGCCTGCCCAGCGGTGACCCGGCCGCGAGGATCAGCCCCCCGGGCGCCAGCCGGACTCCCCGGCGCTGTGCCCAGGAGCCGACGTAGGCGGTCATCCGGTCGATAACGCCGCCCGGCGCCCGCATCCCGTACACCTCGTGCAGCTCGGCGACGAGCTTGATCTCGATGCCGACCACCGACAGCGTCTCGGTCGCGATCTCGGCTCCCGCTGCCGGCAGGAACGGCAGCACGGCCCAGGCGCCGACCGCCGCGCCCACCGCGCCCGAGGCGCGCGCCGCGCCGTCGATCAGCGCGTCGGCTAGCTCGTCGGGAGACCGGCCGGGAAACTGGGCCCGCAGCGCCGCGATGTCCCTGACCGGCAGCCTGGGCGCCATCGCGAGCACCTGACCGCTGAGCCACCGGCTGCCGGATGCGACGCCGCGCCTGGTGACGTGCGCGCCCCGCCGGGCGGCGCTGCCCATCGCGGCGCCGAGCTGGCGCACGCCCCTGGCGCGGTTCGCCCGCCCGGCCAGCCGCCGCCTGCTCAGGAACCGGCCGGGCCGCCCCTGCTCGCCCGCCAGCTCGACGGCTTCGGAGACCGCCTCGAGGGCAGCCTCGGTAACCTCATCCGGCTCGCTATCCGTCGCCTCCATAGCTCCCAGGTACCACATCACGGCGCCGTTAATCAGCCGGACCCGGCCTTTGCGCCGGCAGCGCTCGACGAGCCCTACGGCTGCGGCGGATCAGCGGCGATTTCCCGCCCGCAGGTCTCCGCGGACGGCTGCCGTCACCGCGGTCCGGCCCGCGCCGTGCCGGCCGCCGCCGTGCCGGTCGGCCGCCCTGTCGGTCGGCCGTCGTGCTGGTCGGCCGTCGTGCTGGCTGGCCGCCGTGCTGGCCGGCGTCAGGACGTGAACCGCTGCGCGGCGCAGGCGTAGTCGAAGATCTCGGCCTTGGTGAACCAGACGTCGATCTCGCGCTCGGCTTCGGCGGCATTGCCAGAGGCGTGCACCAGATTGGCGACCGGGATGCCGCGGGCGTTGGCGTAGGCCCTGCTCATGTGGGCGAAGTCGCCCCGGATGGTGCCGGGCTCGGCCTGGTCGGGATAGGTCGAACCGACCATCTTGCGCACGCGCGGTATCGCGCCGACGCCCTCGAGCACCATCGCGAGCACCGGACCCGACTGCATGAACTCGGCCATCGTCCGGTAGATGTCCGCACCGAACCGTTCCTCGAGATCGAAATAGTGCCGCCTGGTCAGTTCCGGGTCCATCCAGACCATCTTGGCCGCGACCACCTTGAACAGCGCGTCATCGAAGCGTGCCAGCACCCGCCCGGTCAGGCCCCGCGCCACGGCGTCCGGCTTGAGCAGGACCAGGGTCCGCTGGATGCCGCTGTCGTCGCTCATTGTTGATCCTCCCGCTGACATTGCCGGCGCATAGCTTAACGGTCCGGTGAACCTGGGCAGATCGCCAGTACGGCCCCGGCCGTCCGATCCGGGCAGCGGGGAAACTCATCGGAGCGCGCGCTCGTTGTGCCTTGTGACGCTCGCGGCCGATCGCGGGAGTGCCGGACCTGACCCGATCCTGGGCCTGATCAGGGGGCCGATCCGGCCCAGCCCGAAATCCTGCCGTATGCGTCATCGGTCGATAGGCTGCTAACTGTCCTCAATGTGAGCACAGTGGTGCAGTGCGGCGGCGGTCCCTGTGCGGACCGCTAGCCGCTCCGCGTGGCAGGTGGCCTGGAGTGGTTTCGGCGGAGTGGAATGAAGGGCATATGGGGAAGGCTGGATCTGCGGGTTCCGCGGCCGGGTGCTCAAGTGGTTGCGGAGCCTGCGGTAATGGCGGAGCACTGTGACTACGGCGGCTACCCTGGCGGGGGCGCTCGGTGGCGGTCGGGAGGATGGCGACCGTGCGGACAGGCGCGCGGCGTCGCGCGGCGCTCGCGCCGGAATGAACCGGACCCCGCGCGGAGCCATCGCCCGGTGACCCGTCCGGTGGCCGGGCGTCGCCAGCCGGCGGGACCTGGCTGCCGGATCTGCGCGCGAACAGGGAGGATTGTGTGGCTCGACCAGTAGCACCGAGTCGTCAGACGCGGCTGACGCCGAGGGGGCCGGTGCCGCGCCGGCCGCGCCGGCGCTCCCGCCCGGTACTGCGCGTCGTGCTGGCGCTGGTCACCACCTTCGTCTTCGTCGCCGGCTGGTCGATCGGGCACGCGCTGACCGTGCCTGGCGGAGGGACAACCGCCGAGCGGATAGCCGAGTGGGCGCGCAATCACTATCTGGGCCCGCTCGTCACCTTCGGCGAGTGGCTGAGCTACAACCCGCCCAAGGCCGGCGGCAAGCCGAATGTGTCGTTCACCAGCCTCGGCGGGTCGACAGTGCACAAGAAGCACTATCACGGGATAGCTCCGATCGTGCCGGCCAACATCGGCTCGCCGGCCGGCGCCCCCCTGCCCGGCGAAGGCGTCTGGAAAGTGGCCATCAGCGTCAAGGGCGTCCCGGCGGTCTTCAAGACCTACGTGCGGCAGAGCCGCACCTACTCGTCCTACTACGCGGGCATCGTCTCGATGGACCAGCGGCTGCTCAAGTTCTCTCTGCGGCCGGGCACCGAGGATCCGGGCTACGGCAACTGGGGCGCTCCGATGGACATCCCGCCGGGCCACCGGCTCGGCCTGGTCGCGACCTTCAACAGCGGATTCAGGATCGCCTCGGCTGGCGGGGGCTTCTACCTGCACGGGCATTTCGACGGCAACCTGGTGAAGGGCGCCGCGTCCGAGGTCTACTACCGCGACGGCACGATGAAGATCGGGACCTGGGGCTCCGGCGGGCTGCACCTGGGGCCCTCCGTCGCCGGGGTCAGGCAGAACCTCAAGCTGATCGTCATCAACGGCCAGGTTCCCGCGACGGTCGACCAGAACGTTCTCTCTAGCTGGGGAGCGACGCTGGGCGGCGGGTACAACGTCTGGCGGTCGGGCATCGGCATCACGAAGGACGGCCGGATCGTCTTCGTCTACGGGCCCGCGCTCGACGTGCGCACCCTGGCCGGCCTGCTCAAGCGCGCGGGCGCCGTGTCAGCCATGCAGCTCGACATCAATCCTGACTGGATGTCGTTCATGTACTACCTGCCACGGAACCATCCGGCGAATCCGACTCCGGTCAATCTGCTGCCAACTCAGGTACAACCGCCCTATCGTTACTATTCCCTCGCCAACCGAGACTTCACGGCGGTCTTCGCCCGATGACAGTTCCCACGCCGACGGCGCAGCTTGCTGAGCCGCGCAGCGCCGCCGCACGCCTGGTCGCGCCAGCCCGCTGGGTCAAGGCGGTCATCCAGAGCACCCGCCCGAGGCAATGGCCGAAGAACCTGCTGGTGTTCGCCGCGCCGCTGGCTGGCGATACGGTAGGCCGCCAGTACGGCCTGGCGTACGCGCTGGTCGCCGGGGCCGCGTTCGTCGCCGCCTCGTCCGCGGTCTACCTGATCAACGACGTCGTCGATGTCGAGCGTGACCGCCGCCATCCCTACAAGAAGTTCCGCCCGGTGGCCGCCGGCCGGCTCCCTGAGGCGCAGGCAGTGGCGCTCGCCGTCGGCTTCGTGCTGACGGCGCTGGGGGCCGGCTTCGCGATCGGCGAGCCCTGGCTGGCGGCCGCGATCGCCGCTTACCTGCTCATCTCGTTCCTCTACTCGGCCGGGCTCAAGCACGTGCCGTTCCTTGAGCTCGGCTGCGTGGCGTCAGGCTTCGTGCTCCGGGTCGTGGGCGGCGCGGCGGCGACGCACGTGCCGCCCTCCGGCTGGTTCCTGCTGGTCTGCAGCCTGGGCGCGCTGATGGTGGCGATCGCCAAGCGGTACACCGAGCTGACGGTGCTCGGCTCGGACGCCGCCGTGCACCGGCCGGCCATGCACGGCTACTCGCTGCGGGCACTGCGGCTCGCCCAGCGGGCCGTCTCGGCAACCATGGTCGTCTCCTACATGCTGTGGGCCGCCGGAGAGCCGAGCTCGGCCATGCGGATCTGGCACCTGGCCAGCTCGATCCCGCTGGCCGCGGCGCTGGCCCGGTTCGACCGGCTGACCGCGCGGGCCACGAGCAAGCCGGTCGAGGACCTGATCGCCCGTGATCCGCTGATGGTCTGCTGCGAACTGGCCTGGCTGGCACTCTTCGCGATCGGACTGTGAGCAGATGCTGGAGAACCTGGGCAGGCCGGCTCGGATCCTGCTGCTCGGCGGTACCAGCGAGATCGGCCTGGCGATCCTGGCGGCGCTCCGGGCGCCGCGCGACACCGAGATCCTGCTGGCCGGGCGTGACGAGCAGCGGCTGGTGGCGGCGGGCAAGGAGCTGCCATTTGCCTGCACCGCGCTGGCCTTTGACGCGATGGCCACCGACACCCATCAGGCGCTGATCGACCAGATATTCGACGACGGGCCGGTCGACCTCGTGATCGCGGCGACGGGAGTGCTCACCGCCCAGGAGGAACTGGACCGAGATCCCGTCCTGGCGGCGCGGATGATCGAGGTCAATTTCACCGGCCACGTCACGACGCTGCTGGCGGCGGCCGCGCGGATGCGGGCGCAGCGGCATGGCACGATCGTGGTGCTGTCGTCGGTCGCCGCGGTCCGGCCGAGGAAGGCCAACTTCGTCTACGGCGCGGCCAAGGCCGGCCTGGATGCGTTCGCCCGCGGCCTGACTGACGCCCTGGCCGGCAGCGGTGTCCGGGTGCTGCTCGTCCGGCCGGGATTCGTGATAGGGAGGATGACCGCTGGCATGAGCGCCGCCCCGCTGGCGTCGACGCCAGCCCAGGTTGGATCCGCTGTCGCGGCGGCGCTTGAGGGCGGTTCAACGCAGGTGTGGGTACCGCGCACTCTCGGGCCCGCCGCCGCGGTGCTGCGCATGGTTCCCCGGCCGTTGTGGCGACGGATGCGGCGGTAGCCGCCTTTTTGACCAACATCCGGCGGTAACCGCCTATTGACTGTCCTGCCGTCGTAATGTTTGCAGTGCCATGCAGGGCTAGCATTCGGGCACTGATGTTACTGATCAGGCGGTCATGATCGATCAGCGTGTTAGGTGGCAGGCCGGCGTTGTGTCCGGGCCGGCTGTCACCTGGCCGATCTGCTCCGGTCGGGTACCTTCGCTCGCCGATCTGTTCAGCCCGCGGCCAGAGACCGGCTACGGCATCGAAACCTTCTCTGGCGCAGGTGACCTGGGGCAGTGGGTCGGCAGCGGGAAGCCGGCGATGACTGTCCTGGTGGGCCCCAGTGGTTACGGCAAGACCTATCTGGCCGCTGCCGTGGTCCACGGGCTGTCCCGGTCACCCGCGTCGGACCTTCAGGTCTGGGTCAACGCGTCAAGCCGGACGGCGGTCCTGGCCGGCTACGCGCAGGCGGCCGCTGACATCGGCCTGGCCGATCGCGGCGCGTCGCCGGAGGGGGCCGCGGCGCGATTCCTTGAGTGGCTGGTCCGTACCGACCGGCGGTGGATCGTGGTACTGGACGACGTGATCGATCCGGCCGGGCTGCGCGGGCTGTGGCCGGCCGGAGCCGCCGGAACAGTGCTGGTCACCTGCCGCCCGGCCGACATGACTGAGCTGACCGCGCGCGGTGCGCGGATCTGCAAGATCGGGGAGTTCAGCCCGCGCGAGGCGCTCGGCTACCTCACCGCGAGGCTCTACGACGACACCGACCAGCGCGTTCAGGCGCTCGACCTCGCTGCCGACATGGGCTGCATGCCGCTGGCGCTGGCGCTTGCGACAGCCACGATGGCCGGCACCACGCTGAGCTGCCGTGAGTACCGGCTCAGGCTCACCAGCCGCCGGCAGGAGCTGCGCGGCCGGGTGGCGAGCGGCTCGGTGTCACCTGCCGAGGTCGCCTGGTCGCTGGCCCTCGACCGGGCCGACCAGCGGCCGCCAGCCGGAGCCGCGCGGCCGGTGCTGTCCCTGGCCGCGATGCTTGACCCGGCCGGCCTGCCTGCTCAGATTCTGGTCAGCGTCGCCGCGTGCAACTACCTGGCAGGGCGCGGCAACGGCGCGGCCGCCGATCCCAAGCAGGCATGGGCCGCCGCCGGCAACCTCGCCAGGTGCGGCCTGCTGTCCGTTGACCAGGCAAGCACGACAGGGCTGATCACGCTGCATCCGATCGTGCAGGCAGCGGTCCGCAGGCTGGTCCCCGGAGCGGTTCTCGACGAGGCCGCGCGGGCGGCGGCCGACGCGCTGACCGAGGTGTGGCCGCAGCTCCAGGCCGACCCCGTGGCCGTGCAGGCGCTGCGCGAGTGTGCCTTCAGGCTGCGCGAGACGGCCGGCGACGTGCTGTGGGCGCCTGAGCCGCACCCCATCCTGATCAAGGCCGGGACCAGCCTGGCCGACGCGGGGCTGGCCCGGCCCGCGATCGCGTACTGGCAGTCGCTTCTCGCCGCCAGCGGGCGGGCGCTGGGAGCCGACCACGTCCAGACGCTGGCGTTCCGTGACCTGCTGGCCGGTGCCTGCGAGGCTGCCGGGCAGCTTGAGGACGCGATCGACCTGACCTTGATCAGCGTCGGCGAGCGCGAGCGGATCCAGGGTCCCGATCACCCCGACACGCTCACCGCCCGCACCAGCCTGGCGAGGGTGTACCGGGCGGCGGGGATGCTGGAGGCGGCGATCGACGTGTACGAGCGGGCGCTAGCCGACCGTGAATGGGTGCTCGGCACCGACCATCCCGATACCCTGGCGGCCCGCAGTCAGCTGGCTGGCACCTGTCATCTGGCCGGTCAGCTCGACAACGCGATCGTGCTCTATCAGCGCAATGTGGCCGACTGGGAACGGGTATTCGGCCCCGATCATCGCGACGCCCTGACCGAGTGCGCCAACCTGGGCCGCGCGTACCAGTCCGCGGGCCGGATCGACGACGCCATCGCTATCTTCCGCAGAGTGCACAGCATCAGGGAGAAGACCCTGGGCGCGAATCATCCGGATACGCTCACGGCCTGCGGGCATCTCGCCTACGCCTACCGGACGGCCGGCCGGATGAAGGACGCGATCCCGTGCTACCGGCAGACTCTGGCTGGCCGTGAGGCGGTGCTCGGCCCCGACCACCTGGACACCCTGATGGCGCTGGCGAACATGGCGTCGTGCTATCACTCGGCGCACCGGATGAAGGACGCGATCCCGCTGTACGAGCGCCTGCTAGCCGACCGAGAGCGGATCCAGGGCGCCGATCACCCGGATACCCTGACCGCTCGGGGCAACCTGGCTGGCGCCTACCACTCGGCCGGGCGGCTCGCCGACGCGCTGCCCGTCTACGAGCGGACCCTGGCCGACTTCGAGCGCGTGCTCGGCCCGGACCACCAGGACACGCTCACCTCGCGCGGCAACCTGGCCCATGCCTACTACATGGCCCGGCGGCACAGCGACGCGATCGCGGCCTTCGAGCAGACCCTCGCTGACTGCCAGCGGGTGCTCGGCCCCGATCACCCGCTCACCCGGACGATCAGGGATAACCTGGACGCCGCGTCTCGCTGAATCAGCTCGCCGAGTTTAAACCATGCTTGCGGTGTGATTAATTCCCGCACGTATTATCCAGCCAGGTCAGACCGCATAAGCCGAGTAATTGCGTCAGGTTTACGGCATGGTAATGGACGGCTCTTTACCTGCTCGTTGGGACTTTCTTAATTCAATTGCAGTATCGGCGTTCCAGTCCGCGGGCATGATCATCTGCGGCCGGGACTGGCGCCTGGATGGCGCCCCCGTGCCGCGCCGGTGAACCCGTGAGGTAAGGAGGCGCTTCGCTGTGAGCACCACAGGCTCGACCCTGACCAGGACAGAACCGGTCTGCGCCGGGGCACGGCAGCTGCACATCGCGATGATCGCACCGCCGTACTTCGACGTTCCGCCTGCGGCATACGGCGGGATCGAGGTGGTCGTCGCGGATCTGGTCGACGCGCTGGTCGACCGGGGTCATGAGGTGACCCTGATCGGCGCGGGCCACCACGCCACCAGGGCACAGCGGTTCATCACCACATACGATGTCGGGCCCGCCGACCAGCTAGGCGAGCCGATGCCGGAGATGGTGCACACCGCCAAGGTGGCCAGCATCCTCGACACGCTGAACGTCGATGTGATCCACGACCACACGATGGCCGGGCCGCTGATGGCCCGCGGCCGGCTCACTCCCACCGTGGTGACGGCGCACGGGCCGGTGGGCGGCGATCTCGGAACCTACTACCGGGCGCTCGGCGGCACGGTCAAGCTGGTCGCCATATCGAACGCGCAGCGCTCCAGCGCGCCCGACCTGCCCTGGGCCGCGACCGTGCACAACACGATCCGCGCCGACACCTTCCCGTTCCGCGCCGAGAAGGACGACTACGCGCTGTTCCTCGGCCGGTTCCACCCGGAGAAGGCACCGCATCTGGCGATCGACGCCGCCCGGTCCGCGGGAATGCGGATCATCCTGGCTGGCAAGTGCACGGAGCCGATCGAGCGCGCGTACTTCTCGCGTGAGATCGAGCCCAGGATCGGCCCCGATGTGACCATCTTCGGCATGGCGGACTCGGTCGCCAAGCGGGAACTGCTGGCCGGAGCGGCCTGCATGCTGTTCCCGATCTGCTGGGACGAGCCGTTCGGCATGGTCGTGATCGAGGCGATGGTCTGCGGCACCCCGGTGGTGGCACTCCGCCGCGGCGCGGTGCCCGAGCTGATCGTGCACGGCCGTACCGGGATCGTCGTCGACGAGCCCGAGCAGCTGCCCGCCGCCATCGGCGAGGCGCTGCGGCTCGATCCGGCCCGCTGCCGCAAGCACGTCGAGGACGATTTCGCCGTCGACGTGATGGCGGCCGGCTATGAGGACGTGTACCGGCGGGCGCTGGCGACCGTGCCCGAGCCGTGGCTTGTCCAGGGTCAGGCCCCGGCGATCAGCTGACGGATCGTATGCTGGTCGGCCGCTGCCCGCTGGCGCGGCCGGCCAGTCCGGAATACGGGTCCGCCCCCCGGCTCGTCTAGGCTCGCTGAACGTGGCTGCCAGGGGCACTCGCGCGACAGAGCTGCTGACTCAGCTGGGCATCGCGCATACCGTTCATGCCTATCCCCACGACCCGCGGCACGGCTCGTACGGGCTTGAGGCGGCGGCCGCACTCGGGGTGCCGTCAGAGCGGGTCTTCAAGACGCTGATCGTCACCGTGGACGGCGCACTCACCGTGGCCGTCGTTCCGGTGGCCAGCCAGCTGAACCTCAAGGCGCTGGCCGAGGCGGCCGGCGGCAAGAAGGCCGAGATGGCGCCTGCCGCGGCCGCCGAGCGGGCGACCGGCTACGTCACCGGCGGAATATCGCCGCTGGCGCAGCGCAGGCGGCTCCCGGTGGTGATCGACTCGACCGTCCTGGACTCCGCGACGGTGTTCTGCAGCGCCGGCCAGCGCGGGCTTGAGATCGAGCTCGCTCCGGCCGACCTGGTGCGGGCAGCCATCGCGGTGGTCGCCCCGATCTCCCGGCCAGGCCGCTAACCCACTGCCGCGCCGGCCGCGTCGGGCGGGACTGCAGGGGAGGCGACGGCACGGGAGCGGGGCTAGCTTGCTCACCCGGCGCTCACCGCTCTGCCAATCGCTGTCTAACCCGTTAGGCGTTGACCTGGCTAACGGGTTAGACTTAGGGTCCATGGTCAAGGGACCGAAGACAGCGAGATATGCACTCGCTCAGCTGCGGAAGGCCGCCAAGGTCAAAGGGTACACAGTCAGTCAGGTCGTGAATCCCAAGACCGGGAGACCCCGAGGCAAGGGTTCGCACGAGGTGTGGGCACTATACGACGAGGAGGGAAACGAGCTGGCTCGCGGTGCCGTGACCAAGCATCCTGGGGATATGTCTTGGAAGGTCACGCGTGCTTTCGAAGAGGCGTTCGAGCAGTTGCTCGCGGAAGGTTGGATGGACCAGTGACCAGCGACATCTACCGCGCGACCATCAGCCGGGAGGACCCTTGGTGGGTCGCCATTGTTGAAGGTATCGGCGCGACAGAATCTAAGACCGTCGCCGATCTTGAGGACATGGTCCGAGACCTCATCGTGGTCATGTGTGACCTTGACGATCCTGA
The DNA here is from genome assembly GCA_035604275.1 of Streptosporangiaceae bacterium. Taxonomy (GTDB): domain Bacteria; phylum Actinomycetota; class Actinomycetes; order Streptosporangiales; family Streptosporangiaceae; genus Chersky-822. The sequence continues at coordinate 1,678 of DATNIU010000010.1, read as the reverse complement.
CTTCAACATCACCTGGGACTACGATCTACCGGCCGAGGCTGCCGAGGCGTTGAAGGACTACCAGCGCTCTCGCAGAGAGCGCAAGGCCGCGGAATGCCGCTACAACGCGGACGCTGAGCGCGCTGCCCTGGCGCTCGGGCGGGCCAGCCTGTCTTCACGTGAGGCCGCGCAACTCATGGGCCTCTCCTATCAGCGAGTCCAGCAATTGCGGAGCCGCAAGGCTGGATGCTGATGGTCAGACGTAGCTGATACTCAGTCTGCAGCAATCGGAACTCGCATGCTTCCTATGCGGGTTGCACCGCGCTTGCCTCCGGGGCCGGAGTCATCTCGCTGCCAGCCGGCGCCACGCTGGCTCCCCGCTGACCGACCGGAAGCCGGCGGCTGATGGCAAGCGCCGCCACCGCGGCGGCGGCCGCGATTCCGAAGGCGACGGCGACTCCCGCGGCGAGCGGCCAGCCAGCCTGTGCCGCCAGCGCGATCGCGGCGCCGCCGAGCCCGATGCCCATCGCGGTCCCGAGCACGTCGGCCAGGTTCAGCGAGGCGGAGGCCCAGCCTTCCCGTCCCGGCGGCGCCTCCTTCAGCATCATCAGCGTGATCGGCGCGTAGGAGAGGCCCATCCCGAGGCCGGCCACCGTCCAGGCGGTGATGCCCTCGGCGACCGGGACATCAGGCCGTAGCATCAGGACCAGCCCGGCCATCCCGGTCAGGATGACGATCAGGCCGATCCGCACCAGCCGCCGCCCTTCCCAGCGTGTGCTCAGCCTGGCCTGAACCCAGGCGCCTGCCGTCCAGGCCAGCGTCGCGCCGGTGACGGCCAGGCCGGCCAGAACCGGCGTGCGGTGGCGCACGATCGTGATCGACAGAGTCACGAACGCGTCAGCCCCGAAGAACGCGAAGGTCACCAGCCCGCGGCTCAGGGTGGTGGCAGGCAGCCCGTAGCGTGCGGTGAACGTGCCGGACGGAAGCAGCCGCCGCAGCACGGGCAGCCCGATCGCGCCGCCGGCGACGATCAGCCCCGCCCCGGCCAGCACGCTGCGGGAGCCGGCCACCAGCGTCAGCCCGGCCAGGATCATCCCGGCCGCGGCGGCGACGCCGAGGGCGTCCACCAGCCGGTGACCCTCCCCGGCCGGAGCGGCCGGCCGGCCGAGCCTGATCAGGGCCGGGAGCGCGAATGGCCCGGTGAGGCCGACGAAGGGCAGCAGGCCGAGGAAGACCCAGCGCCAGCCGAGCAGATGGGCCACCTCGGCGCTGATGGCAGGCCCGGCCAGGCCAGGCAGTACCCAGGCGGTGGACAGGACGGCCATCATCCGCGCCCGCAACCGCTCTGGCAGGCTGCGGCCGATCGCGACGTACGAAACAGCGGGCACCGCGCCGGCCCCGATTCCCTGCAGCGCCCGGCCGGCCACCAGCACCGGCATCGACGGCGCGAGACCGGCGACCGCGAGGCCGGCGCAGAAGAGCGCCAGCCCGGCCAGGTACGGTGCGGCAGGCCCGCGCCGGTCGGCCGCCCGGCCGGCCGCCACGATGCCGATCACGGTCCCCAGCATGAACGCGCTGAACACGAACCCGTACATGCTCAGCCCGTGCAGGTCGCGGGCGACCACCGGCATCACAGTGACCACGGCCAGCGCCTCGGCCGCGACGAACGTGATAGTCAGCACCAGCCCGATAGTGAGCG
>DATNIU010000009.1:0-4539 GCA_035604275.1 Streptosporangiaceae bacterium | reverse complement strand
GTGTCGGTGCCGGTGCTGCGGGTCTGGATGGCGCTGCGGGTATCGGTGCCGGTGCCGGTGACGGCGTGGCGGCCAGTGCGGCGGATGACCAGGCCAGGCTGACGGCCTGGGTTCAGGGCCGGGTCCAGGGCGTTGGATTCCGGTGGTGGGTGCGCAGCAGCGGGCTGGAACTCGGGCTGGTGGGGATGGCCGAGAATCTCATCGACGGGCGGGTGAAGGTCGTGGTCGAGGGCAGCCGGGGCAACTGCGCGGCCCTGCTTGACCGGCTCGGGGGGGCGGGAGCGCCCGGCAGGGTGGCACGAGTGACGTTCCGCTGGGATCAGGCGCGCGGCGGCCTGGCCGGCTTCGTGGAACGATGACACCCCCCGGCCACGCCGCGCCTTCCGTGCGTCATCCGCCAAGCATCGCTCAAGGTCGCCGTTCCGTCACCCGCGCGGCGGGCGGCGTCGTTCCGTCAGAATTCCGCATGACAGCGCGGGCAACCTGCGCGTCGTCCGGGGCGGTGTCGTGCCGTCACCCGCTGTGGCGGGCGGTACCGTTCCGCCTGAACCGCGCCGGCGAGTGCGCGTCCCGGGAGCGGCTCTGGGCTCGGCGGGCACTTCCGCCTCGCATTGGGCCAGTGACCTGCCCGGACGCCAACTTGACCGGACGGCCCTTGTGATGGGACCATGGCTGTGTTACTTGCGCGCAACCTGGCGCGTTTCAGCGTTTCTGCGTGCGCGCCCACTCTGGTCACTCAGTGTGGAGGACCTCAAGCAATGGCGAAGGCTCTGCTTGGCCATGTTGGCGGGCCAGATCCCCGCATGGTTTCTGAGATGCGCCGCCTCCAGCGACGTGTACGCGACCTTGAGGCCGAGCTTGCCCGGCTGCAAGAGGTCAACGACGTGCTCGCCGCAGGAGTCGGTCATGAACTGCTGCTCGACGATCGCGAGCCCGTGCTGACCTGACCAGGCCGCGCCGACCTGACCACGCTGGGCACGCGATGTCTTGCTGCCACGGCTGCTCTGGCGGGATCTGAGGCTGCGACCGGCCACTCTCGGTGGCCTGCCGCGACTGGGCTTTCCGGTATCGGGCCTGCTACTGCTGTGCTCGTTTGCGATTGTGGTGCGCCTCGTTCAGTGCCGCGCCTCGTTCTGTGCCGTGGGCTCGTTCAGCGGCGCCGCTGTGCTCGTGACGGCTGGTCCGGGTGGGCGCGGCTGTCGTTGGTCGGGCGTGGTCGGGTCATGCCAGGGCGGACCGCGCCGTGGCCGCTGGCTGCCCCGATCGACCGCTCCGGGCCCTGGTCCAGGCACTTCGGCTGCGCGGGAGCGTGGCAGGCGGGCTGGCGGCTTCAGCAAGCGAACAGCCAGAGCGCCGAAAGCGGCCGGTCTGCGCTGAAAACCGTGAGCGCACTGAAAGGCGGTCAGGCGCCCGCGGAAAGGCGTGCGCAAATTGGGTGAGTCGCGCACTTACCTGGGCAGATGGTCACGGGGCAGTTCGCTCAATGCCCAGGGCGCGCCGCCGCGCACGGTAAGGTGCGGAGGAACCTGGGCGAGGAGATGAGGAGAACAGGCGGGTGTACCTGAAGACCCTCACCTTGCGGGGGTTCAAGTCCTTCGCCTCGGCTACCACGCTGCGCTTCGAGCCGGGGATCACATGCGTTGTCGGACCGAACGGGTCCGGTAAGTCCAATGTGGTGGACGCGTTCTCGTGGGTGATGGGCCAGCAGGGTGTCAAGCCGCTGCGCGGCGGCAAGATGGAGGACGTCGTCTTCGCCGGGACGGCGGGACGGCCCGCGCTCGGCCGGGCCGAGGTCACTCTGACCATCGACAACAGCGATGGTGCCCTGCCGATCGACTATGCCGAGGTCACGATCAGCCGCCTGCTCTTCCGCACCGGGCAGAGCGAGTACGCGATCAACGGCAGCGCTTGCCGCCTGCTTGACGTGCAGGAACTGCTGTCCGACACCGGCCTGGGCCGGGAGATGCACGTCATCGTCGGGCAGGGGCATCTGGACGACATCCTGAATGCCGGGCCTGAAGCGCGCCGCGCGCTGATCGAGGAGGCGGCCGGCGTACTGAAGCACCGCAGGCGCAAGGAGAAGGCGCTGCGCAAGCTGGAGGCGATGCAGGCCAACATGACCAGGCTGGTCGACCTGACCACCGAGCTTGGCCGTCAGCTCAAGCCGCTCAGCAGGCAGGCACAGCTCGCGCGCAAGGCGGCGGTGATCCAGGCCGACCTGCGTGACGCCAGGCTCCGGCTGCTCGCCGACGACTACGTGACGCTCTCCGCCGAGCTGGTCCGGGACGAGGCGGACGAGACCGCCGCGGCAGCCAGGCGGGCAGAGCTTGACGCGGTCCTCGCCGCGGCCAGGCTGGCCGAGGCCGAGCTTGAGGCGGCCGAGCAGCAGCATGCGCCGCGGCTCGCGGTAGCGCAGCAGACCTACTTCGCGCTCGGCGGACTGGCCGAGCGGCTGCGCGCCGTGGCGGATCTGGCGGGGGAGCGCCACAGGCATCTGTCGGCACCACCTGAGCCTGCCCGCCCTGGGCGCGATCCCGACGAGCTCGAGCACGAGGCCGCGGCGCTACGCGAGCAGGAAGCGGAGCTGACCGGTCGGCTGGGCGTTGCGCGGACCCAGCTGACCGCCGCTGTCGCGGCGCGGACCGCCGCGGAGACGGCGCTGAGCGAGACCGAGCGCAAGATCGCCGCGGACGCCAAGGCTGCTGCCGAGCGGGCCGAGCGGCTGGCCAGGCTGCGCGGTCAGGCCGGTGCGGTACGGAGCAGGCTCGCCGCGGCCGAAGATGAGGCCGGCCGGCTGGCCACCGGGCTGAAGGAGGCCAGGTCCCGTGCCGAGCTGGCTCAGCAGCAGTACGGCGAGCTGCAGGATCGGGCGGGCGGCCGGGACGAGGACCGGGCCGGTCTTGCGGCGTCCCACGAGCAGGCGACGGCGGCGCAGGCGGTCGCGTCGGCGGAGGTAGCACGGCTGCGTGCGGTCGAGCATGAGATCAGCGACAGGCGTGCCGGGCTTCGGGCCAGGGTCTCCGCCCTGGACGAGGCGGTTAGGCGCGGCGCCGATGCCTCGGCCGTGCTGCTCGCCGACGACGCGGGATTCACCGGAGTGCTGGGCCCGCTCGCCGAGCTGCTGAGCGTGGCCGACGGGGCGACCGAGGCGATCGCTGCCGCACTAGGCGGATCGGCCGCCGCAGTCGCCGTGCGCGATCTCGAGGCCGCTGCCGACATTCTGCGCGCCCTGCGCGGTCGCCAGGTCGGCCGCGCCGACCTCGTGATCGCGTCTGGCGACCACGGGCCAGGCGTCGGGCCGCACCGCCACGAGGCCATGGCCAATGCGCCAGTCCAAGCTCGGCCCGAGACCAGCCCGACTGGGCCCCCTCAGTCGAAGCTGGACAGGACCAGTGCCGGTCTTGGCCAGTCTGGTGCCGGTTGGTCAGGGCTGGGCGGGGTCGGCGTCGGCGACGTTGACCGGCCTCCTGCCGCCGAGGCGGAGGCTGGCTACTCCGTGCCAAGTCAGGCCGGTCTTGGCCAGTGCGGTGCCGGTTGGTCGGGCCAGGGTGGGGTCGGCGTCGGCGACGTTGACCGGCCTCCTGCCGCCGAGGCGGTCCGTGGCCACTCCGGGCCCACGGAGATGAGCATTGATGTTCGCGGTCGATTCTCAGTCGTAGCGACTGAGAATCGACCGCGAGCCGCTGGGCTGGGAGTCACGCAGCAGGAGGGCGTCGGCGGGTCGGCCAGTGACCGGCAGCCGCGTGCCTGGACCGGCGCCGGTGCGGGTGATGAGGGTGGGCGAGGCGTTATTCCCGCGCTCGATCTGGTGAAGGCACCAGGCGAGCTGGCCTCGGCGATCGAGCGGCTCCTTGCCGGGGTTCTGATCGTTCCCGATCTGGCCAGCGGACTTGAGCTGGTGCGGGCCGATCCGTCGGTCGCCGTTGTCACCTCCGACGGCGACCTGCTCGGGGCACACTGGGCTCGCGGCGGATCTGCGGACGGGCAGAGCCTGCTCGGGCTCCGGGCCGCCGCCCAGGAGGCTGCGGCGCAGCTTGCTCATGCCGAGACCGCCGCCCAGCGGGCCGAGCGCGAGCTTGCTGACGCTCTGGAGGAAGAGGATCAGGCCAGGCAGGTCCTGGCGCAGACGCTGGCTGCGATGCAGGAGGTCGACGCAGCGGCGGCGGAGATCTCCGGCAAGCTCGGCGCCCTGGCCGGTGCGGCTCGTGCCGCGCACGATGAGGCTGGCCGGCTAGCCGCGGCGATCGCTGCCGCCGACCGTTCGGCGCAGAAATGCCGCAGTCAGCTCGCCGAGATTGAGGCGAAGCTCGCATCCGAAGCCGGCGGCTCGGCCGGGACTGGCGGGTCGGCCGGGACTGGCGGGTCGGCCGGGACTGGCGGGTCGGCCGGGACTGGCGGGTCCGCCGATGGCGGCGCATTCGGCCCTGGTGGTGCATTCGGTCCTGGGGGGGCCGTTGGGTCTGGTGGCGCGATCGGGTCTGGTAGTGAGACCAGGGCTAGTGGTGCAGATGGGTCTGGTGGCGCGATCGGGTCTGGTGG
>DATNIU010000008.1:0-4013 GCA_035604275.1 Streptosporangiaceae bacterium | reverse complement strand
TCAAGGCGCTGTTCGAGGCCATCGAGCGCGAGCAGGCCCGGCGCGGCAACCTCTGAGCGGGGCCCCCGCCCCGCTCCCCGCCGCACCCCTGGCCGAGCTGCACCAGCCTTGCCGGCCCTATTGCCCGCAGGCCCGATCGTCCCCACTGCCCCGCCAGCGCTGCCGGCCCCATCGGCCCAATTGCCCCGCCAGCCTTGCCGACCCCATCGGCTCCATTGCCCCGCCAGCCCGAGCAGCCCCAGCGGCCGAACAGACCGGGACTCGGCACAGGAGGGCGACATCCAAATCCGCGACTCGACCGCCGCCGGACAGAGCTGCTGGTCCACTGATCCGCCGTGAAATAACTATGTGTTTCTAGTTAACTACCGTGTGTTACTACTGACGACCGGGCATCATGACCGTGTGACGCAGTCATCAGAGTTCCCTAGTCCAGGTCCGCCCAGGTCAGGCCCGGTGGGCTCGACCGATCCGCCGATGCGAGCCACCGGTCAATGGCCCGGACAGGCGCAGCCGGGTCAGCAGGCTGAGGCCGGGCAGCAGGACTACCGGTACCCGCAGCAGCCGCAGCCCGGACAGGCCCAGCCCGGACAGGCCCAGCCCGGGCAGCAGGAGTACGGGTATCCGCAGCCGGGCCAGCCCGGGCAGCAGGAGTACGGGTATCAGGCTGGGCAGCAGGACTACGGGTATCCGCAACAGCCTCCGACAGCGCAGTACCCGGGCGGAGCCGCCCGAGGCGGCTACCCGGCCGACCGCGATCCCAGGCTGGCCGAGCCCTGGCGGCGCCTGGTCGGCTGGATCATCGACGGCATCATCCTCGGCATCGTCACGGCCGCCCTGTGGGTCCCGCTGACGATCTCTTTCGCCCATCGCGTGCAGAACGTCGCGAACACCTATCCGAACAGCAGCGCTCCGGGCGCGCAGACCGCCTACAACCACGTGTTCAGCCAGACCGCCGGCTCGTTCGTGATCGTGCTCGTGGCCAACTTCATCATCGTCGTCGGGTACTACTGGCTGCTGACCGGATTCTGGGGGACCACGGTCGGCAAGCGGATCGTCGGCACCTGGGTGGTCACGGCGAACGGCTGGGCGAAGGTCGGCGCGGGTGCCGCGCTCATCCGGGCGCTGGTCTTCGTCGTCGGCGGCGAGATCATCCCGTTCTTCTTCCTGCTCGACAACCTCTGGCTGCTGTGGGATCCGCAGCGGCAGTGCCTGCACGACAAGGCGGCGAGCACGGTCGTGGTCAAGAGCATCGCGGTCGGGCGCTAGCCGCGGCGGGTGAGCTCGCAACCGGGCCGAGCTGACCGCAGGCTGGCCGCGGGCGACCGCGGGCTGACCGGGGCCGTCAGTCGCCGGTCCAGTATCGCTCGCCCGCGATGATCAAGGCGGCGGCCCCGACGAGGCCGGCGCTCTGGCCCAGGGCCGCAGGGACGACCCTGACCTCTCGCGCGAAGTCGAGCCTGGCGTGCGCCGCCAGTGCCTCCTGGAGCGGCTCGAAGAGCATCGCTCCTGCCTGAGACAGCCCGCCGCCTACCGCGACAACCTCCAGGTCGCACAGGTTGGTGGCGGACGCGATCGCGATGCCAAGCGCCCGGCCGGCCCGGCGCATCGCCGCCCGGCCGATCGGGTGACCTTGCGCGGCATCGCCTGACAGGTCCCTCGCCGTCATGCCGGGCTGGTCCGGCCGCCAGCCCTCAGCCTGCGCCCAGCCGACCAGGGCAGGGCCGCGGGCGATCGCCTCCAGGCATCCGCGACCTCCGCATACGCACAACGGGCCGTCTTCGGGATCGACGACCACATGGCCGATGTGCCCGGCGTTGCCCGAGGCGCCCTCGATCAGCCGGTTTCCCAGGATCAGCCCGCCGCCGACGCCGGTGGACACCACCATGCCGAGCACATTGCTCCAGCCGCGCCCGGCGCCGCGCCAGTGCTCCCCGGCGGCCACGCAGATCGCGTCGTTGTGCACCCGCACGCCGATGCCCGCGTACCGCTCGGCGAGCCTGTCCCTGAGCGGAAACGCCCGCCAGGCGGGGATGTTCAGCGGCGACACGAGCCCGGCAGGCCACTCGATCGGCCCCCCGCAGCCGCAGCCGAGCCCGGCCAGCTCGGATACGTCCCTGATCCTGGCGGCGTCGAGCACCTGGTTGAGCAGCGCCTCCAGGGTGCGCCAGAGCTGCTCGGAATCGACGTCCTGCGGCGTCGGGACCTGCGTCCAGGTGATCAGGCGACCGCTGGGCTCGGCCACGCCAGCCGCCATCTTCGTTCCGCCGATATCGGCGGCAAGCACGGGGCCGCTCACGGCCATGGTGTGCCTCCCAAGATGCGGACCACGCCGCAATGCACATAGTGTCGAATGGTGCAGCCACGAAGCCAGCCATCGTCAGCCACTGACGCATCAGCCGCTCCCGTAGTCAAGACGCTCGGCGAACTACGCGCAAGCGACCATCAGTTCGGCAGCGTCAAGGACGAGGTACGGCGGAACCTGCTTGCCAAGTTGCGCGCAGGCGAAGACCCCTTTCCCGGCATTCTCGGGTTCGCCGAGACGGTACTGCCGCACCTGGAGCGCGCCCTGATTGCCGGACACGACGTCATCCTGCTTGGCGAGCGGGGCCAGGGCAAGACCCGCCTGATCCGCACCCTGACCGGGCTGCTCGACGAGTGGTCGCCCACGGTCACCGGATGCGAGATCAACGACCATCCGTACGCTCCGGTCTGCGGCAGGTGCCGCCGCCTGGCCGCCGAGCTGGGCGACGAGCTGCCGGTCAGCTGGCGGCACCGCAGCGAAAGGTACGGCGAGAAGCTGGCCACGCCGGACACCAGCGTGGGCGACCTGATCGGCGACATCGATCCGGTCAAGGTCGCCGAGGGCCGGACGCTCGGCGACCCGGAGACCATCCACTATGGGCTGGTGCCGCGCACCAACCGGGGGGTCTTCTGCCTGAACGAGCTCCCTGACCTGGCCGAGCGGATCCAGGTCTCGCTGCTCAACGTGCTCGAGGAGCGGGACATCGCGGTCCGCGGCTACGCGCTGCGGCTGCCGCTCGACCTGATCCTCGTCGCCAGCGCGAACCCGGAGGACTACACTAACCGGGGACGGATCATCACCCCGCTCAAGGACCGGTTCGGCGCCGAGATCCGCACGCACTATCCGCTCACGCTCGACGCCGAGCTTGCCGTCGTCCGGCAGGAGGCCCAGATCGCCTGGGGCAGCCAGACTCCCGGCGCGGTGCTGCCCAGCCACCTGATCGAGGTGATCGCCAGGTTCACCCGGCTGGTGCGCGCGTCGCCGGCGGTAGACGCGCGGTCCGGGGTCTCCGCCAGGTTCGCGATCGCTGCGGCCGAGGCCGTCGTCGCGGCGGCCGTCCGGCGCGCGGCGATCACGGGCGAAGATCAGCCCGTTGCCAGGATCTGCGACCTGCCCGCGATCATCAGCACGCTGCGCGGCAAGGTCGAGTTCGAGGTCAGCGAGGAGGGCCGCGAGGCCGAGGTGCTCGAGCACCTGCTGCGCCGGGCCATCGCCGATGAGTTCCGGGCTCGCCTGGGCAGCGCGGACCTGACTGGCCTGCTCGACAGGTTCGCCGAGGGCGGCAATGTCGAGTCCGGCGACCTGCTTCCCGCGGCCGAGCTGCTGCGCAGGATCGGGGAGGTACCTGGCCTGGCCAGGATCATGGAGCGGCTGGACGCCGGCGGCGGCGAGTCGTTCGGCCAGGCCGCAGCCGCACTCGAATTCGCTCTTGAGGGGCTGTACCTGATGCGCAGGCTGTCGAAGGATGCCATCGACGGCGGCGCCATCTACCGCAGCTAGCCGCGACCTGGCTGGCGTGGCGGAGATCGGCGGCGAGGACGGGCGAATGGCAAGGCCGCCGGAGGGCCGGGCCAGACCGGGGAGGCAGAGGTTGGCGGGGTGATCGGACCAGGTGATCGGAGCAGGTGATCGGACCAGGTGATCGGAGCACGTGATCGGACCAGGTGATCGGAGCACGTGATCGGACCAGGTGATCGGAGCACGTGATCGG
>DATNIU010000007.1:0-23721 GCA_035604275.1 Streptosporangiaceae bacterium | reverse complement strand
GGACGCCGACGGGAGCTGAGGACGCCGACGGGAGCTGAGGACGCCGACGGGAGCTGAGGACGCCGACGGGAGCTGGCGATGCCGACGGGAGCTGGCGATGGCGGTTCCACTGTGACCGGGCTGGCCACCTTTGGCCCTGTCCGTGTGACCAGTGCCAGAAAGTTCCGATCAACTCTCGCCACCTTTGTCACACCAGCACTAGTAGCCACAGATCTCCGCGCTCGATGCCGAGTGGAATCGCGTATCCATAGCGATTAATCGTGATGGAAGCGCGTATTCACTAGCCGTGGGAGGGCAGCGGGGGCTGCCAGACGTCCCCGCCGACCGGGACCTCCGGCACTGATCAGCAGGGCAAGACTCACCTAGCGTCGAAGATGCCGGGGGAGTGGGCGACGACCAGCTCGCCAGGCCGGCCGGCCGGGCGCGCGGGTGGCCTCCGGGGAGGAGGGACGTCATGCAGCGGTTGGTTGTGCTCGGCGGCGGTACCGCGGGGACCATGGCCGTCAACAAGCTGCATCGCCGGCTGGATCCGGCTCAGTGGCAGATCACGGTTGTCGACCAGGACAACACGCACCTGTACCAGCCTGGGCTCCTGTTCATCCCGTTCGGTACCTATCAGCCCGCCGAGGTGGTGAAGCCTCGCAGGCAGTTCATGCCCGACGGCGTAGAACTGGTGATCGGCGAGGTCGACCGGGTCGACCCGGCGGCGAACGTCGTGTTTCTCGCCGATGGCCAGCGGCTCGGCTACGACTACCTGGTGATCGCCAGCGGAACGACGCCGCGCCCGGACCAGACGCCCGGCATGCTCGGCCCGCAGTGGCGCACCTCCATCTTCGACTTCTACAGCCTGGACGGCGCGACCGCGCTGGCCGGCGCACTGCGGAACTTCGATCACGGCCGGCTCGTGGTGCATGTCACGGACATGCCGATCAAGTGCCCGGTGGCGCCGCTTGAATTCGCCTTCCTCGCCGACGCGTACTTCAGGCACCGGGGCATGCGGGACCGGGTCGAGATCGTCTACGCCACCCCGCTAGCCGGCGCGTTCACCAAGCCGATCGCCTCTGGGCAGCTGGGCTCGATGCTCGACGAGCGGAAGATCGCCCTTGAGTCGGATTTCATGGTCGAGCGGATCGACGGCGAGAACAAGGCGCTGATCTCCTACGACGAGCGGGAGATCCCCTTCGATCTGCTCGTGACCGTGCCGCTTAACATGGGCGCCGACTACATCGCCCGCTCCAAGCTCGGCGACGAGCTGAACTACGTGCCGGTGGACAAGCACACGCTGCTGTCCAAGGCGCACGACAACATCTTCGTGATCGGCGACGCGAGCAACATCCCGACTTCCAAGGCCGGGTCGGTGGCTCACTTCGCCGTGGATGTGTTCGTCGGCAACTTCTGCCAGCACGTCGCAGGCCAGCCGATGACGGGCAGCTTTGACGGGCACGCCAACTGCTTCATCGAGTCTGGCGACGGCAAGGGCCTGCTGATCGACTTCAACTACGACACCGAGCCGCTGACCGGCAGCTACCCGGTTCCCGTGCTCGGCCCGTTCGGGCTGCTCAGGGAGAAGACAGCGAACCACTGGGGCAAGCTCGCGTTCCGCTGGATGTACTGGCACGTGCTGCTGCCCGGACGCCCGATTCCGCTGCCGGCTCATATGTCCATGGCCGGCAAGCACCAGCCAGCAAACCCGGCAGCAACCAGATAGGTGCAGCCACAGATAGTGCGGGGAGCAGCAATGACTGTCACAACGATCGGGACCACCGAGGTTCATATCGACGCCGAGGGCTTCCTCACCAGCTACGACGAGTGGAACGAGAGCCTGGCCGGACAGCTCGCGGCGCAGATCGGCATCGAGCTGACGGACGCCCACTGGAAGGTGATCAGGTTCCTGCGCGAGGACTTCGCTGAGCAGGGCGAGACAGCGACCCTGCGCCGCGTCTCCACCCTGGCAGGCGTTCCGGTGAAGGAATTGTTCACCCTCTTCCCCGGCAAGCCAGCCAAGAAGATGGCCTACGTCGCCGGCCTTCCCAAGCCGGTCGGCTGCGTGTGACCGCGCTGTCAGCTAGAGCGCCGCGCGGTGAGCGCGCAGCAGGAAAGAGAGGCATGCCATGACTACGACCCAGACCGCCCCGGCCATCATTCCTGACTTCGGCGAGACCGCGTCCGCCGGCCGCAAGCTGGCCATCATCTGCTCCAAGGGCAACCTGGATATGGCCTACCCCGGCCTGATCCTGGCCAACGCGGCCCTGGGCGAGGGTGTGGAGACCCACCTGTTCTTCACGTTCTGGGGATTCGACATGATCACCAAGTCGCGGATGGGTGACCTGAAGTTCACCATGCTGGGGAACACGGCCACCCATATGCCCCAGGGGCTTGGCGGCCTGCCGGGAATGACCGCGATGGCGACGCACCAGATGCGCAAGCAGATCCATGACATCGGCGTTCCCGATGTGCCGGAGTTCCTGGCGCAGATCGTCGACTCGGGCGGGCACCTCTGGGCCTGCCGGATGTCCGCTGACATGATGCACCTGGACGAGAGCGACCTGTACGACGCCGTCGAAGGCATCATCAGCGCAGCCGACTTCATCGAGAAGACCGAAGGTGCCCAGCTCCTGTTCATCTGAGCCGGCCACCCGCTGGGCCGGCCACCCGCTGGGCCGGGCCGCCCGCGCCTCCCGCGCCGGCCATGATCACGGGACTTTCCCAAGCAGTCACCAGGACGGAGAAAGTCCCGTGATCATGAAAGCGGCTACGCGAGCGGCAGCGGGGCAGTCTGCCGGACCAGCCGCGCGCCGGGCTCGCGGGCATCGTCCGGGGTTACTTCAGGGTCCGGGGTTACTTCAGGTCGATGGCGACGGCGGGCGGCGAGGCCAGGGTGTTGTGCACGGTGCAGTGCGAGACGACGGCGTGCAGCGCCGGCCAGCGCTGTGCCGGGACGTCGGCCGGCACGTGCACAGACAGCCGTACGGCGCTCACTCGGGCTGGCCGGTCGCTGGCCATGTCGAAGCTGGCCGACACGGCGAGGCCGTCGCGGCTGTATCCGTGCCTGGTCAGATACCGGCCCGCGTAGAAGGCCACGCACGAAGCCAGGGATGCGACGAACAGCTCCGTTGGGGTCGGAGCTGAGTCCAGGCCGCCGGCCTCGGCCGGCTGGTCGACCAGCAACCGGTGCCCGCGCACCGCCACCTCGTAGGCCTCGCCGGCGGCGAAGCTGATCTCGATCTGGTGATCCCGGCCTGCGCGGTGGTTCCCGTCGGCCCGCTTGTCCGCATCGACGCTGTCCAGCAGCGCCGTCGCGCGTACCTGGTCCATATTGGTCCTCCCTGTCCGCGTCCCCGTCGACTCTATTCTATATACCCATAGGGGTATAATGACCAGGGCAGAGAGTCCCACGGTGACGGACGTTGGTCCCGACTTCGACTGATGTCATGACGCGATGGCGCTCGCCGAGTGCTGGGCTGCGGAGGCCGGCCGGGCGGCCGCGTAGGACAATGGCGCCGCAGCTTGGAGCCGATGACGCCGGACTCAGATGAGGTCGCCATGGATCGCCGTATCACCTCGATCGTCGCCGGAGCCCCGGTCGCGGGCGCGCCCGGTGGCCGGATCTGCTCGGCCAATCCCGCTCGCACCAGCGAGGTCGTCGCCGAGGTCTCGCTCGGTGACGCGGGCACGTTCGCCTCGGCCGCGCGCGCGGCCCGCGCGGCGCAGCCGGCCTGGGCGGATGTGCCGGCTCCGGTGCGCGGCCGGGCGATCGCGCACATCGGGCGGCTGGTCGAGGCCAACGCGGAGTCGCTCGCCAGGCTCGTCACTCGGGAGATCGGCAAGCCGTATGCCGAGGCGCTCGGCGAGGTTCGTGAGATCGTCGACACCTGCGACTTCTTCCTCGGCGAGGGCAGGCGGCTGTACGGCCAGACCGTGCCGAGCGAGATGCCGGACAAGCAGCTGTTCACGTTCAGGAACCCGGTCGGCGTCGTCGCGGTCATCACCGCGGGCAACTTTCCTGTGGCAGTGCCGTCCTGGTACCTCATCCCGGCGCTGCTGTGCGGCAATGCCGTGGTGTGGAAGCCCGCCGACTACTCGCCGGCCTGCGGAGCGGCGCTCTTCGACCTGCTGGTCCGCGGCGGCGGCCTGCCCGATGGCGTGCTGAACCTGGTACTGGCGGATGGCGAGACGACGTTCGCCGGCCTCGAGCGGGCGCTGGACGAAAGCCTCGTCGACAAGGTCGGTTTCACCGGCTCGAGCGCGGTCGGGTCAAGGATCGGCGAGCTGGCCGGCCGGCACCTCCAGTCCGCCTGCCTGGAGCTCGGCGGCAAGAACCCGATGGTCGTGACGCCGAGCGCGGATCTCGACCTCGCGGTGGAGGCGGCGCTGTTCTCCGGCTTCGGCACGGCCGGCCAGCGGTGCACGTCGCTCGGCACGGTGATCGTGCACGACAGCGTGCACGACGACTTCCTGGCGCGGTTCGATCGCGTGACCAGGCAGGCGGCGGTCGGCGACCCGTTCGGCGATGTCGTCTTCGGCCCGATGCTCGACGAGAAGTTCGCCGAGCGGTTCGCGGACTACCTCGGCTGGATCCAGCCGCACCACAGCGTGCACGGATCCACGGGGACGGGCCGGATTACGGCGGAGAACCCGCGGGACGGCTTCGTCGGCGATCCGTCCGCCGGGATCTACTGTCATCCGACGATCGTTGACGGCCTGCGCGGCGACGACGCGATCTTCCGCCACGAGACATTCGGCCCGATCGTCGGCGTCACGACCTACCGTGAGCTGGACGAGGCGATCGTCCTGGCCAATGCCCCGGGCTATGGCCTGTCGTCGTCGATCTACACCAGGCAGCCCGCGGAGGTGTTCGCGTTCCGCCGCGGCATCTCGGCGGGCATGGTGAGCGTCAACAACTCCACCTCAGGCGCGGAGGCGCACCTGCCGTTCGGCGGCAACGGCAGGTCCGGCAACGGGTCGCGTCAGTCTGGCATGTGGGTGCTCGACCAGTTCACCCGCTGGCAGTCGATGAACTGGGACTACTCGGGGAAACTTCAGAAGGCGCAGATGGATGTCGCCGAGCTCACCCCGGATGAGTCATTCAGGCTCGCCGACTGACCTCGCGGGGGCAGCCGGCCGCTCGCGGAGATCACGCTGAGTAAGTTCAGCGTGCGCCGTCAGCATGCGCCGCAGTTCAGCGTGTGCGCCGTAGTTCAGCGTGCGCCGTAAGTTCAGCGTGCGCCGCAGTTCAGCGTGCGCCGCAGTGCTCAGGCTGGATCTTCGCCAGGAAGCACCTAGTGCTATATGACACGGCGTCCCGCTGGGCGAGGGCGTCCGCTGCCGCCGGCCCGGAAACCATGACGCGTTATTACTTGACACGACTCGCTCTAAGGCGAATACTCTGTTCAGAGTATACGAGTCAGAGGAGTCGAGTTGACCCAGAGGGACGCGCCGTGAGCCGCCGCCGGGTATCCAACCCGCTGGCCCTGGCGGTGCTGAGCTGCCTGACCGAGCGGCCGATGCATCCGTACGAGATCTCGACGACGCTGCGCAGCCGCGGCAAGGAGAACAGCATCAAGCTCAACTACGGCTCGCTGTACGCCGTCGTGGAGTCCCTGACCAGGCACGGCCTGATCCGCACTCGCGAGACAACCCGCGAGGGACGGCGTCCCGAGCGGACCGTGTACGAGATCACCGAGGCCGGCGTGACGGAGTGCGAGGACTGGCTGGCTGAGCTGCTCTCCACGCCGGTCCGCGACTACACCTCGCTCGAGGCGGGCCTGTCCCTGATGCCGGTGCTCGAGCCGGACGAGGTCGCCAGGCTGCTCGGGGAGCGCGCGGAGCGGCTTCGGATGGAGCTGCGCGCGATCGACGCCTCGCACTCCGTGGCCGCCGACTCGGCGCTTCCCGACCTGTTCCTGGTCGAGAGCCTGTACCGGCACAGCATGCTCACCGCCGAGCTCGACTTCGTCTCGGCTCTGGCGGAGAGCATCCGGTCCGGCGCGCTGGCCGGGACCAAGGAGTGGCGCCGCATTCACGAGCTGAGGGCCGAGGGCGTCACATGGGAGCAGATCAGCGGCGATCTCGTCGGCTATCTGGGGGAGGGGGCCGCTGCGTTCAAGCCAGATCAGCAGACCTAGCAGGTAGCCCCCGGCCGGTGCGGCAACACCGGCCGGGGGCCGTTACACCCGAGCCGAGACCGCATGCGATCCGTCCGAGGCGCAACTCTCACGATATGCACTGCGGGCTCGACTCCCCACCGGAAGGGATTGGAGTCTCATGCCCACCTCAGATCCGATGGCATTGTCGGCCGTCGACCTCGTCAAGACCTACCGGGCCGGGCGTGGGGCCGCGCCGGTCCGCGCCCTGGACGGGCTGACCATCGGCGTCGCGGCCGGCAGCGTGTTCGCGCTGCTCGGCCCCAACGGCGCGGGCAAGTCCACCACAGTCAAGATCCTTACCACGCTGTCGCGCCCCGACTCGGGGCGGGCCACGGTCGCCGGCCTGGACGTGCTGCGCGACCCGGACGCCGTGCGGCACGCGATCGGCCTGGTCTCGCAGAAGGCGTCCAGCGATCCGATGGCCACCGGCCGCGAGAACCTCGTCCTGGCCGGCCGGATCCAGGACATGTCGCGCGGCTCGGCCCGGGCACGGGCCCAGGAGCTGCTGACGCTGTTCGGCCTTGACGACGTCGCCGAGCGGCTCGCCAGGACGTACTCCGGCGGCATGGCCCGCAAGCTGGACGTCGCGATCGGGCTGATGCACCGGCCGCAGGTGCTGTTCCTCGACGAGCCAACGGCTGGCCTCGACCCGCAGGCGCGCGCGGAGCTCTGGGCGGAGATCGCGCGGCTGTCCGGGATCGAGGGCATGACGGTGCTGGTGACCACGCACTACCTGGAGGAGGCGGACCAGCTGGCCGACCGGCTCGCGATCGTGGATCACGGCCGGATCGTGGTGGACGGCACGCCAGAGGAGCTGAAGAGCGAGCTGCGCGGCGACACCGTCAACGTCGAGCTGCGGTCGGCGGCAGCGGCCGCCGCGGCGACCGGGCGTCTGGCGCGGCTCGGCGGCCTGAACGACGTCGTCTCGGACGGCGCCAGCCTGCGGGCCAGGGCGGAGAACGGAGCGCGGGCGGTTCCGGTCCTGCTCGCCGCGCTCGAGGACGCCGGCATCGCGGTGGCCTCGGTAACGGTAGCGCGGCCCTCGCTCGATGACGTCTACCTGCGCTACGCGGGCCGGAGCTTCGAGGTGGCGGCATGAGCGCGATCACACAGGCCCCCGCGGCAAGCGCCGGCGCCCAGGCGATCGGCAGCTGGCGGCTCGGACAGCATTCGGCTTACCTCACCGCTCGCGCGCTGCGGACGCTCTGGCGGCAGCCCGCGTATGCAGCGGCCACGCTGGTCCAGCCGGTCATCTGGCTGCTGCTGTTCGGCCAGCTATTCCGGTCGGTCGTGCACATCCCCGGGTTCAGCCTGGGCTCCGGCAGCTATCTGGAGTTCATCACGCCAGGCGTCATCGTCATGACGGCGCTGTTCTCAAGCACCTGGGCGGGGACGGTCTACGTCGAGGACATGAACCGCGGCGTCATGGACCGGCTCCTGGCATCACCGGTCCGCCGCGGGGCGATGATGGCCGGCACGCTGGCCTACCAGGCGATTACGACTGTGCTGCAGACCCTGGTTGTCTTCGGGCTTGCCTTCGCCACCGGGACCCGGTTCCCTGGCGGCGCGGCCGGCGTCGGCGTCACGCTGCTGGCGGCCGTGCTGATCGCCGTGATCCTCGCATCGCTGTCGAACGCGCTCGCCCTGCTGCTGCGCCAGCAGGAGGCGCTGATCGGCATCAGCCAGTTCATCGTCCTGCCGCTGGTGTTCCTGTCATCGGCGATCATGGACACCGGCCTGTCCCCGTCCTGGGTCCAGCACGTCGCCCGGTACAACCCGGTGGACTGGGCGGTGGTCGCGTCCCGCCAGGCACTCATCGCTGGCGCGCAATGGGGAGCGGTGTGGCCGCGGCTCGGCCTCCTGGTAGCTCTTGCGGCCACGATGGCATGGCTGGCCACCCGGGCGTTCGGCAGCTACCAGCGCTCGCTCTGAGACACAGGCGGTCAGAGCACGGGCCGGCCGCGCCGGGAGGACGCGGCCGGCCCGGCAGCGCCCGCTCCGTGATGCCCGCGCCCCCGGTGGTCGGCCCGGTGCGCCCCGGATCCCGGCGTTCTGCCTGGTCCAGGCCGGCCGCACGCCTTCGGTGAACCAGCCAAACACCGCCGCTAGTAGTCTCAGAGGCCAACAAGGACCAGCTAGGAACGGAACTCGCGATGAATAGCCCGGGCGCGGACTTAGGATCAGGCGGCCCGACGGTGATCGCGCCGTCGGGCGACACGACGGGCGTGACGGACACGGCGAACATCAACGGCGCGCTGAGCCAGCAGGGCGTCGGCGCCACCATTGAGCTCGAGGCTGGCACCTTCTATATCGACGAGCCGATCGTCGTCCCCCCGTTCGAGACGCTGCTCGGCGCCCCGAGCTCCGGCTTGATCGGCACGACCGGCTGCGGCACGGTGCTCCAGCCCGTGGCGGCGTTCTCCGCCGGGACGTGGCCGGTCGCGGCCGCGATCCTGCTTGTCGATCAGGCGACCGGCGGGTACTCCACGGTCTCGCAGGAGCAGCACGTATTCAACGTCATGATCTCCGGGACGAGCCTTCCCCTGACCTCGAATGTGCAGGGCATCTGCGTCTACGCAGGCACCGCCGATATCGGCAGGCTGACCTTCCAGAACGTTCTCGTCTACGCGATGACCGGCTGGGGCTTCTACGTGCCCAGGGCGACCGGCCAGATCCGCGCGTTCAACGTCGGCGTCCGGTCATGCGGCACGAACACCAGCACACCCAGCGGCGGCTACCGGGTGCACTGCGCCGACTCAGAATGGCTGTACTGCTCGTCCTACAGCAACCACGGTGACGGCTGGCAGATTCTCAACAGCTTCGACTCCGTATTCAAGCAGTGCCACAGCGAGCACTCAGCGACCGGATACGGGTTCAGCTACCGGGCCGACTACAACAACTCGGCCCCGGACGCGGGCGGCATCACCTTCGAGGGCTGCACCGTCGACGGCGGCGCGCTGCACGGCTTCTTTCTCGCAAGCGAGGGACCAGCCGTGCCGCCGGTCAATGTCATCGGAGGGTACGTCCGCCGGTGCGGAACGTCATCGCCATCGGCCGGGTACGCCGGGTACTGCGTCGATGGCTACCACGGCCCGGTCAATTTCGTTGGCTGCCAGACTTATCCAGGTCCGCCGGACGGCGGCGGTACCAACACCCCGCAATACGGGATGGCATTCATCAGCAACGCTGCTGGGTCGGCGAACATCACCGTTACCGGCGGCGTCTACATCGGTGCCGCTCAGGGGATCTTCAACGACGGCACCGCCGGGCAGGTGACGATCGGCCCGTCCACGTCGTTCGGCTTCGGCCAGGGACCTGGCACCGTGGTCTATACCCCTGGAGTGACCCTACAGGCGGCCGGGTCGGCGAAGTTCCTGCCGGTCGAGGCGATCCTTGCGGTTCAGCCGGCCGGGTGCCTGGCGGCCAGTCACGACCGCCAGCAGATCACTGGCTCGTTCTCCCCGGTCAGCGGAACGGCCTACTACCGGCTGGTGCGACTGGCCGCCGGGCTCCCGGTCACCGGCATCAGCATGTGGGTGACCGGGACAGCCAAGACCGGCGGGACGCACGGCTTCGTGAACATCGTCAGCGTCGCCACCGGCACGGTGGTCGCCTCGTCGGCCGACCAGACCGACCGGTCACGCAGCTGGGGCACGGCCAGCAGCCTGACCACGATCCCGCTGTCGGCGCCTTATACCCCCCCGGTGACTGGCGCGTACTGGCTCGGGTTCATGGTCGCCGTTTCCTCGGGCACGATGCCGACGGTGGGCAGGCCAGCCGTCAGCCCCGTTCACGGCATCGTGACCATGCCTCCGGTCTCCTGCGGCTTCGCCGGGACGGGCCTGCACGGTCCTCCGGCAGTCGGCGCCGCCGTCGCGCCGCACGGCATCGCGGGGGACGATTTCTACATATTCGCGACCTGAGCGGCCTGCCCGCGGCACCGCGGCAGGAGCGGACCTGTGCGCCAGCGATCGGGCGCCGGGTGTCACTTAACCCGCCGGGATAACTCCGGCCAATGGCAGCTGGTGACCTGGCCGCCGTGGATGGTCACCGTTGCCGCCGGGGTGCTGTCGTCGCGCCAGATGGTGTAGGCGCCTGCCGTCAGCCCGGGATAGACGGCCGCGTACTGCACGCAGTGGCCCGCCCGGCGCTCCCTCACCTGGGAATGCGTGTGCCGTGCGGCTGGCCTGCCGTCCGGGCTGATCTCGATCTCGCGCCCGTCCAGGCTGGCCGGAGTGTGCAGCACGAGAGCGCCGATGTCGGCCCCGACGTCGAGGACGACGCTTCCGGCGTTGGACGGAGCGAGGATGGTTTCTGCCATGGCGCTTGACTCCTTACTCTCCGGGACGTTCTGGGGAGGGCACCGGGCGCCGGCCGGCAGCGCTGCCGGCCGGCGCCCGGTATCTCCCCTCCTGGCTCAGGACGGATTGTGATAGCCGTCGTAGGGCACTCCCAGGTACGGGAACGCGGCTACCGGCATGTTGGTGACGCTGGTGTTGGTCAGGCCGTCGGTGACGGAATCGACCACGCCATCGACCACATAGGTCGGGTCGATCAGCGGGAACACCTTCCCGGCGATGGCCCGCAGCTCGATCGTGACCACGTCGTCGGTGACCCGGCGGCCATTCGGGAAGCCGGCCGCGTCGCCGCCGATCAGCCCGAGGATGCTGTACTTCGGCGAGCTTGTCGGCGTTGGCGGGATGGACGTGTTGAGCCGCAGCATGTCCGCCTGCACCGACCCGGTGAAGTTGGTGAAACCCGGGATCAGGCCAGACGGGATGCCGGTGAGCAGGATCGCCTCAAGGTCCGCGCGGGCGGTCCCGGCCTTGTCCAGGGCGGCCAGATGCGGGAAGGCACCCGGGTACAGCACGGGCAGCAGGCCAGCGAGCTCTGGATTCGCGTAGTACTTCGCGAACTCCTTGTCCCCGGACGGATGCTCCCTGTTCCACTGGTCCTTCTTGCCCAGCGGGATGATGACCTCGTTGATCAGCGGGTTGCCGAGCCTCGACACCTGCGTGAAGGGGCCGCTCGACACGCCATCGGCGGCACCGTGGGACGCCACCCGCACGCGCTGGCGGCTGGCGGTCGTCCAGACGCCGATCGTCGGCCGTCCCTTGCGGGTCACCGCCGAGATCGGCACCTGGATCGCGATCGAGTGCACGTTCAGCCGGTTCGTCGCGTTCACGCCGGGCGCGCTCTTCAGGTGCGCCGCGGCACCGAAGACGTTGGCCTCCTGCAACGGGCGCAGGTTGCCCAGGTCGAATATCGAGCCCAGGTCGACGTAGAACTCCTCAGCGCGCTGGCCGGCGAAGACCTTGGTGCCGTGGCTGAGCGAGTGCACCGCGGGCTTGCCGAGGTTCGCCTCGTAGTCCGGCGTGGACAGGATCCCGACGTTGCACGGCGGGCAGGCCAGGTTGTGGCCGAGGACATGACTGCCCCACTCGTCGACCCTCGTGACCGAGTAGAACTGCTTGCTGTTCCAGTTCGGGTCGCTGAGCGATCCGATCGGGCCCGTGTTGTAGAGGAAGCTCGACGGAGTCGTGAACCTGCTCTCGAAGCGGAACTGGTACGAGATATCGGTCCGGCCATCGCCGTCGTTGTCGATCTTGATCTCGTAAAGCACGTCGTCGCCGAACGCGTAGAAGTTCGGTCCGCCAGACGGTTCCTGGAGCGGAATGTAGTTTGCGATCAGCGTGACCGTATCTGGCTGGTCCGGACTGACAAAGGCATACAGGTCGGTGCTGTCGGCCACCGGATCCTGGGA
Source organism: Streptosporangiaceae bacterium (assembly GCA_035604275.1). Lineage (GTDB taxonomy): Bacteria > Actinomycetota > Actinomycetes > Streptosporangiales > Streptosporangiaceae > Chersky-822. The sequence continues at coordinate 11,811 of DATNIU010000007.1, read as the reverse complement.
GATCTCCGGCGCCTCGCGATGCGAAGACATCAATTACCTCTTTAGGCTTGTGCTGACGATTACTGACTCGCGGACGATCACTGACGGCTGGCGCGCACCAGGCGCGCGGCCAGCTCCCGGTCGCGCACGCTCGTCTGGCTCGTGCCGCGGAAGACGTCGATCTCTCCGGACCGCGCATCGCGCACGTGCACGACGATCTGGTCGGCGGTATCCGCGTCACCGGTCCGCGACGCGGCGCCCGGCTCCGCTGACCTGGCCGGCTTGGCCGAGGCGGCCAGGGCCGGCGCTGCCACGCCGGTGAGCGCGGCGGCGGCGATCCCGGCCGCTCCGGCGCCCGCCGCGCCGCGCAGCACTGAGCGCCGCGAGAGCCGTTCCTGCTCCTGCTGGCCGGCGTCCTGGCCGGCCGCGGGTGAGCCGCTGTCATCTCGACTAGGCATAGCTTTCCCTCCCGGGCCCGGCCTGCTGCCGCTGGCCCCTGTGGTGAGCACGCCGCACATGGCTACCTGGCGTACTTTATTGACTACGTAGCGTGTGTGAAATCTCCGGAACGGTATATCAGAGGTGCTGACCGATCCCTCGGATTTCCCCAGAGAGCCGCGCAGTCTCCGGCCGAGTCCGGGTGCCAGGGCTGACTCAGTCCGGCCCGGGCTCGCTGACTGCCGCCTTCGGCTGTCGGTGGCTTCTGTCACGGTCGTACTTCGGTCTGGCCGATGAGGCGGATGGGTAATGAGACCGCCGAAATCAAATCGTTACCATTCGCGCCAGCCCGGCGGCCCGGTCAGCTCCCGCCGACTCCCAGGGCGGTGAGAATCACCAGAACGAAGGTGGTGATCGCGAAGATGCCGTGGCCGACGACGACGGCCACCGGGAAATGACGCTCAGGCGGCACGGTGACCGGGGCAGGCGGCTCGCCGGTCTCGGCTGCGGCACCCGCCGGGGTCGCCGACATCTTCCGCACGCCGATCCAGCGCACGGCCATCGTGAAGCCGAGGCTGACGACCGCGGTCAGGATCAGGACGGTGACCCAGGCCAGCCGCTGCTTATCGGTGATCAGGTAGATAACCCAGACGGCCAGGCCGGTCACCGCGAGCAGCACGTGAGCGGAGATCACGGGCACCGGCAGCCGAGTGGCCGCCGCCGTCTGGTACTCGGGGTCGTACTCGATCAGCCAGATGGCCAGGAGGAACAGGCCGCCGAGGAGAGCAACGAACCCGGTGACAAGGGCGATAACCGGCATGGTCTTCCGATCTGGGCATGGCGCTCGGGTCAGTCTCCGGGCCGGCCGGGTCGCAGTCTGGCGTGTCGTCGGCCGGGCCAACGGATGCGGCCAGAAGGTGTACCCCTGCGGCCATTCCTGTTTACGGATAGACCGGCCAGGCAGTTCAAGCCAGACCGGAAGCCTGCGGCCCGCAGCAGGCCGGCCGCCGCACCGGTGAGCGGGTAGTTTGACGGCATGACCTTCTGCGTTCCCGGTCGCGCATGCGGCCGGCCGAGCCGGGCCGCATGCCGGAGGCGACCCAGGTGACGACGGATCCTTATGCCGCCGCGACCGGGCTGGTGGCGCGCTCAGCCGCCGCTTACGCATCCGGAGTGCCGGAGGCGCCCGCCGATGACGGCTTCTTCGGACCGGGCAGCGTCACCTGGCGGATGAGCGCCGATCTGGCCGCGCCCATCGCGGGCCTGCGGGCGCTGCTGCTTCAGGCGCTGCACCCGCTCGCGATGGCCGGAGTCGACGAGCACAGCGGCTGGCGCGAGGATCCGGTCGGCAGGCTGGCCGCCACCTCGGCGTACGTCTCGGTGATCAGCTTCGGCGACAAGGCAGCCGCCGAGCGGGCCGCGGGCCGGGTGCGCGGGATCCATCAGCGCATCCGGGGCGTGGACCGGGTGACCGGCCGCCCGTATGCGGCCAGCGATCCGGCGCTGCTGCTCTGGGTGCACGCGGCCCTGGTCGAGTCCGCGCTGGCCGCCAGGCGGATCTTCGGTACCCCGCTCTCGGACGGCGACAGCGACGGCTACGTCGCCGAGATGGTGGTCGCGGCCGAGCTCGTCGGAGTGCCAAGGACACAGATCCCGGCCAGCGTCGCCGGCCTCCAGCGCTATATCTCCTCGGTTCTGCCTGAGCTGCGCTGCACCCCGGCGGCCAGCGAGTCGATGGCCTATCTGCTCGATCCGCCGGGTCTGCCCGAGGACATCGCCGAGATCTGGCAGGACGTCAGGGACGGCGCGATCGCCGCCCTGCCGGAGTGGGCGCTCGCGATGTACGGATACGGGCCGCCCGGGCCGCTGACCCCAGGCCGCCGGACGGAGATCAGGCAAGCGCTCGGAGTACTCGATGCCGTGTTCATCGGCGAGCCTGGCGTGCTCGAAGCCCGGCAGCGGCTGACATCGCGGATGCGCGCGGCCCGGATCGCATGAGACGGCGGCTGCTCGCGGCGGTCACGATCGCCGGCGGCGCCGCGGTTGCCGTGGCAGTGGCACGCCGGCGGCTGGGCAGGCTCCGGCTGGAACGCGGCCTGTCGGCACTCCAGCTAGCCGCCCGCGGCGGGATGCGCTACGCGGGCAGCGCGCCGCGGCTGTTCGCGGCCGCCGGCGAGCATCGGCAGCAGCTTCGCCAGGATCTTGCCCTCCAGACCGCCGAGGACGTCGCGGCCACCCTGGGGACGATGAAGGGCGTCCTGATGAAGATCGGCCAGATGGCCAGCTACATCGACGACGGTCTCTCACCCAGCGTCCGCCGCACGCTCAGCCGCCTGCAGGACAGTGTTCCGCCGATGAGCGCGGAGCTCGCTGCCGCCGTCGTGGAGTCCGAGCTCGGCATGCCGCCAGAGCGCGCCTTCGCCCGCTGGGATCCTGAGCCGATCGCCGCCGCGTCGATCGGGCAGGTGCACCGGGCGATCACGCTCGACGGCCGTGCGGTCGCCGTCAAGGTGCAGTATCCGGGGATCGCCGAGACCATCGCGGCCGACCTGGAGAACGTAGCGCTGCTGCGCCGGATGCTGCGGATCACGGCGCCGAGCCAGGACGTCGACGGGCTGATCGCCGAGCTGTCGCTGCGGGTCAGCGAAGAGCTCGACTACCGCCGGGAGGCCGCCAACCAGCGTCTGCTAGCGGCGTACTACCAGGGCCACCCGACGATCAGCATCCCGGCGATCATCGACGAGCTGTCGACTCCGAGGATCGTGACGAGCGAGCTTGCCGACGGCGTCCGGTTCGCCGAGCTGGCGACCTGGCCTCAGCACGAACGCGACCTGGCCGCCGAGACCATCTACCGGTTCGTCTTCAGGAGCCTGTACGAGGTCCACGCGTTCAACGGCGACCCGCACCCGGGCAACTACCTGTTCCACGGCGGCGGACGGGTTACGTTCCTCGATTTCGGGCTGGTCAAGCACTTCACCACCGATGAGCTGAAGCCCCTGATGCAGATGGTCCGCCATCTGTGCGTCGACAACGATCCGGAGGCGTTCCGCGCGAGCCTGGAGTCGGCCGGCTTCCTGCGTGCAGGCGCGCCGCTCAGCACCGAGACCGTGGTCGAGCACCTGGCCGTCTTCTACGACATGATCCGGACGCCGGGAGACCGCACGATCACCGGCGACTACTCGTCCGCTGTCGTGCGCCGCTTCTTCGACGTGCGCAGCCCGGTGACCGCTTACGCGAGCATCCCGCGCTCGTACGTGATACTCCAGCGGATCAACCTCGGCCTGTTCGGCCTGCTCGGCGGACTGTCGGCGACCGCCAACTGGCGGGCTATCGCCGAGGAGATCTGGCCTTTCGTCCAGGGCCCGGCGTCCACGCCGATGGGCGAGGCCGAGGCTGCCTGGCGTGCGGCCCGGGTGACCGGCAGGTTATCTTCAGGACGAGAATCCAGCGCGCCCAACCGCGACGATGGTTCCGGCGTCTGGAAGGCCATAGCCCGTCAGTTCTCTCCTGAGGAGTCGGCACATGATCCGTAACTCGCGGTTGCGCTCCGGCACCCGCAACCCGCTCTCCGGCCGCCGCCTGCCGCTGGCCGCCGCGGCGCTCGGCGTTGCCGCGGCCACCGTCCTTGGCGCGGGCGCGGCCGTCGCGATCGGCAGGCACACCCACGCCACACCGGGATCGGTGAGTTCGATAAGCGCCGACATCAGGCATGACGAAGCCTATGTCGCCAGAAAGAACGGCCACTGCGCGGCGTTCTCCGCCGCTCACAAGTGCCCGTTCGCGGCAGCCAGCACGTCGAACGGCAAGGGCGGTCATCTGATCGCGATTAACCTGCGCCAGTTCACCGGGGATGACTGCGACCGCGGCGTCGTTTACCTGTTCAACGGCACGAAGTTCCTGGTCACGACCCGCAAGCTGCGGCCGTTCAGCATCGGGGGGGTCAAGGCGGTGCGCGCGGCCGGGACCGCCGAGTTCGCCGTCGTCTACTGGGTGAGCAGGTCAAAGAACACGAGCTGTGCCGAGAACGGCAACGCCGGGACCGACACCTACAAGTACCGCTGGAACGGAACCCGGATGGCGTGGGCATCGGGCAAGCCGCCGCGGCTCCCCAAGGTGATCGTGGGCAGCCCGGCCGACAGCTAAGACCAGCCACGGGGCCTGGTGGATCCGCGCTTCCATCACGAAAAACCACTATGGATACGCGGTTCCACTCGGCTGGTCCGGGGTTCGGGGCTGATGGATACGCGGATTCACCAGGCAGCTCAGGCGGCCCGGGCCGCTGATGACCGGAGGGACGCTCATGGCCGAAGGTGAGTCGCTCGGCGCGCTGCTGGCTGGCGGCGAGCCGTCCAGCCCGGCGTTCATCGTTCCCGATGACGGCCAGGTGCTGAGCTACGCCCAGGTCGCCGACCGGATCGGGACGCTGGCCGGACGCCTCGCCGCGGCTGGGGTGCGGCCAGCTGACCGGGTGGCGATCGCGCTGCCCAACGGTCCTGAGTTCGTTCAGCTGCTGCTCGCGATCACAGCCGCCGGTGCGGCCGCGGCGCCGCTGAATCCCGCGTATACCGCCAGTGAGTTCACCTTCTACCTGCAGGACATCGCGCCCAGGCTGTTCCTGATGCCGGCCAGCCGGCCCGCTGCCGCCGCCGAGGCGGCGACCGCGACGGCCACCTCCGTGCTCACGGTCGGGCCGGCCGATGATGGACCGCCGGAACTGCTGGCGGCGGGGGAGCCGGCGCGTGCCGCGATCTCATTCGAGCCCGGCCGCCCCGGCGACGTCGCCATCGTCCTGCACACCAGCGGGACCACCAGCCGGCCGAAACAGGTTCCGCTGCTGCACAGGAATCTGATGGCCTCGACCCGGACGATCGCCGCGCACTACTTGCTTGGCCCGTCGGACGTCTCGTTCTGCGTCATGCCGCTCTTCCACGTGCACGGTCTGGTCGCATCCGCCTTCGCCACGCTGAGCACGGGCGGCGCGGTGGTCGTACCGCGCCGCCTGACGCCGCACCGGTTCTGGCCGCAGGCGCGCGCCGCCGGCGCGACCTGGATGTCGGCCGGGCCGACGCTGCACCAGATGATCCTCGACCGGGCCGACGACGCCGGCCCGCCCGCCACCCTGCGCTTCGTCCGCTCGTGCAGCTCGGCGCTGTCACCCGCGCTGCTCGAGCGGGCGGAGAGCGTCTACGGCGTTCCGATGCTCGAGGCCTACGGCATGACCGAGGCCAGTCATCAGATGGCCTCGAACCCGCTGCCGCCGGCGCCCAGGGTCCCGGCCTCGGTCGGAGTGCCGACCGGCACCGAGATCGGCGTGGTCGACGCCGGCGGCCGGTTCCTCCCCGACGGCACCGCCGGCGAGGTCGTGATCCGCGGCCCCGGCGTAATGCCCGGCTACGTGAACAATCCCGCGGCCACGGCCGAGGCGTTCTTCGGCGACTGGTTCCGCACCGGCGACCGCGGCGTGCTCAGGGACGGCTACCTGTACCTGGAGGGCCGCCTCAAGGAGATGATCATCCGTGGCGGCGAGAACATCTCCCCGGCGGAGATCGAGCAGGTGCTGCTCTCCCATCCGGCCGTGAGCGACGCGGTCTGCTTCGGAGTGCCGGACGAGAAGTACGGCGAGCTGGTGTCGGCGGCCGTGACCCTTACCGGGGACACGGCGGCCGGGGACCTGATCAGCTACTGCGGGCAGCGGCTCGCCCAGTTCAAGGTGCCGGCCACGATCCATGTCCTGCCCGAGATCCCGCGCACCGCGACCGGCAAGATCCAGCGCAGACGGGTCGCAGAGTTCGTCGGCCTCCGGCAGGAGGGTCGGTGAGCCCGCCGGCCCGGGTGCCGCGGCGGCAGCTGACCCGGGTGCCGCGGCGGCCGGCCAGGGTGCCGCGGCGGCCGGCCGCGAGGTGCGTCAGGCAGCGCGGGTTCGTACCCGGTCGACCCGCGCTGGACGGGTCCGCACCGGGCTGGGCCGCACAGGGTTGGGCCGCGCTGGACGGGTCCGCACCGGGCTGGGCCGCACAGGGTTGGGCCGCACCGGACGGGTCCGCGCCCGGCTGGGCCGCACCGGGCTGGGCCGTGCGATGAAGTTCGCCGTCCTGGGTGCCGGAGCGATCGGCGCATATGTCGGGGCCGCGCTGGCTCGCGGCGGCGCCGACGTCACGCTGATCGCCCGCGGACCGCATCTGGAGGCCATGCGGGCACGCGGAGTCCGGGTCCTGTCGCCCAGAGGCGACTTCGCCGCCTGGCCGGACGCGACCGATGACCTGGCCGCTGTCGCCGACGCCGACGTCGTCTTCGTCGCGCTCAAGGCCTACAGCCTGCCCGCGATCGCGCCGCGCCTTGGTCCGCTGCTCGCGCCCGGTGCCGCGGCCATCTGGGCACAGAACGGGATCCCGTGGTGGTACTTCCAGTCACACCCGCCGCTCCCCTGGGAGAACGGAGCGGAGGGCGGGGGCGCCGCGATCACGGGCGGCCCGGCGGGCGCGCGCGGTGCGGTAGCCGCCGGGGACGCGGGCGGCGATGCGGACGTGAGGAAAACGGCGGGCGGGGGCGGCGCGGGGGCGATGACCAGCGGGGCAGGCGCGGCCAGTGCGGCGGTCTTGAGGGAAGATGCGGGCGGGCTGACGGGCGCGGGCGGTCCTGCGGGCGGGCGTGGTGCGGTAGCCGCCGGGGACTCGGGCGGCGATCCGGAATTGGCGGTTACGGGTAGCGCTCCGGGCACTGGGCACCAGGCCGGAACGATACGGGCCGGGCTGGAGAGCGTGGACCCCGGCGGCGTGCTCGCCCGGTCGATCAGGCCCGAGCACAACGTCGGCTGCGTCGTGTACTGCTCCACCGAGATCGTCGAGCCCGGCGTGATCCGGCACATCGAGGGCACGCGATTCACGATCGGGGAGCCTGACGGGTCGGCGAGCGAGCGGTGCGCGCAGATCTCGGCAGCGTTCTCGGCCGGCGGCCTGAAGGCGCCGGTCGAGCCGCGGCTGCGTGATCAGATCTGGCTCAAGCTGATCGGCAACGTCGCGTTCAATCCGATCACGGCGCTGACCCGCGCTACCCTCGGCGAGCTTGGCACGATTCCCGAGATGCGCGCCCTGCTGCGGGCCATCTTCGACGAGTGCGCCGCGGTGGCCGACCGGCTCGGCATCAGGTTCCCGGTCTCCCTGGACCGGCGGCTGGAGGCCGGCCTGGCCGTTGGCGACCACAGGACGTCGATGCTCCAGGATCTGCAGGCGGGGAAGCGGCTCGAGCTTGACTGCATGACCGGCGCGGTCAGCGAGCTCGCCGGGCGGCTCGGGATCGACGTCCCGCACGTCCGCACGGTCCACGCCTGCGTCAAGCTTCTTGATCAGCTGCGCTCACAGGCTGATTCGCCTGTTGCCTACTGACCGGAACAGTGGGGGATGTAGCGTTTTGAACGTCCGCGTCCTAGGCGCGGCTGGCTAGCAGCGAGGTGCTCGGTGACGATGCAGACTGATGACCCGACGGGACCCGGTGGCGCGGGCGAGGCCGGCCGGGAGGCAGCGACCGGCCCGGTCGTGCTGACCGCGCAGCGGCGAGCCGATCTGGTCGCCGGTGCCGCCGAGGTCACCAGGCGGCTCGGCGCCGCCGGTGTCTCGATGGTGGCCTTGTGCTGGGTCGACAACGCCGGCCTCACCCGGGTCAAGACGATCCCGCTCGGACGGCTGGAGCGGGCCGCAGGCTGGGGCGTCGGCATGTCGCCGGTCTTCGATGTCTTCGTGGTCGACGACAGCATCACCACCAGCAAGCACATCGGCGGGCCAGACGGAGACCTGCGGCTGGTTCCTGACGTGGACCGGCTGGCCGTCCTGGCCGGCCAGCCGGGCTGGGCGTGGGCGCCGGTCGACCGTTACACCCAGGAGGGGCGCGGCTACGCCGGATGCCAGCGCTCATTCGCCCGCCGGATGGTCGAGGCGGCAACCGAGCAGGGAATCACGGCACGGGTCAGCTTCGAGGTCGAGTGGGCGCTCGGCACCGATGCCGACGGGCGCTTCGTGCCGGCCTGCCTGGGTCCGGCCTACGGCATGACCAGGGTGATCGAGCTCTCCGACTACAGCCGCGAGGTGGTCGACGCGCTGGAGCGCGAGGGCATCGTGGTCGAGCAGTTCCACCCCGAGTACGCGGCCGGCCAGCTCGAGGTCTCGGTCGCGCCAAGCGACCCGGTCGGCGCCGCCGATGACAGCGTGCTGGTCCGCCAGACGATCCGCGCGGTGTCGGCCAGGCACGGCTTCGGTGCCTCGTTCGCCCCGTCGGTCGTCGCCGGGTCGGTCGGCAACGGCGGGCACGTTCACCTCAGCCTGTGGCGGAACGGGAAGAACCTGCTGGCCGGGGGCACCGGGCGGTACGGCATGACCGCCGATGGCGAGGCGTTCGCGAGCGGGATCCTGGCCGCGCTGCCCGAGCTCGCCGCGGTCGGCGCCCCCAGCGTGGCCAGCTACCTGCGGCTGGTTCCCTCTCACTGGGCCGGCGCGTACCAGTGCTGGGGGCGGGAGAACAGGGAGGCGGCGCTTCGCCTGGTGACCGGTTCGTCCGGTGAGCAGGACGACCGGGCCAACCTCGAGGTCAAGTGCTTCGACCTGGCCGCCAACCCCTATCTCGCGATCGGCTCGCTGCTCGCCACCGGGCTGGCCGGCCTGCGTGCTGGCGGCACGCTGCCGGTCGAGACCGCAGGCGACCCGGTCGGGTTGCAGCCGGAGGACCTGGCCGAGCGCGGCATCCGCAGGCTGCCGCAGTCGCTCGCTGAGTCGACCGGGCTGCTCGAGCGCAGCGACGTGCTCCGCCAGGCGATGGGCGATCCGATGTTCGAGGCGTTCCTCGCGGTGCGCCGGGCTGAGATCGAGCTGTTCGCCGACGTCAGCCCGGACGACGTCGTCGCGCAGACCCGCTGGCGCTGGTGAGCGCGCTACAAGGGACGAGTTGATCCGGGCGTCCCAACCAGGCGGGGCGCTACGGAACGGGGAAGGGATGGGACCATTGCCGACCGCCGAGCTGCTTCCGCTTGTCGATCACCATATGCACGGCGCTGTGCTTGGCGCGCTCGACCGCTCCGGATTCGAGGCACTGCTCACCGAGTCGGCCTGGCCGCCATCGCCTGGCACCTCGGCGTTCGATAGCCAGCTCGGCTACGCCGTCAGGCGCTGGTGCGCGCCCCTGCTCGACCTGGAGCCCTCGGTACCTGCCGAGCAGTACGTCGAGCGCAGGATGGAACTCGGCACGGCCGAGGTGAACCGGCGCCTGCTCGGGGCCGCGAGGGTCGACGCGTGGCTCGTGGACACCGGATATCAGGCCGATCAGGTCGCCACCGCCGGGCAGGTCGCGCAGGCCAGCGGCACGCGCGCCCATGAGGTCGTACGGCTCGAGGCGGTCGCCGAGCAGCTCGCAGGCTCAGGGACGAGCGCGGCCGGTTTCGGTGCCGGTTTCGCCGCCGCGCTGGCGAGTGCCACCGAGCACGCGGTCGGCCTCAAGTCGATCGCCGCCTATCGCTTCGGGCTTGACTTCGAGCCGGGCAGGCCGGGCGCCGCCGATGTGACGGCGGCAGCGGGCCGCCTGCTGCGTGAGGTCGACGCTGGCCGGCCGGCTCGCGTCGATGACGAGGTCCTGCTCAGGCACCTGATCTGGACGGGAGTGGACACCGGGCTGCCGGTGCAGTTCCATGTCGGCTTCGGCGACCCCGACGTGCGGCTGCACCGCTCCGACCCGTCGCTGATGCACGACTTCCTGCTCGCCACCCGGCCGGCCGGCACGCCGATCATGCTGCTGCACTGCTATCCGTACCACCGGCAGGCCGGCTACCTGGCCCATGTCTTCCCGCACGTCTACATGGACACCGGGGCGATACTCAACCACGTCGGAGCGCGCAGCGCGGCCGTGCTTGCCGAGGCGCTCGAGCTCGCGCCGTTCCACAAGATGCTCTACTCATCCGACGCGTTCGGCCTGCCGGAGCTGCATTACCTGGGCGCCGTCGGGTTCCGCCGCGATCTGGCCCGGGTGACCGGCGAGTTCGTCTCCGACGGCGCGTGGTCCGCGGCCGACGCCGACCGGGTCGCGCATCTGGTCGGCTCGGCGAACGCGGTCCGGGTGTACCGGCTGGCCGGCCGGTGACCGGCGCAAGCCTCGCCGCCGACCTCCGCGCCGCGCTGGCGAGCGAGCTCGACGACGCGGTCAGGCTCCGGCACGAGCTGCACGCCGCTGCCGAGCTGTCCGGATCTGAGCACCGCACCGCGGCCAGGGTCGCCGAGGCGCTTGGGGCGGGTGACGCGCCATCCGTCGCTGGCACCGGGCGGATCGTGCGGATCGGCCCGGCGGATGGCCCGAGCATCATGCTCCGCGCTGAGCTTGACGCGCTGCCGATCGAGGAGCAGACCGGCGCTGCCTGGGCCTGCCGGACCGGTGCGATGCACGCCTGCGGTCACGACGTGCACCTGGCCGCGCTGGCCGCGCTCGGCCGGGCGGCCCGGCGGGTGGACAAGGACGCAGGCCTGCCGACCGCCCTGCTCGCCGTGCTCCAGCCGCGTGAGGAGGTCTATCCGTCGGGCGCCTTCGACGTCGTGGCTTCCGGCGCGCTCGAAGCGCAGCGGCCGAGCGCCGTGGTCGCGGTGCACCTCCAGCATCAGCTGCCGACGGGCACAGTCGCGGCGCCGATCGGCACCGTGAACGCGGCCTCCGACGGATTCGAGATCATGATCATGGGCACCGGCGGCCACGCCGGGTACCCGCATCTGGCCGCCGACCCGATCCCGGCGCTCTGCCAGACGATCCTCGCGCTACAGCAGATCGTCAGCAGGCGCAGCGACCCCACGCACTCGGTGGTGGTCTCGGTCGGCGTGATGCAGGCCGGCCAGGCCAGGAACGTCATCCCGCACACCGCCACGGCGAAGGGAACGCTGCGGGCGCTGAATTCCGACGACCGCCCCGGTCTGCACCAGGCGCTGCGCGAGATCGTGGAGCACACCGGCCGTGCTCATGGCTGCCGGGCGGCGGTGACGATCGACGAGGGCGAGCCCGCGCTGGTCAACGACGAGGCGCTGGCGACCGCGAGCTGGCCCTGGCTGCGCGAGGCCGGCTTTGATGTCGACATATCGTTCCGCTCGTGCGGCGCCGACGATTTCTCCTTCTACGCGAGCAGCGCGCCGACGCTGATGATCTTCGCGGGCACGGGCGGTCCGGTGACTCTGCACGATCCCAGGTTCCTGCCGTCCGACGACGCCGTCGGCCAGGTAGCGAGCGCCATGCTGGCCGGTTACCTGGGCGCCCAGAGCCTGCTCTGACAGATTGCCCGGGTCTGCTGGCCGGGTCGGTTACCTGGGATTGGCTGCCTGGTCGGCTTTCTGGGATTGGCTGCCTGATCGGTTGCCTGGGATTGGCTGCCTGGTCGGCTTC
>DATNIU010000006.1:0-32376 GCA_035604275.1 Streptosporangiaceae bacterium | reverse complement strand
CGGGCGCCCCTCCGGCCAGCACGGGCGCCCCTCCGGCCAGCACGGGCGCCCCTCCGGCCAGCACGGGCGCCCCTCCGGCCAGCACGGGCGCCGGTCCGGCCAGCACGGGCGCACGCGACGGCGCCGCAGCGGCGCCCGCGGCCGCGCCGCAGCACTCCGCCCGGTCCGAATAGAGCACTCGTGCCGCTTCTCGTCCTGTCCGCTGGTGCCGTCCGCGACCTGCTCGGCTTCGCCGAGTGCGCCGACGCGATGCGACAGGTGCTTGCCGCCCGCGCCCGCGGCGAGGTGTTCCAGCCGCTGCGCTCGGTCCTGCGGCCGACCGGCGCGGCCGGCCTGATGGCGCTGATGCCGTCCTACCAGTCTGGCCCGGCCGCCGGATACGGGCTGAAGGCGATCTGCATCACGCCGGGTAACCCGGCTGCCGGCCTGGACAGCCATCAGGGCATCGTGCTGCTCTCCAGCCCGCGGACCGGGGAGCCGCTCGCGGTGCTCAACGCCTCGGCGGTCACCGAGATCAGGACGGCGGCGGTCTCGGCCGTCGCCACCTCGCTGCTCGCCAGACCAGACGCCGACGTGCTCGCCGTCATCGGCACCGGCGTCCAGGCGAAGGCGCACGTGCAGGCGATCGCGGCGACCCGGCCGCTGGCCCAGGTGCGGGTGGCGGGCAGCAGCCCGGCGAAGGCGGCCAGGTTCGCCAGCCAGACGGCGCCGGCCGCCCTGGCCGAGGTCGCGGCGCGCGCCCGCGCCGCCAGACACGCCGAGGGCGGCGCCCGCTCGCGCGGAGACGGGCAGGCGGCCGCCCGAGCCGGGCAGGTGCCGGTCGTCGCCTGCGAGTCGGCACGCGACGCGGTCGACGGCGCGGGGATCGTCGTGACCGCCACGAGCTCGGCAGCTCCGGTTATCGACCGCGAATGGCTGGCCCCGGGCGCCCACATCAACGCGGTCGGCGCCTGCCTGCCGCAGGCCCGGGAGATCGACACGGCCACCATGGCGGCCGCCGCCATCTTCGCCGACAGCCGTGAGTCGTTGCTCGCCGAGTCCGGGGACTACCTGATCCCGGCGGCCGACGGCCTGATCGGCCCCGGCCACATCCGCGCCGAGATCGGCGACCTGCTGGCCGGCCTGGCGGCGGACGGCGGGCGCCGCGACCCGGACGAGATCACCGTCTTCGAGTCGCTCGGCCTCGCCGTCGAGGACCTAGCCGCCGCCGGCGTCGCCTACCGGGCCGCCCGCGACCGCGGCGCCGGCACGTGGCTTGACTTCTGAACCCAGATCCTGCCCGCACCGCCGCCCCGATCGGGTCCTAAACCGGGCAAAACCGGCTCGGCTGGGCCGCCGGAGGGGCCGGTTTCCCGACATAGCACGGATTTTGTGGCCACATTTCGTACATAACGGGCGTTAACATCACTGAAAACCGTGCTAAGTCGGGGATCCTGCCCCGGCGGTGCTCCCGGGCCGGCCAGCGGGGGTTCGGATCGGGGCAGAACCACCACCTGCGTACGGAACCGGCCGGGCCGGCGGTGCGTCTCAGCGGCAGGACACCATTCCCGCGCACCTGGAGACCCGTCATGGCAATCACGATCAAGCCCAGCTACCGGGGGCCGGCCGTCGGCATCGCCGCCGCCGCGCTGCTGATCGGCTCGTTCCTGCTCGGCACCGCCAATTCCGGCTCGGCCGCCGACCGGACCGGATCGGCCGGCGGGGCCGGCGCGGCCGCCCTGCTGACCTCGTCGGCCACGGGCGGCCGGATCACCGTCTCCGGCACGGGCACCTGGACCGGCACGCCCAACCAGCTGATCCTGACCATGGGAGTTCAGGTGAACGCCTCGTCGGTGTCGATCGCGCTGCGGGAGGCCAATCAGGCCGCCAGCCGGGTCATGTCCTCGCTGCAGAACGGCGGGGTGAGCAAGGCGGACATCCAGACCTCGGGACTGTCCATCCAGCCGAACTACCGCGGCAGCGCGCAGGTCCCGATCGGCTACGGCGTCAGCGAGCAGCTCACCGCCACGCTCACCAGCTTCGCCAAGGCGGGCAGCCAGATCCAGGCAGCGGTCACCGCCGGCGGGAACGCCACCGTGGTGGACGGCGTGTCGCTGAACCTCACCGACACCAGCGCCCTGCTGGCCAAGGCCCGCGCCGCCGCCGTGCGGGACGCCCAGGCCAAGGCCGAGCAGTTCGCGCACGCGATCGGCCAGCCGCTGGGCGCCGTGATCAGCATCTCCGATCAGAGCTCGGCAGGCCCGTACCCGCTGTTCGCCCAGGCGGCGTCCAGGGCCCCGGCCGCCAGCGTGCCGATCTCGCCAGGCTCGCAGCAGGTGAGCGTGCAGATCAACGTCGTCTACTCGATCGGCTGATACGCTGCCGGCATGACCACGACGAACCAGACGCCGCGCTGGCGCCGCCGCCGCTAGGCGGGCCTGGTTCGCGCATTACGCAGATCCACGAAGGCGACCGCCCGGCAGTCTGGCGGTCGCCTTCGGCGTGCCTGCCGCGAGCCGGGCCCGAAGAGGCAGCCCAGCAGAGGCAGCCCAGCAGAGGCAGCACCGACAAGGCGGGACATGCAGATGCCAGCAGCACACGCTGATCCGGCCGGCCTCCAGGCCGGCGTCGACTACGGAGCGGACTTCGGCACCGCACCGCCGCTCGGGCTGACCGAGTTCGTGACCGCCGGCGGCGTCGGCGTCACCAGGACCGTGACGCCGTTCGAGCCTGACCTGCTGGCCGAGGTCACCAGGCAGGTCGATCAGCGCCGGGGCGGGATCTTCAGCTCGGGTATGGAGTATCCGGGGCGCTACAGCCGCTGGCACCACGGCTACGTGGACCCGTGCATCGAGCTGACGGCCCGCGGCCGCCGGGTCACGGCCACCGCGCTGAACGACCGCGGCGCCGTGCTCCTGCCGGTGATCGCGGCCGCGCTGCGGCGAGCGGGTGACCTGGCTCCCGGCCAGCCAGGCCAGGACGAAACTCCCGCGGCGAAGGCAGGCCCGCGCACTCCCGCCGCAGGCGGCGGTACGCCGGATCAGGCCGGCCGGCTCAGCACGACGGTGCTGATCCCCGAGCCTGCCGGGACCGTCCCCGAGGAAGAACGCAGCAGGCGGCCGACCGTGTTCAGCGCGATCAGGGAGATCATCGCGCTCTTCGCCGGGCCGGACGACCACCTCGGTCTGTTCGGCGCGTTCGGGTACGACCTGGCGTTCCAGTTCGAGCCGGTCAGGCTGCGGCGGGACCGGGATGACCAGCAGCGTGACCTCGTCCTGCACCTGCCCGACCAGCTCTACGTGATCGACCGCAAGCGCGAGACGGCGCTGCTGTACAGCTATGACTTCACCGTCGCGGGGCGATCGACCGCCGGCCTGGACCGGGGCACCGGCCCGGGCACGCCGGGCGAAGGCGGCCAGGCCAGCGCCGCGCGATTTGTTAAAGAAAAGGATCTTCCGGCCGACCCGGAAGCCGGCGCCTACGCCCGGGTGGTCGAGCTGGCCAGGGAGCGGTTCGCGGCCGGTGACCTGTTCGAGGTGGTGCCGAGCCACGAGTTCTGGGCCGGGTGCGGCTCCCCGGCCGCCTTCTACGAGCGACTGCGGCGGCGCAACCCGGCGCCGTACGAGTTCTTCCTGAACCTGGGGGCGGGGGAGTACCTGGTCGGCGCGTCGCCGGAGATGTACGTCCGGGTGACCGGTGACCGGGTGGAAACCTGCCCGATCGCCGGCACCGTGCCCCGCGGCGCCGGCCCGCTCCAAGACGCGGAGAACATCCGCGGGCTGCTCTCCTCGGCAAAGGAGGAGTCGGAGCTGACCATGTGCACGGACGTGGATCGCAACGACAAGTCGCGGATCTGCGTGCCGGGCAGCGTCAAGGTGATCGGGCGCCGCCAGATCGAGATGTACAGCCGGGTGATCCACACCGTCGATCATGTCGAGGGCCGGCTGGGGCCGGAGTTCGACGCGCTGGACGCCTTCCTCACCCACATGTGGGCGGTCACCGTGACCGGCGCCCCGAAGACCTGGGCGATGCAGTTCATCGAGGACCACGAGACTCACCCGCGGCGCTGGTACGGCGGCGCCGTCGGCGTGCTCGGCTTCGACGGGAGCATGAACACCGGGCTGACCCTGCGCACCGCGCACATCCGCGACGGCCTGGCCTGCGTGCGGACCGGCGCGACGCTGCTCTTCGATTCCGAGCCGGCCGCAGAGGAGGCCGAGACCAGGCTGAAGGCACGGGCGCTGCTTGAGGTGCTCGCCGAATCCGCCCGCGATCAGCTCCAGGACCGAGGCAACCTTCAGGAGGAACGCAACTCCCCGGCCGGCTCGCCCTCCGCAGCGCTGGTGCCGGCGCAGGTCCGACCGCCCGGCGCGAGGATGCGCGTGCTGCTCGTCGACCATCAGGACTCGTTCGTGCACACCCTGGCCGGGTACTTCAGGGAGCATGGCGCGCGGGTGACCACGCTGCGGGCCGGGTTCGACCCCGCGGAGCTTGACGCGTACGCGCCGGACCTCGTCGTGCTGTCACCAGGCCCCGGCAGGCCCGCCGACTTCAAGTGCTCCCAGCTGCTCGACGAGCTCGACGCCCGCGGGCTGGCCGCGTTCGGGGTGTGCCTCGGGTTGCAGGCGATGGTCGAGCACGCGGGCGGAACGCTGAGCCTCGGGCCGCCTGCCCACGGCAAGCCGGGCCGGGTCCGGGTGACCGGCGGCGACCTCCTCGCCGGGCTGCCGGCCGAGTTCACCGCCGGGCGGTACCACTCGCTGCACGCGGCGCCGGACCAGGTCCTGGCCGGCTTCGCGGTCACGGCCACGACACCGGACGGGCTGGTCATGGCGATCGAGAACGCGGCGGCACGGCGCTGGGCGGTGCAGTTCCACCCCGAGTCGATCCTCACGGCGTCGGGCGGGGCGGGGCACCAGGTGATCGCGAACGTGCTGCGCCTGTCGTCCGGGGAGCGCCGACCGCCGGCCGGGGGCGCCGACCGCTAGCAAGGGACGCCGACCGTTAGCAAAGCGAATCGTTATATTCCCGTTATTTAACCCGGAGCGTTGTCAATATAGCGTCGAAAGAGACATTATCGTTGCAGGTCAGGGCGCATTCGGGGTCAGGGGAACACCGGGCCCTTTCTTCGGTGACTGATGTGCCCTGCGCTGCTTATAGAGGCACAGGAGCCCCTATGAGACGTCGTCTGTCGCTATCCCTGGCAACTCTCGCTTTAGTGTTCGGCTCAATGCTGGCCGCGGCCGGCGGCGCGTCGGCCGCGCCGGCTCACCCGGCCGGGCATCACGCGGCCGTCCGCGGCGGATTCCGGCCCGGCGGGCTGATGATCCGGCCCGGCGGGCGCAGCCACGTGTCCAGTCACGGCGGCTTCACCACGGCCCAGTCGACCAACTGGTCCGGCTACGCGGTGACCGGCGCGAACGGCGCGTACAGCAGCGTTTCGGCGAGCTGGACCGAGCCGACCGCCACGTGCACGAGCCGGTCCGCCCAGTACGCCAGCTTCTGGGTCGGCCTCGACGGGTACAGCAGCAACTCGGTCGAGCAGACCGGCACCGACGCGGACTGCTCGGGCCGCACGCCGGAGTACTACGGCTGGTACGAGATGTACCCGGCGTACCCGGTCAACTTCTCCAACACAGTCAGGCCAGGCGACGCGATGAGCGCCTCGGTAACCTTCTCCGGCACCTCCACCTACACGCTGGTGCTGCACGACGCCACTCAGGGCTGGACCCAGAACATCGTCAAGAGCCAGTCCGGCCTGGCCAGGTCCTCGGCCGAGGTGATCACCGAGGCGCCCTCGTCGAGCAGCGGCGTGCTGCCGCTGGCCGACTTCGGCACCGTCAGCTACTCCACGTCCGCCGCCAACGGATCCTCGCTCGGCGGCCAGAACCCGGTCGAGATCATCATGGTCGACAACAGCGGCCGCGATAAGGACTCCACCAGCTCGATCAGCGGCGGTGGCGCGTTCGGCAACACCTGGCTCAGATCGAACTGACCGCACCAGGACGGCAGCGGGCCGGCCCGGCAGCCAGGTGGCCGCCGGGCCGCCTGCCGGTTCAGCACCGGCGCCGGTCCCGGGCCGGGGGGCCCCGGACCAGCCGGCCCGAGACCAGCCGGCCCGGGACCCAGCCGGCCGGCGTTACGGTACCTGTGTCATCGCGGACGGAGGTACCGCATGTCAGCCGATGCCGTTATCCGCACCGAG
Source organism: Streptosporangiaceae bacterium (assembly GCA_035604275.1). Classification (GTDB taxonomy): domain Bacteria; phylum Actinomycetota; class Actinomycetes; order Streptosporangiales; family Streptosporangiaceae; genus Chersky-822. The sequence continues at coordinate 26,192 of DATNIU010000006.1, read as the reverse complement.
CACCTGGAGCTGGCGCCGCTGCGAGAGTCCGACGCCGCCGAGATGGCCGGCGTGCTCGGCGACCCGCGGCTGCACGAGTTCACCGGCGGCAGCCCGGCGACCGCGGACCAGCTTCGCGACCGATTCCGCAGGCTGGCTGCGGGCTCGGGCAGGCCAGACGAGATCTGGCTGAACTGGATCGTCCGGCTGAGGGCCACGGGGACGGCGATCGGCACCGTGCAGGCGACCGTTACCCGGGCCGGTGACCGGCCGACCGCCTCGGTCGCCTGGGTCATCGGCGTGCCCTGGCAGCGCGGCGGATACGGGTCAGAGTCGGCCGCCGGCCTGGTCGCCTGGCTGAGCGCCCAGGGCGCGACCACCATCACGGCGGCGATCAAGCCCGGCCACGCCGGCTCGGAGCGGGTAGCCGAGCGAGCGGGCCTGACGCCGACCGACCGGTCCGCCGACGGCGAGCGGATCTGGCAGCTGCAAGCCGGCCAGCACGGCTAGCAAAGTCGGCGCTGCCCGCTGACTGTCGGCGGCCGCGGGTAAGGTGCCCAGAATGAAGAGCGTGCACCCCGAGGTCTTCCTGGTCGCCAGGCCGCAGATCGACTACGACGCGCTGGCCGGCTACCTGCGCGAGGTCGGCGGGGAGAGCTGGCTGGAGCGGCTGGACCGAGGCGATCTCGACGATGCCCAGAACCTGGCGGAGTTCGCCGGCAAGATCTGCTACCGGGCCTGGGAGCCAGGGCTCAACCCGAACATCGTCCGGGTCCGCAACGACCAGCCCAAGTACCTGCAGAACATCCTGTCCCAGGCACACGGGTCCGTGCTCGAGCACGCCAGCTTCAGCTTCGTGCTGCACAACATCAGCCGGGTGACGACCCATGAGCTGGTGAGGCACCGGCCGGGGACCGCGATCTCGCAGGAGTCGCTGCGGTTCGTCCGGCTGACCGACATCCCGTTCTGGTTCCCAGGCTGGGCCGTCGCGGACGACGAGCTGATGCGCCGCGCGACGGCGCTGCTCGGGCAGATGGAGGAGTTCCAGGCCTGGATGGCCGAGCATTTCGGCCTGGACGCCGAGGGCGTCCCCTTCGGTGAGAAGAAGCACAAGACCTCGTTCATGCGCAGGTTCGCGCCGGACGGCGTGGCTACGGGCCTGCTGTGGTCGGCCAACATCCGCGCCCTGCGGCACACCATCGAGGCACGGACCGACAGCGGCGCCGAGGAGGAGATCCGCCTGGTGTTCGGGAAGGTCGGCGAGCTGATGCGGGCCGAGGCGCCGGCCCTGTTCGACGACTACACGGTGCGGGACGGAGCCTGGATTCCTCGCTGGCGGAAGGTCTGAGATCGCACCTCAGCGGCTGAGGTAGTCCTCGCTGGCCGGCCGACTGGCGGCACGGAGCGCGTGCAGCGGATCGTGATGCAGGCGGTCGGCGGGAACCCGCCTGGACAGCACCCGGATCGTCTGGCACACCATGCCCCACGGCCCGCTGATGTAGACATCGGTGTCGCGGAACGACGGATGCCTGCCGACCACCTCGTCCAGGCCGCCCGCCAGGCCGGCCGCGCCGCGCTCGGGCCCGGTCACCGCGGTCACCGTGAGCGAGGGGTAGGCCAGCTGGAGCGTATTGAGATCGCGCATGTCGTAGAGATCCTCAGGGCGACGGACGCCGAGGTACAAGGTGATCGCCCGGCGCCTGCCGTGCCGGGTCGCGCAGATGACCGACTCGATGATCGCCTTGACCGGCGCCAGGCCGGTTCCCCCGGCGACGCAGACCAGGTCGCGCTCGGCCTCCGGCTCGACCCGCATGTCGCCGCGTGCCGGGCCGAGCACGAGGGCGTCTGTAGTGCCGCAGTGGCTGACGAGCGCGGTGCTCAGCACTCCGCCTGGCACCGCCCGCACGTGGATATCGAGCAGGCCGTTGTCTCGCGGCGCGTTGGCGATCGAATAGGTCCGCCACGCCTTCGGCCACCGTGGCACCTGCACCGAGATGTACTGGCCCGGGAGGTATTCGAGCGGCTTGTCGGGCCGGATCGTGAGCACGGCGATGGTTGCCGTGCGCTGGTCGTGCTGGACGATCTCGCCGACCCACCAGGCGGGCTGGCGCACCGCGTCCTGAGCCGCCGCCGCCCGCATGACGTCGCCGAAATAGTCAAGCGCGCCCTGCCAGGCCACCGTCGTCTCAGGTGTCCACGCGGGCCCGGCGAGTTGCTCGACGGTCGCCAGCAGCGTGTCGAAGAAGGGCTGGTAGTGCTTCTCCTTGACGCCGAACTTCCGGTGATCGCAGGCTAGCTGGCTGAGGAACTGCTCGCAGACCTGCGGGCTGTCGATGCTGCGGATCAGGCGGGCAAGCGCATCGAAGGCAGCGAGCCGCGTCTGGGTCATGGCCAGCGGGAATAGCACCCGGATCTCCGGGTTCTGGACGAACAGGCGGGCGTAGAAGTACTCCATCGCCTTCGGCGGATCGGCCATCGCCAGCGAGAACGAGTCCTTGATCAGCCGCGCGCTGACGTCGCTGATCCCGCTGCGGCTCGGCGCCGGCGAAGACCGCGGCCACGCCGAGCTCTCGGTCCGGGCGAACTGCTCAGGGATCAGGCGGCCGCCGGCCCGGCCGGTTCCGTCGGGAGAGCCCCGGTCTAGCTCGATAGCCACGCGACGAAGTCTCGCAGCCACGGCCGGCACCTTCCACCGATTCCCGGCAACCCGCGCCGGCGCCCAGCCACCCGGGCGGCCAGCCTCGCGCGGCCAGCCTGGCGGGCGGCCGGCCTCGCGGGCGGCCGGCCTCGCGGGCGCCCGGCCTCGGGCACCCAGCCCTCGCGGGCGGCCCGGGTCCGCGCCGTCCCGGCGCAACCGCGGAAAATCCGGCCTGATCTACGATGATCCAGTGACATCAACTGGATACCTGCGCTACCCGAATCTGCACGGCGATCTGCTCGCTTTCGTCGCCGATGAAGACGTCTGGCTTGCGCCGCTGGCCGGCGGCCGCGGGTGGCGGATCTCGGCCGATCAGGCACCGGCGGAGTACCCGAGGATATCCTCCGATGGCAGCCTGATCGCCTGGGCAAGCTGGCGGGAAGGCTCGCCCGAGGTCTACCTGGCGAGCACGGAAGGCGGCGGAACGGACCGGGTCAGCTACTGGTCAGACCCGTCGACCAGGATGCTCGGCTGGAGTCCGAGCGGCGAGATCGTGGCGATCACCGCGGCCGGGCAGCCGTTCCGGCACGACACCTGGGCCTACGCGATACCGGTGACCGACGGCTCCGCGAGCTTCGCCAGCCACCGCAGGCTCCCGTTCGGGCCGGTAGGCGACGTGGCCATGGACGCCGACACGGTGTTTCTGCTGAGCGGCACCCGCGGCCGGGAGCCCGCGTTCTGGAAGCGCTACCGCGGCGGCACGGCAGGGCGGCTGTGGGTGGCCGGCCCGGGGCCGGACGGCAGGCGGCCGTGGGACCCGCCGGCGCCGGCGGGCGCGCCGCTGCCGGCCGACCGGGCGCCCCGGTTCCGGCGGCTGCTGGCCGATCTGCCCGGTCAGTTCTTCAGCCCCATGCTGGCCGGCGGGCGGCTGGTCTTCGGCTCTGATCACGAGGGCACCGGCAACATCTACTCGTGCGCGCCCGACGGCACCGATCTGCGGCGGCATACCGACCACGACGGCTTCTATGCCAGGAACGCGAGCACCGACGGCAGCCGGGTCGTCTACCAGTGCGCCGGCGACATCTGGCTGCTGGCCGACCTGAACCCGGCCACCGAGCCGGTCCGACTGGAGATCAGCCTGGGATCCGGCGCGGCCGGCCGGGCGCAGCGGCTGACCTCGGCTCAGGATCACCTGGACGACCTGAGCTGCGACTCGACCGGCCAGGCGAGCGTCGTCGAGGTGCGCGGCACCGTGCACTGGCTGACCCACAGAGACGGCCCCGCCAGGGCGCTGTCGGAGATTCCCGGCCCGCTGGCGCGACTGCCGCGGGTCCTGGGCAGCACCGGTCAGGTGGTGTGGGTCACCGAGGCCGACGGCGCCGAAGCACTCGAGATCGGGCCGGCCGACGGGTCGGGCCATGCCGCGGAAGGGCCGCGGCGGATAGCCGCCGGGGCGATCGGCTGGGTCGCGGACCTCGCTGCGGCGCCAGACGGCGGCACCGTGGCCGTGGCGGCATACGACGGCAGGCTGCTGGTCGTCGACATCGCATCCGCTGAGGTCAACGAGCTGGCCAGATCGGACAACGGCCCGGTCACCGGGCTCGCCTGGGCACCGGATTCGGCGTGGCTCGCCTGGTCTCAGGCAGGACCCGACCCGCGCCGCCGGCTGCGGCTGGCCCGCCTGGCCGACCGGCAGGTGCTGGACGTCACCGATGGCCGGTTCAGCGACACCGATCCGGCCTTCACCCTCGATGGGCTGTACCTGGCCTTCCTGTCCAAGCGGAACTTCGACCCGGTTTATGACGCCCACTTCTTTGACCTGGCGTTCCCCTACGGAAGCCGTCCCTATCTGATTCCGCTGGCCGCCGCGACGCCCTCGCCGTTCGGACCGCTGATCGCCGGCCGGCCTGTCGGCGCGGACAAGGACAAGGACAAGGACGCGGCCAAGGACAAGGACTCCGGCGGACCGGGCCATCCGCGGCCAGACGACCGGGAGTCCGCGACCCGGCCGTCCGCAGGCTCCGCCGCCGAGTCACCGGACGCCGATCCGGGAACCGCCGGAGACCAGGATCTGCCTGCCCCGGTCGTCATTGACCTCGACGGCCTGGGCGACCGGATCGTTCAGGTGCCGGTGCCCGAGTCGAGGTACGCGTGCCTGCGCGCGGTCGATGGCGGCCTCGCCTGGCTCAGGATGCCGCTCACCGGGAACCTGGGCGAGGGCGGGGCGAGTCTCGACGACGACGACCCACGGTCGTCGCTCGAGTACTTCGACATCAAGCGGTCCCGCTGCACCGAGCTGCGGGAGGAGGTCGACTGGTTCGACGCGAGCGGTGACGGCACCCGGCTGGTGGTCCGCGATCACCCCAAGCTGCTCGTGGTTCCGGCTAACCGCAAGGCGGACCAGGACAATCCCGATGACCAGGTATCGGTCGATCTGAGCAGGGCGAGGTTCATGGCCGACCCTGCCGGGCTGTGGCGCGCCGCGTACGCGCAGGCCGGGCGGCTGGTGCGGCACGAGTTCTGGGTCGCTGACCTGGGCGACGTGGACTGGGACGCCGTGCTCGACGCCTACCGGCCGCTGCTTGACCGGATCGCCAGTCCGGCCGACTTCGCCGACGTGCTTCAGGAGGTCGTCGGCGAGCTCGGCAGCTCGCACGCCTATGTCGTCGCCGCCGACGGATCGGGTCGCGAGCACCAGGTGGCCGCGCTGCTCGGCGCCGACCTTCGGCCAGGCCCCGATGGCTGGCAAGTGGAGCGGATCCTGCCTGGCGAATCGTCTGATCCCAGGGCCAGGTCGCCGCTCGCCGCGCCCGGCACGCCGGTCCGGGTCGGTGACTTCCTGATCGCGGTCGACGGCCAGGCGGTGAACGCCGCCACCGGCCCCGGCCCGCTGCTTGTCGGCGCGGCCGACCGTCCGGTAGAGCTCGCGATCGCGGAGTCCAGGACCGGGCCGCAGCGCCGCGCCGTGGTGGTCCCGCTCGCCGACGACCGGCGGCTCCGCTACCAGAACTGGGTCGCCGAGCGCCGCCGGCTGGTGCGCGAGCTCGGCGGCGGCCGGATCGGCTATCTGCACGTACCGGACATGGTGAGCGAAGGCTGGTCCGACTTCCACCGCGACCTGCGGGGAGAGATGCTCAGCGACGCGCTGATCGTCGACGTCCGCGCCAATCGTGGCGGGCATACCTCGCAGCTTGTGGTGGAGAAGCTGGCCAGGCGGATCATCGGCTGGGACCTGCCGCGCCACATGCAGCCGATGAGCTATCCCAAAGACGCTCCGCGCGGTCCTGTGGTCACGGTCTGCGATGAGTTCGCGGGCTCCGACGGCGACATCGTCACGGCGGCGATCCGCATCCTCGGTCTCGGCCCCGTGGTCGGAGCCCGGACCTGGGGAGGTGTGATCGGCATCTACGGCTGGCACGATCTGGTCGACGGCACGTCGATGACCGTGCCGAAGACCGCAGTCTGGTTCGGCCAGTTCGGCTGGGGTGTCGAGAACTACGGCGTCGAGCCGGACATCGAGGTCGTGCCGGCTCCCGACGACTGGGCCTCCGGAACCGATGTTCAGCTGCTCACCGCCGTCCAGCTAGCGCTCGAGGCACTGGCGGAACGGCCGCCTGCGAGCCCGCCGTCCACCTCTGACCGGCCATCAAGGCGCCGCCCGCCGCTGCCGCCACGGCCAGCCGCGGGCCAGTAGCCGACCGGGGCCGGCACGGCACTGCGCCAGACCAGCGGAACCTGGCCGCCGGTCAGTAAACCGAGCCGGTCAGCAGGCCGAGCCAGCCGGGCCGTTCAGTAGGCCGAGCCACCGCCGAACATCTCGCCCAGGCGGTTGGCCAGGCCGAGATCGCCGTCCAGGGTCAGCCTGCCCTCCGTGATCAGCTGGTAGCTGTTCTGCGTCTGGGTCATCAGCTTGATGAAGTCAGCCAGCCCGACTCCGACTGTCAGGGCCGGGCTGGCGGACCGGCCTGGCCGTACCCGGGCCCGGCCGCCGGAGACCTCGATAGTCCAGGGCCGCCTGGTGCCGTCAGGAAGACCGAGGTCATAGACGATCGCTCCGGAGAAGCCGGCCGCCCGGTCGGCATCAAACCTGGCCGCCATCCGGGCGAAGACCGTGCGCTGCGCGCCGATGCCGCCGAACAGCCGCTCGAGCCGCTGGTCGGAGGCCCGCTCCACGGCGTGCCTGGTGCTGAGCTGGGCACGCCTGCGCACCGACTGCGCTGCCGACTCGCGGGCCGCGGACGCTAGCCTGCGCAGCGGAACCTGCCCGGCGCCGCCGGTCTCGGCAAGCTCGGCGACCTCGTCGATCAGGTAGGGCCGGGCGAGCGATCGCGGACCCTCCCGCCTCGCGAGCGCCCGGTCTACGGCCGCCGCGAGCCGCTCCGCCTTGGCTGCGTCCCTGGATTCCCGGTCACCGGCGAACCGGGGCAGCACCTCGCTGGCGAACAGCTCGATCGCCTCGCAGATGTGCTCGTGCCGGTTCTTCCCTGACTGCATGACGAACATCACCTGGTCGACCCCGGCCTTCTCGTACCGCGACACCAGGTCGCCGACCTGCGCGGGCGTGCCGATCGCGCCGCGCAGCGAGCCGAGCCCGGCCTGCAGCAGCCGGACCGCCAGCGGCGCCGCGGTTGCCTCGACAATCTCTCTGGCGAACCCGCGCTCCGTCCGGTCGCTGCTGAAGCTCTGCCACAAGTCGGTCCCGCCGACCAGATGACTGCCGCCGTAGAAGTGGCCGAGGGAGTAACCGAAGAAATGAGCGCCGTCGATCCCCCGCTCGATCGCCGTCGCCTCGTCGTGGTGCAGCATCATCGGAAGCACCACGGCCACATTCGGGTTCACGGCGAACCCGAGCGGCACGCACTCAGCGGACGCGATCAGGTCGTAGTACTCGGCTACCCAGCGCGCGGCGTCCTCGGGCTCGGCGAAGGAGAACGACAGCGCGCCCATGCCGCTCCTGGCCGCCAGGTGGATCGTCTCCCGGCGGCTGCACGCCACCCACAGCGGCGGGTGCGGCCGCTGTAGCGGCTTGGGAATCACGTTCCGCGGCGGCATGCGGAAGAACTTGCCCTCGTAGCCGGCGAAGGGATCCTCGGCGAACATCCGGGTCACCGCGTCGACGGTCTCCGCCCACATCGCCCGCTTGGCATCGCGCGGCACGCCGAACCCGCCGAGCTCAGCCGCCGAGCTGGCCTCGCCGGTACCGAACTCCACCCGGCCGTGCGAGACCAGGTCGAGGGTCGCGACCCGCTCGGCGATCCGGGCCGGGTGGTTCACGGCCGCGGGCGCCTGGACGATGCCGTGGCCGAGCCGGATACGGCTGGTGCGCTGGCTGGCCGCGGCGAGGAAGACCTCGGGCGCCGAGGAGTGCGAGTACTCCTCGAGGAAGTGGTGCTCGACCTCCCAGACATAGTCAATCCCCGCTCGGTCGGCCAGTTCCACCTGCTCAAGCGCGTCGGTCAGCAGCTTGTGCTCATCGTCAGGCCCCCACGGCCTGGGCAGCTGATGCTCGTAGAAGATCCCGAACCGCATGCCAGCCTCCTAGCTGCTTAGCGCCTGCGGCGTGCCGGGCGGTACCGGCCGCTCCTACCGACACACTGGCACCACATGGCGTGCTTGCAAAGACAGGAATTCGCCGCGCGCCAGGCATCCCGTCACCATGCGGCGACCTGGCCCGACGGCTAGAGCGGCGAGGTATAGCCGCTCGTCCAGTGCGTCTGAAGCCACGCCACGGCGCTGGTCCAGGCACCGGTGACCTCAAGGACGCCGACCCCGATCAGCAGCAGCCCGCCGATCCTGGTGATCATCCTGGCGTGCCGTCTGGCGAAGCCGAAGAGCGCCATGCCGCGCTCGAACGCGAAGGCCACGATCAGAAACGGGATGCCGATACCAAGCCCGTAGACGAAGGCCAGCAGCGCGCCACGCGCGGCCGTGCCTGTCGTGTAGGCCAGCGTCAGCACCGCGCCGAGCGTCGGGCCGATGCACGGACTCCAGCCAAGCCCGAAGAGCACTCCGAGCAGGGGAGCACTGGCCAGCCCGGCCCGCGGCCTGATCGACGGCTTGACGATCCGTCCGGCGAAGCTGAACCGGTCGAAGACCCCGGCGAACAGCAGCCCGAGCACGATCAGCAGCGCGCCGAGTAGCTGAGTCAGGCCGCGCTGGTGGCTGAGCAGCGCGGTGCCGAGCCCGCCGAAGGCCACCCCGTAGGTGGCGAAAAGAGCCGAGAAGCCGAGGACGAACAGCGCGGTGCCCAGGACCGCCCGCCGCCTGCTCGGCCGGACGCCAGCGCGCGCGGTTGGCCGTGACGCCGATGCGGCGCTGGCTTGCCCCGCCACCGGCCGCCCGCCTGCGTCGCCCATCCCGGCGGTCCCGCTGGCCATCCAGGAGGCAGACTTCACGGCGACGGCCTCCGCCAGGCCTGCCGCTCCCGGCACCGCACCAGGCCCCAGCGGCTCTCCAGGCGCCGGCAGCCCGCCGACGCCCGCCTCGCCGCCGGCGCCCGGCAGCCCGCCAGCGCCAGTCTCGCCGCCGACGCCCGCCTGGCCGCCGGCGCCCGCCTCGGCGCTGACCTCAACGCCCGACATTCCGGTGATATAGGACAAAAAACCAGGAACGAGCGGCAGAACGCACGGTGACAGGAAGGTCACGGCGCCGGCCGCCGCCGCCACCGGGATCGCCAGCAGCAGCGGTCCCGACGACACAAGGCTGGCCACGCCGCTCATTCATTCCTCCGCCAGACGGACCGCTCCAACCTACCCGGCACCGCGCTCGCCCCGGAATTCGCCCCGGACGCAGTTCTCGGAACCCGCCCCGCCGGCTGACTGCCTAGTGAAACCGCGTATTCATCATTACTTTTCACTATCAAACCGCACATCCACCAGGCTCGGCCTGGCTCGGGCGCGCGGCGATCACTCAGCGCAGGTCATCGAGCGCAGGTCATCGAGCGCAGGTCATCGAGCGCGGCCTCGACCGCGCGGTGGAACGTCGGATAGGCATAGATCATGGCGCGCAGCCGCTGGACAGGTACCTCGGCGTGCACGGCGAGCGTCAGCATGCTCAGCACCTCGCCGCCGACCGGGCCCGCCGAGGTGGCGCCCGCCAGCACACCCCGCCCGGCGTCCTCGACGAGCTTGATGAATCCCTCGTTGCCTGCCTTGTGGATCCAGCCGCGGGCCGAGGACGGGATCGGGGTCATCCCGACCCGGACCGCCAGGCCCTGCTCGCGCGCCTGCTCCTCGGACAGCCCGACCGATCCGATCTCAGGATCGGTGAACGTCACCCGCGGCACGGCGTGGTACTCGGCGCGATGGTGCTCCTCGCCGAGAATGTCGGCGATCACGATCCCCGCGTGGTACATCGCCATGTGCGTGAACGCTCCGTGCCCGACCACGTCGCCGATCGCCCAGACCCCGGGCGCCGCTCGCATCCGGTCATCGACACCGATCGCACGGCCGCGCTCGTCGATGCCCACCGCTCCGGCCCCCACGGCCGCCAGGTCGGTCCGCCGCCCCGTCGCCACGAGCAGCCGGGCCGCGGTCAGCTCCTCGCCGCCCGCCAGCCGGACCCTGAACGAGCCGCCGTCGTAACTGACCGATTCGGCGCTCATGCCGACCCGGACGCCGATGCCCTCGCCGCCGAAGACCTGGGCGAGCAGGCTCCCCGCCTCAGGCTCCTCGAGCGGAAGCAGCCGGCCCGCCGCCTCGACCACGGTCACCCGGGCGCCGAACCTGGCGAACACCTGAGCCAGCTCGACCCCGATCGCACCGCCGCCGAGCACAATCAGCGAGCCGGGCACCTCGGTCGCCTCGATCGCCTCCCGGTTCGTCCACATCGGCGTGCCGGCCAGGCCAGGGATCGGCGGGACGGCCGGCCCGGTACCGGTCGAGATCACGATGCCCCTGCTGGCCCGCAGCACGTCGGCGCCGACCTGCACCACGCCGGGCGCGGTGATCCGGCCGACGCCTCGGAACAGCCGACCGCCCTTGCTGGCGAACCGGTCGGCGGCGACGGTGTCGTCCCAGTCGTCGGTCGCCTCCTCCCTGATCCTGCGCGCTACCGGCGCCCAGTCGGGGGCCACGCTGGACGCACCGGCCATCCCGGGTATCCGGCGCGCCTCGGCCAGCAGGTTTGCCGCCCGGATCATCATCTTGGACGGCACGCAGCCGTAGTACGGGCACTCGCCGCCGACCAGCCTGGACTCCACCCCGGCCACCGCGAGCCCGGCCTCGGCAAGGCGCCCGGCGACCTCCTCGCCGCCCGGGCCAAGGCCGATGACTACCACGTCGAACTCGTGCTCGGTCACGATGACCTCCGTTGTCAGATGCATCTGTTAGGGATATGTGGCAAGGACACCAAGGAATGTCCCCGTCCGCCCGGCAGTTGGCAGATAAGTGCCCGGTGCCGCCCGAGGATCACCTGGAGATGATTCAGCTGCCCGTTGACACTAGCGTTGCAGGTCAGGAGCTCTCGGAGACCGACGCGGAGAAGCTGATCGGGGCGATCTGCTTCAAGACCGGCCCGCCGGGAACGATCGGCGCCGAGCTGGAGTGGCTGGTCACAGACGTCGCTGACGTATCAGCCACCGTCCCTATCGCACGCATTCAGGATGTGCTGAGTGACCTCGAGCGGCCAGCAGCACTGCCGGGCGAGGGCCTGCTGACCCTCGAGCCAGGCGGCCAGGTCGAGCTCAGCACAGCTCCGGCGACTGGCCTGGACAACTGCGTCACCGCGGCCAGTGCCGACATGACCGTCCTGCACGAGACCTTCTCCTCCGCCGGGCTGATCCTCACCGGCCACGGCCTTGATCCAGCCCGCCCGCCGAGAAGAGTGCTCGAGCTGCCGCGGTACGCGGCCATGGAGGAGTACTTCGACCGGCGCGGCCCGTGGGGCCGGCTGATGATGTGCAATACCGCATCTGTCCAGGTATGCGTCGATGCCGGGCTGGCCGAGGACGGCACGTCCGGCTATCCGTTCAGGTGGCGGCTGCTGCACGCGCTGGGCCCGGTCCTGGTCGCCGCGTTCGCGAATTCGCCATTGCGGCTTGGCCGCCCGACCGGCTGGAAGTGCACCAGGCAGCTGATCTGGTCCCGGCTCGATCCGTGCCGCACACATGCGCCGCCCGGTGCCGAGCCGCGCGAGCAGCATGCTCCGAGTCCGCGCCGGGCAGGTCAGGCGCCGCTCGCCGGAGAAGCTGATCCACGGGACGACTGGGTCAGGTACGCGCTCGACGCCGAGGTGCTGTGCCTGCGGCGCCCCGATGGCAAGCCGTGGACCGTTCCGGCCGGGCTGACCTTCAGAGGCTGGCTGCACGCGACCGGCCAGCCCCGTCCCACCGTCGATGACCTCAGCTATCACCTGTCCACCCTGTTCCCGCCCGTCCGCGCCCACGGGCACCTGGAACTCAGGATGATCGACGCCCAGCCTGGCGACGGCTGGATCGTTCCGGTCGCCGTCGTCGCCGCGCTGATCGACGATCCGGTCGCGGCCGATGCCGCGATGGCCGCGACCGAGCCGGTCTGGGGCGTGCCCGTCCCGAGGCCGCGCCGGGCCAGCAGGTCAGGCAGCCCGGCCAGGCGCGAAGACGCCTTTCAGGCCGGCCGGCGCGCGGCCAGCAGCATGAGCCGGTCCGGCCTGTCGGACGGGCCGTGGCTGCGGGCGGCCCGGCTCGGCCCGGCCGACCCGGCGATCGCGAGGGCGATCCGTGAGTGCTTCGAAGCGGCAGCCGCCGCGCTGGCCAGAGCGGGAACCTCACCGCGGATCAGGAAGATGGTCGGCGACTTCACCGAGCGTTACGTAGACCGGGGCAGATGCCCCGCGGACGACATGCTGGAGGAATTGTCATGACCATCGCCATGGAGGCAGACGCGCTACGGGAGGCGATCGCCGACCGGCTGATCGCGGCCCGGGCGCGGACCGGGGGGCTGACCGACTGCGTCGACGAGGCCGACCTGACCCGCCAGCACTCGCCGCTGATGTCGCCGCTCGTCTGGGATCTCGCCCATGTCGCGAATCAGGAAGAGCTCTGGCTGCTCCGCGGCGTTGGCGGCCTCGAGCCGATGCACCCGGAGATCGATCCGCTCTACGACGCCTTCGAGCATCCGCGATCCAAGCGCCCGAGCCTGCCGCTGCTCACGCCAGGTGAGGCCCGCAGCTACGCCGGAAATGTCCGCGGCCGGGTCCTTGACCTGCTTGACCGGGTGAGCTTCACCGGTGGCCCGCTCGTCGACCAGGGTTTCGTCTTCGGAATGATCGCCCAGCACGAACAGCAGCACGATGAGACCATGCTGGCAACCCACCAGCTCAGGCGCGGCAGTCCGGTCCTCGCCGCGCCACCGCCAGGGTCGGCCCCCGGCGACGTGCTGCGGCTGCCCGCCGAGGTGCTGGTGCCCGGCGGCCCGTTCACGATGGGCACCTCCACCGAGCCGTGGGCGCTCGACAACGAGCGGCCGGCTCACGTCGTCGATGTGCCCGCGTTCTACCTGGACACCACGCCGGTCACCAACGCGGCCTACGCGGAGTTCATCGCGGACGGCGGCTACCTGCAGGAGCGCTGGTGGACCCGCTCTGGCTGGGAGCACAGGCGGCGGGCCGGTCTGGAGGCGCCGTTGTTCTGGCAGCAGGACGGCGGTCAGTGGCTGCGGCGCAGGTTCGGCGTCACCGAGCCGGTGCCGCCTGTGGAGCCGGTCATGCACGTCTGCTGGCACGAGGCCGACGCCTACGCTCGGTGGGCCAGCCGGCGGCTGCCCACCGAGGCCGAATGGGAGAAGGCAGCCAGGCACGACCCGGCCAGCGGGCGGTCGCTGCGCTATCCGTGGGGGGACGCTGACCCGTCGCCGGCCCGCGCCAACCTGGGCCAGCGGCATCTCCAGCCCGCCCCGGCCGGCTCGTACTCCGACGGCGCCGCGCCATCGGGCGCCCGGCAGCTGATCGGTGACGTGTGGGAGTGGACGGCGAGCGATTTCCTGCCGTACCCCGGATTCGTCGCCTGGCCGTACAAAGAGTACTCGCAGGTGTTCTTCGGCAGCGAGTACAAGGTGCTGCGCGGCGGCGCGTTCTCCGCCGATCCGGTCGCCTGCCGCGGCACCTTCAGGAACTGGGACTACCCGATCCGGCGGCAGATCTTCTCCGGCTTCCGCACGGCGCGCGACGGGGACCTTGGCTGATGTGCCGCCACCTCGCCTACGTCGGCGAACCGGTGAGCATGCGGGCGATCCTGGTCGACCCGCCGCACGGGCTGACCGTTCAGGCGTGGGCGCCGCGAAGACAGCGGCACGGCGTAGTGAACGCCGATGGTTTCGGCGTCGGCTGGTACGCCAGCGGCGACCCCGTGCCGGCCCGCTACCGCCGGGCCGGGCCGATCTGGGCCGACGAGTGCTTCGCCGATCTCGCCCGGGTGGTCAGGACGAACGCGATGCTCGGCGCGGTGCGGTCGGCCACCGCTGGCACCGATGCCAGCGCTTCCGCGGCCGCGCCGTACGCTCATGGCCGATGGCTCTTCAGCCATAACGGCGCGCTCACCGGATGGTCGTCAGCGACCGCCGGCGTCGCCGTCAGCCCGGACACCGCGGCTGGGTCCATCCCGGACGACGCACGCCCGGGCAATGCCGCTCCAGGCCACACCGCTCCAGGCCACACCGGCCCAGGCCACACCGGCCCAGCCCACACCGCTCCAGGCCACACCGCTCCAGGCCACACCGGCCCAGGCCACGCCGCTCCAGGCCACGCCGCTCCAGGTCACGAAGCTAGCGCGGGCGTGCATCTGCTGGCGGCGGCGCTGCCCGCGGCCGATCTGCTCGGACTGGCGGCGCGCTGCGACTCGGCGCTGATCTGGGCGATCGTGCTCGGCAGGCTGCGCTCGGGGGCCGACCTTGCTGAGGCGCTGGCCGGAACCCTCGGCGATCTGTCGGCGGCCGGCGTGGCTGGCCGGTTCAACCTGCTGCTTACGGACGGCGCGGCCATCGCGGCGACCGCGGCCGGTGATTCCCTGTGCTTCCGGCGCGAGGTGGCCGGGGTCACCGTGGCCTCCGAGCCGTACGACAACGAGGCCGGCTGGCAGGACGTACCGGACGGCAGTGTGCTGGAGGCCACGCCGCAGCAGGTGACCATCCAGCCGCTGACCCGGCCGGTCTGGTACTCGGGCAACGCGATGGCCGGCACCTCCACCGCGGTGTGACTGGCGAGCAACTCGATTCCCTGACCGTGCATCCGGCCAACCGATACGGGGAGTGACTAAGTCCATGACGAGCATCCAGATCGACCGGAGACTGCCTGACCACTTCTTCGAGGCCTCGCTGCGCTCGGACGCGCTGGCGGGCCTGACCGCGACGCCCAAGTCCCTGCCGCCGAAGTGGTTCTACGACGAGCGGGGCAGCGAGCTATTCGACAAGATCACGCTGCTGAACGAGTACTACCCGACCAGGGCAGAGCGGGAGATCCTGGCCCAGCGGGCCGCCGAGATAGCAGCGGCCACCGGGGCGGCCACGCTGGTCGAGCTCGGCTCGGGGACGGCCGACAAGACCAGGCTGCTGCTCGACGCGCTGGCCGGCGGCGGCACCCTGGCAGAGTACGTGCCGGTGGATGTCAGCGAGTCGGCACTGGTCACCGCCGCCGTCCGGATCCTCGAGCGCTATCCGGGCCTGCGGGTGCGGGCGGTGCTCTCCGACTTCCAGGAGCATCTCGGCCTGCCGGAGTCCGGTGGCCGACGGCTGGTCGCGTTCCTCGGCGGAACCATCGGCAACTTGCTGCCAACCGAGCGGGCCGAGTTCTTCGCCAGCCTTCGGGCCAGGCTCAGGGACGGCGATGCGCTGCTGCTCGGGACCGACCTGGTCAAGGATCCGGCGGTCCTGATCAGCGCCTACGACGACGCAGCCGGGGTGACCGCCGAGTTCAACAAGAACATTCTCCGGGTGCTCAACTCCGAGCTTGGCGCCGACTTCGACACCGACGAGTTCGACCACGTGGCGCTCTGGGACGCCGAGGCGGAGTGGATCGAGATGCGATTGCGATCGGCCGCGGATCAGATCGTCCACCTGCCAGCGATCGGGCTGAGCGTCCCCTTTGGCGCGGGAGAAGAGATGCGGACAGAGATCTCGGCCAAATTCCGCCGGGAGGGAGTCACGGCGGAACTCGCGGAAGCCGGCCTGACCATGCGGTCCTGGTGGACCGACGCTCTGGGCCGCTTCGCCCTGTCCCTGTCGACGCCCGACTGACCGACGCAGTTCGAGGTCGTCGCCGCTGCTGGGGTTGTGCCCATTTCGTTCTCGCGACCTACTTAGCACGACTTTCAGTGATGTGAACGCCCGTTATATGAGAAATGTGGCCACGGAATCCGTGCTATGTCGCAGTCGCCGACCGGCCTTATTGTGCGTGTGTGGGCGAGAACGACGGGCACGACCTTCCTGGGCTGTACCGGGATTGCAGGCTCCGGCTGACCGCGCTGGTGTCCGGCCTGGATGCCGGGGCGCTGGCCACCGCGGTGCCTGCCTGCCCGGGCTGGGCGGTACGCGATGTGGTCGCGCATCTGGCCGCGGTCGCCGACGACGCGGTGGCCGGCCGGCTCACCGGACCGCCGCCAGACGAGCAGACGGCCGCCCAGGTCGCGCGGCTGTCCGAGGTCGGCGTGCCAGACATCCTGAGCCTGTGGGAAGCCGTGGCATCGCAGTTCGAGCACCTCGTCGGCGCCTTCGATGTCTGGCCGGCCCTGGTCGACGTGGCCAGCCACGAGCAGGACATCCGCAGTGCGGTCGGCATGCCGGGCGCCAGGGACTCCGAGGCCGTCCTGCATAGCTCGGCATGGCTGCTCTCCGAGCTCAGGGTCCCCGTCCCGCTGCTTGTGCTGACCGAGGACGGCGAGATCCTGACCGGTCCCGGCGGCACAGCCAGTCCCGGCGGCACAGCCAGTCCCGGCGGCGCAGCAATTGCCGGCGGCACAGCCAGTCCCGGCGGCACAGCCAGTGCCGACGGCCTGGCCGGGCTGACCCTGTCGACCAGCCGCTTCGAGGCATTCCGGTGGCGAATGGGACGCCGAAGCCGGGCTCAGATCGCCGCGCTGGACTGGTCTGGTGACCCGTCGCCGGTACTCAGCCACCTGACCGTCTTCGGACCATCGACCCGCGACATCGACGAGTAGCGGACCAGCGATCGTCGGGCTCAGTTTCGCGCCGCGCAGCGGACGCAGGTCGAAGCGGCCGGACGGACCGCCAGCCGTTCGGCGCCGATCGGCTGGCCACAGCGACCGCACACCCCGTAGCCGCCCTCCTCCAGCCTGAGCAGCGCGGCGTCGATCTCGGCCAGCTGCTCGCGGGCCTGGCCGATCAGCGCGGCGATGTGCTGCCGCTCGAACGCGATCGTGGCGCCCTCAGGGTCGTGCTCGTCGTCGGTGCCGCCCTGACCTGCCGAGTCGACGATGCTGCCGAAGTCGCGTTCCAGCGCGATCAGGCGGCGCGTGGTTGCCGCGCGCTCGGCCGCCAGCATCCGCGCCTCGGATGTCTCGGGGCCTGATCCCGCGGGTGCGGGCGGCTGGGACGCGAACGCTGCGGACCCGGCCGGCTCGGGCGCGGATTCGCCGGGTCCGGCCGGCTCGCGCCCGGCCGGCTCGGGCCTTGCCGTCTCGGGCGCGGATGCGCCGGGCCTTGCCGTCTCGGGCTCGGATGCCTCGGGCGTGGCCGTCTGGGGTTCGGGTGCCTCGGGCCTGGCCGAATCCGGCTCGGATGCGCCAGACCCGGACGCGCCGGACCTGGACCTCGCGAGCTGGGACTTTCCTGGGTCAGTCATCCTCTCTGCGTACCACCCACCGCCAGCCGTCAAGCCTGGCCAGGCGATCGTGTTGTCACGAGAGCGACACAGAACCGGCGTTCCCGCCGTCGGGCGATCACCGCGGCACCGATGATGTTCAGCGGGCGCCGGCGTTCTACCGGTGACCGGCGGCCAGACGGCGGTACGCGAAACGAGACCGGATCACGGAGGGACCTCGATGGCTGAGACGCTGACGGCCGCTGGCCTGGATCGGCTGCACGCGGCGGCGGAGCAGCACGTGGGCGATGAGCGCGTGCCCGGGCTGGTCGCGCTGGTCGCCCACGCCGGCCAGGTGCACGTGGAGGCGCTCGGAACGCTGTCGGTGGGCGGCGCGCCGGTGGCCCGCGACTCTATCTTCCGGATCGCCTCGACGAGCAAGCCGGTCACCGCCGCGGCCACGCTTGCGCTGATCGACGAGGGCCTGATCGGACTGAACGAGCCCGTGGACCGGCTGCTGCCCGAGCTCGCCAGCCGCCGAGTGCTGCGCCGGATGGACGGGCCGCTGGACGACACGGTCCCCGCCGACCGCGCCATCACCACCAGGGACCTGCTGACCTTCACGTTCGGCTTCGGGGTCGTCGTGGAGATGTTCATGGCGGCCGAGCCGTGGCCGGTGGTCGCTGCCGCCAGCGACCGGCGGCTGGCGACGCTCGGGCCGCCTGATCCCGATGTGCAGCCCGACCCGGATACCTGGATCGCGAATCTCGGCAGCCTGCCACTGCTAGCGCAGCCGGGGGAGCGCTGGATGTACAACACCGGCGCCTCGGTGCTCGGCGTGCTGCTGGCGCGGGCCGCGGGGGAGCCGCTGGCCGAGGTGCTGCGCACCCGGGTGTTCGGGCCGCTCGGCATGACCGATACGGACTTCTGGACGGCGCGAACCGAGCGGCTGGCCACGGCCTACCTGCCCACACCCGACGGACTGGTGGTGATCGACGAGCCGGCTGGCTCATGGAGCCGGCCGCCCGCGTTCGGCGACGCGGCGTCAGGCCTGGTCTCCACCGCCGACGACCTGCTGGCGTTCGCCCGGATGATGCTGCGCGGCGGATCGCCGGTGCTGAGCGCCGAGTCCGCCCGCGCGATGACGACCGACCAGCTGACCCCAGCGCAGAAGGCGCACGGTGGTCTCGGGTCGGACTTCTTCGTCGGACGGTCCTGGGGATACTGCCAGGCCGTGCTCGACGGCGGCGCATTCGGTTGGGACGGCGGCCTGGGCACTTCGTGGCTGGTCGATCCCGGCCGCGGCCTGACGGTGATCGTCCTGACCCAGCGCCAGTTCGAAAGCGCCGCATCGCCGCAGGTGCACCGTGACATCCAGGCGGCCGCCTACGCCGCGCTCGGCTGAAGCGCCGGCCTCGGATCTCGACGACGTGACCGGCAACGATGCAGTGGATTCGCACCACCACGTCTGGGACCTGACCGTTCGTGCTCAGCCATGGCTCGACCAGCCGGGCAACGAGCCGCTGCGGCGGACGTTCGCCGAGGCGGACCTGCGGCCGCTGGCACGTGCGGCGCTGGTGAACGCGACCATCGTGGTGCAGACCGTCACGGATCCCGCCGAGACCCCGGAACTGCTGGCGCTCGCGGCCGGCAGCGACCTGGTCGCCGGCGTGGTCGGGTGGGTGGACCTGCAGGCTCCTGGGGTCGCTGACGCGCTCGCCGCGCTGCTGGCGCGGCCAGACGGCGGCTGGCTCCGCGGCATCCGCCATCCGGTGCTGATCGAAGACGATCCCGGCTGGCTGCGCCGGCCCTCGGTACTCCGCGGGCTTGACGCGGTCGGTGCGGCGGGCCTGAGCTACGACATCGTGGCTGCCCCGCACGCGCTGCCCGCCGCGGTTGCCGCGGCCCGCGCCTGTCCTGGCATGACGTTCGTGCTCGACCATCTCGGCAACCCCGAGATCGGCCCGCGAGTCGACGAGCGATGGGCGAACGCGGTTCGCGCCCTGGCCGCGCTGCCCAACACGATCTGCAAGCTCTCCGGAATCCTCGGCGAGCCACCGCCAGGCGCCGCGCCCGCGCATCCCGGCAATCGCGCAGGCGTCGCCCACCTCGTCCCGTACTACCAGACGGTGCTCGGCGCCTTCGGGCCTGACCGGCTGATGTTCGGCACGGACTGGCCGGTCTGCACGCTTACCTCGTCCTATGACGCGGTGATCGGAGCGGCCAGAACCCTCACGGCCGACCTCAGCGCGAGCGAGCGCATGGCTGTATTCAGCGGCACGGCATGCCGCGTCTACCGGCTGGACCGGCCTTCGGCATGACCGGAGCGCCCAGCCGCCCGCAGCACGGCACGAGGCCGCCCGGGCATGGCTGCCCGTGACCTCTCGGCAACCCGGCCCGCGCTGGCGCGACGGATCTGGCCCCAGAATGCTGGCACCAGACGGTGGCGCAGCGGTCACCGCGCTACGGCTCGGGGGAGCGAGATGACCGGACAGCGCCGGTGATCTGAGCCGCGCGGCCGCCCGCGACGGGCTGTGCCATCCACCGTCGCTATCCGCACCGGGTCGTGCCCGTCGGCTCGGCTTCTGCTGAGATGGGGGCATGTGCACAGCCGTGCTGAGCATCGAGCCTGGACTGCCCGTGCTGCTTGCCGGGATCAGGGACGAGCTGACCGACCGCGCCTGGCGGCGGCCGTGGCGGCACTGGCCGGCCTACCCGGGCCTGATCGGCGGCCTGGACCTCCAGGCGGGCGGAACGTGGCTCGCCGTCGCACCTCGGGAACGGCGGGTCTCCTGCGTGCTCAACGGCCGTGGCGCGATGGCGCCGCCGCTGGCCCGGCGCTCCCGCGGCGACCTGCCCCTGAGGTCCGCCGCCGGAGAGCCGCTGCTGCGATCCAGGCTGACCGGCTTCGACCCGTTCCACCTGCTGACCGCCGAACCTGGGCGGGCGGTCATGCAGAGCTGGGATGGTGAGCTGGTCTCCGAGCGGGAACTCGGGCCCGGCCTGCACATCGTGGTGAACAGCGGCCTGGCCAGCGACCCGTCAGGCGACGCCCCGCCAGCGGACGCCCGGCCAGCCGACGCCCCGCCAGCCGACGCCCGGCCGCAGGCCGATCTCCGGGAGTCCGGGCGCTCGGCCGAGCCAAGGACCCAGGCGCCGAACGGCCGCGACCACGAACTGGCCCGCATCGCCCACTTCCTGCCGCGATTCCGCACTGCGAAGCGCCCGGCGCCGCAGCCAGGCGAGCCGGTGCCGCAAGCCTGGGGCGCCTGGCTGCCGCTGGTCGACGGCGACGGCATCGACCAGCGGGATCCGCGTGCGCTGCTCGTCCGGCGCGACCTGGGCGATGGCCGGACCTGGGGAACTACGTCGGTCTCGCTGGTCGCGCTGTCGCCGGGGGCGGTGCGCTACGACTTCAGCGGGACGCCGGGCGACCCGGCCGCGTGGTTCGCTGTTCCCGGTGTGGAGGCGGCGTCCGTCGGCTGAGCGGTCCTGCGCACGCCGCCGACCCGCTCGGGTTGCGGAACGCGGGCTCTGTGAACGGTGTCCAGCCGCGAGGAATGCGTTGCGTCTCACGGTGGTTGCCGGGTGCATGCCACCAGTGGTGATCGCCGCCGCCTACGGCGGCCCTGAGGTACTGTCCGTCGTCGACGAGCCGACTGCCGAGCCAGGGCCTGGTGAGGCGCGCATCAGCGTCCAGGCCGCCGGCGTCAATCCCGTCGATTACAAGATCTACGGCGGCGCTTTCGGCGCCGATCCGGCTAACCTGCCGATCCGGCTCGGCATGGAGGCGTCGGGCACGGTGACAGCGGTCGGGCCGGAAGCCGCTGGCCCCGCTGGCCCGATCCGGATCGGTGACGAGGTGATCGCATTCCGGGTGACCGGCGCGTACGCTGCCGAGCTCGTGGTCCCGGGTAAGGCCCTGGTGCCCAAGCCAGCCTCGCTGGACTGGGCGCAGGCTGCTGGCCTGATGCTGACCGGGGCGACCGCCTGGCACGCGCTGGCGGCGGCCAGCGTCGGCGAGGGCGACACGGTACTGATCCACGGCGGCGCCGGGGGAGTGGGCGTCATGGCGGTCCAGCTGGCCGCGGCCCGCGGCGCGACGGTGCTGGCCACGGCGAGCCCGGCCCGGCACGAGCTGCTGCGCGAGCTCGGCGCCATCCCGGTCGAGTACGGCGCGGGCCTGGCCGACCGGGTCCGCGCGACCGCACCGCAGGGAATCGACGCGGCGCTCGACCTGGTCGGCACCGACGAGGCCGTCGACGTCTCGCTGGAACTCGTTTCCGACCGGAACCGGATCGTCACGATCGCCGCCTTCGGCCGCGCGGGCGGTGCCGGGATCAAGGCGATCGGCGGCGGACCTGGCGCCGACCCGGGCACGGAGCTCCGCGACGCCGCCCGCCCGGAGCTGGCCCGGCTGGCAGGCGAAGGCAAGCTCCGGGTCCTGGTCAGCCAGACCTTCCCGCTCGCCGAGGCCGCAGCCGCCCACCACGCCATCATGGCCGGCCACACCACTGGCAAGATCGCCCTCATCCCGTAGCGGCGGAGCCCAGCCCGCGGCTGACCGGCGTCCGCCGGCCGGCAGTCCGCTCTCCTGCGGTCGTTAGCCAGCCATAGCGACTGGCTAACGACCGCAGGAGTCAGCCCGCATCAGCCCATGGTCTTGGCACCGTCCAGGGCCTCCCTGATGATGTCGGCGTGGCCAGCGTGCTGCGCCGTCTCGCCGATGATGTGCAGCAGCACCCGGCGGGCCGACCACGATGCCCCCTGCTCGAACCACGGCGCCCGCGGCAGCGGGTGCGACGCGTCGAGGTCAGGCAGCGTCGCGACGAGCTCGCCGGTGTGGCTGGCGATCTGCTCGTACTGCTCAAGCAGGCCGACCAGCGTCTCACCATCCAGCATCCGGAACATGTTCGCCCAGGCATCCGGGCTCCCGCCGGAGAAGTCCATGGCCGACGGTCCCTCGACGATGAACCTGACCCATTGCCGCTCGGTCAGCGCGACATGCTTGATCAGGCCGCCCAGGCACAGCTCACTGACCGTGGTGCGCTGCGCCGCCTGCTCGTCGGTCAGCCCGCGCGTGGTGTACCGCATGAAATGACGCTGCTTAGCCAGCGAGCCCAGCAGGTCGGCGCGCTCGCCGGTCGTCGTCTGTGTCGCAGTCACGTCCTCCGCCTCTCGTCGTCTTCTTCCCGCAGCACGCTACGCCGCGGTACCGACAGCGACCCGGTCAGCGCCCGGGCGCGGCACTCTCCCGCGGGATGCGGAAGAACGGTGATCGCAGGACGTATCGCGCGGTGAGCATGAGGATCAGGCCGACCCCGATGACGCCGGCCAGGGACCAGATCTGGGCCGGGGGCGCGGTTTGCAGGGACCTGGTGATGACCCAGCCGAGGAACGCGATGGCGGCGAGCGGGAGCACGCCGGTGACCAGGGCGTCCCAGGGGTGCCGGAAGATCCGCCGCCGGTGGTAGGCGATGGCGGCGAGGGCGGTGAGGATGTAGAACGCGGCGTAGAGCAGGCCGGTGATGTTGATCACGTCATTGAACGCGCCCTGCACCGAGCTGGTGAGCAGGTAAAGCCAGGTCAGCCCGATCAGGACCAGCCCGGCGGCCAGGCTGGCGGGGACCGGGGTGGCGAACCGGGGCGAGACGCTGGCGAGGAACCCGGGCAGGACGCCGCGGCTGGCCATGCCGTAGAGGATGCGGGCGGTCAGGACGATGCCGGTGCCGGTGGCGGCGATCACCGACAGCGCCAGGGCCAGGGCCATCACCTTGGCCCAGCCGGCGCCGCCGAGGGCGGCGGCGACGTAGACCAGGGCGGAGGGCCCGTGGGCCTGGAGCCGGGAGGGGGAGACGACGCCTTGCAGGCCGACCTGGGACAGGGTGTAGATGACGGCGACGAGGGCGACGGCGAGGATCGCGGCCCGGCCGGGGTTGGTGCGGCGGTGCCGGACTTCCTCGTTGACGTAGATGGTGCCGTCCCAGCCGGTGTAGATGAAGACGGCGAGCAGGAATCCGGCGGCCAGGCTGCCGTGGCCGCCGATCCCGCCGTGGCTGAACCAGGCCCGGGTGATCGGGAACGTGCCGGGATGGTGGGTGAGGACGGCGGCCAGGCCGGCGACGGCGAAACCGGTCAGGATCAGGTACTCGGCCAGGCCCATGGCGACCTGGGTGCGGGCGGTGAGCCTGATCCCGGCGACCGCGATCAGCAGCATGATCACGCTGACCGCGGTGGCGATGATCAGGTCGGGCCACGGGCCGGCCGGGGTGACGCCGGCCACGGCCAGGACCGAGGGGCCGAGGACGACGACGGGGCTGAGGGTGCCGATCAGGGTGCCGGTGACCATCAGCCACCCGGTCAGGAACCCTAGGGACGGGCTGATCGCCCGGCCGACCCATTCGAAGCTGGCGCCGCAGCTGGCGTTCCACAGGTTCAGCCGCCGGTAGGCGTTCGCGATGATCAGCATCGGGACCGCGGTCAGGACCAGCACCGGCCCGCCCGCATAAGCGCTCGCCGCCGCCAGCGCGGCGAGCGTCAGCCCGACCGACACCGCCGGGCCTGAGGTGGCCATCCCGATCACGGTGTCCTGCGCCACCCCGATCGCATCGGGTTCCAGCCGGGCAGCGGGAGCTGGTGCGCTCGCGACAGCAGCGGTTAACGGTGGACGATCCGCCATCTTCTTCTCCGTTCTCCTGAGTGCTCTAGATGCTCTCATAGCACTTGAGAACGGAACGCCCGGGGGTTGCTCGAACGTATGCTTGCGTTATGGCCTATTTCGCGGTCACTCTGGTTCACGGCCCGGGCTGGGACGTCTCCCGCCAGATCCGCGAGCAGAAGGCCTGGGATGAGCACGCAGCCTTCATGGACGGGCTCGTCGACGACGGGTTCATCATCCTCGGCGGACCGATCGATGGGGGCGAACGTGCCATGCACCTCGTCGAGGCCACCGACGAGCAGGAGATCACGGCACGCCTTCGCCAGGATCCGTGGGCGTCGATGGGGCTGCTCGGCGTCGGCACGATCCGGCCCTGGTCGATCTGGCTCGACGGCAGGCTACGTCGCGGCTAGACCCCGAGGTATCTGGCGGACCATCACCGACTCCAGTCGCAGCTCGAGAACCAGGTGATCGATCACCGCGCCGCCGTCGATCGCGCCGCAGCTGAACAGGTCGATCGCGATCAGGTTCTCCTCCGGCCAGGTGTGGATGCTCAGGTGCGACTCGGCCAGGATCAGGACCAGCGTGATCGCGCCATTCGGGAAGACCACGTGGGAGGCGTCAAGAACATGCCCGGCACCGGCCTCAACTGCCTTGATGGCCACCGCGGTCAGGTCGGCGAGATCGTGCGCCGGCGAATCAAGCGTGCCGTTCGCGTCGATCGCGTACAGCACCTTCGGCGAGGCGGCCTCTTGGCGCCGCAGCTCGGTGTACCTGCTCGCCGGTTCCATGCCAGGCATGATGTGGGAGGATACCGCAGGGCTGGCCAGCCAGCCGGATGCGACCGTCCCGCTCCGGCGCGGACCGGCCGGAATCGATGAGTCAGCCAATGGATATTGACGCGATCGCCGACGACGTCGCCGAAGCGGTGGGCCTGGCCGAGGGCCCGTCGGGCGTCCGCGACATCCTGCGCGTGATCGCGCTGAGCGAGCCCGTCCCGGCCAGCCAGATCAGCCGGATGGCCGAGCTGCCCGTCCCGATCGTCACGGCGGTCTGCAACGAGCTGCGCAAGCGCGCGGTCGTGGACCGGTCCCGGCCCGTCCGGCTGACCGAGGAGGCCCGCGCCAGGCTTAGCACGTCAGGCGCCAGCCTCGACCCGGCCTGTGACTGCTGCGGCGGCCTCGGCCTGCGCATTCCGGCCGAGCTCGCCGCGCTCGGGACCGAGCTGGAGCAGGCGGCGGCCGGCGCGCCGCCCGCCCGGCTCGAGCTTGACCAGACTCATTGCACTATCGAAACGAAAATCCACCGGGTACTGCGGCTGCACCAGGCCGGTGCCCTCGACGGCACGAAGATCGTCTTGCTCGGCGACGACGATCTGATCGCCGTGACCATCGCCAGGTTCGCACGGCTGACCGGAACGGCGGCGGCAATCCGCGGGCTCACCGTGATCGACACCGACCCCGCGGTACTCGCGTGGACCGCCGAGCAGTGCGCCGGCACCGGTGTCGCCGTCGAGGTAGCCGAGCACGACCTGCGGCTGCCGCTGCCCGAGGGCCTGGCAGGCCGCTTCGACGTCGCCTGCACCGACCCGCCGTACACCGTGCCGGGTGCCGAGCTGTTCCTGTCCCGCGCCGTCGCGGCGCTGCGGCCGCGTCCTGGCCAGCACGTGTTCTTCTCGTTCGGCGCCCGCCGACCCGCCGAGACGCTGCGCACTCAGCAGCTGATCGCTGCGCTCGGCCTGGTGGTCCGGTCGCTCACGCCGAACTTCAACAGCTATCTCGGTGCCGGCATCCTGGCCGGGACCAGTCACCTCTACCACTTGCGCAGCACCGATGCCACCGCCCCGCTGACCGGCGGCGAGTACGCCGGGCCGCTCTACACCGCCGACAGCAGAACCGAGCAGATCCGTCCTTATCGCTGCGCAGGCTGCGGCACGGTGTACCAGGTCGGCCGGGCAGGGCCAGCCGAGCCGCGACCTCAGTGGACCCAGATATCGGAGCTTCAGGCAGCCGGCTGCCCGGCCTGCGGGGGGACCACGTTCCGGCCGATGCCACGGCGGCAGCGATGAGCGGACGGGGAGAACCCGGCATCTCGCCGCGCGCGTCAGCTCGGTCGCCGGGCCAGGCGCACGGAGCGAAGCCGCCGGCAGGCCAGACGGGGGCGACGCCAGCCGCAGGCCAGACCGGGGCG
>DATNIU010000005.1:0-40560 GCA_035604275.1 Streptosporangiaceae bacterium | reverse complement strand
CGGCGAGCGCCTCGGCCGCGACGAACGTGATCGTCAGCACCAGCCCGATGGTGAGCGCCCGCCGTTCCGCGGCCCACAGCCCGTCCTTCAACGAACCCTCACCGGCTGGCTGCTCCACTCGACCCCCGCGCATGATCACAGCATAGAAATTGAAGCGCGCTCGAAGTCAACTCGCTCAAGCTGCAGGTTACGGCCCGCAGATCCCGAACCGTCACGGCTGGTGCGCAGCAAGCGTCTGTGGCGGGATGATAGGTCTGCGGAGCAACCGGGCCGTGGCCGCGAACTCTCGCAGTACCGGGTCAGCCTGCTCGCCAGAGTCAGGCCAGCGGCACCTAACTAATCTCGCCAGACGGACGCTAAGCAGCGAAGGAATGTCTGCGGCTATCCCAGGCCGGCCGAGCAGACGGCGCCCCGGTCGGCGCCGGAGACCAGGGCCGCGTACTTGGCCAGCGCGCCGCTGGTGTAGTTCGGCGCGGGACGCTTCCATCCCGCCCGCCGCCGCGCCAGCTCAGCGTCGTCCACCAGGAGGTCGAGCCGCCGCTGCGGCACATCGAGTGCGATCTGGTCGCCGTCGGCGACCAGGCCGATCGGCCCGCCGTCGAAGGCCTCGGGCGCGGCATGGGCAATGCAGGCGCCGAAGGTCGCGCCGGAGAACCGTCCGTCGGTCACCAGCACCACGTCCCGGCCAAGCCCGGCGCCCTTGATCGCGGCCGTCACGGCGAGCATCTCGCGCATCCCGGGTCCGCCCTTCGGGCCCTCGTACCTGATGACCAGCACGTCGCCCTTGGCGACCCGCCCGCCGGTGATCGCGGCGAAGCAGTCCTCCTCGCGCTCGAACACCCGGGCCGGCCCGGAGAACCGCAGCGTCTCGATGCCCGGCACCTTGACCACGGCGCCGTTCGGCACCAGGCTGCCGCGCAGCACGGCCAGGCCGCCCTCGGCGCTGATCGGATCGGCCACCGGCCGGACCACCTGACCGTCCGGGCTCGCCGCGTCCGCCACGTTCTCGGCCAGCGTGCGCCCGTTGACCGTGATCGCGTCGCCGTCGATCAGCCCGGCAGACAGCAGCTCGCGGAGCACCACCGGGAGACCGCCTGCCTGGTCAAGCTCGCTCATCACGAACCGGCCGGCCGGGCGCATCGAGGCGATGTGCGGGGTGCGCCTGCTGATCATGTCGAAGTCGTCCATGGTGAGCTCGACCTGCGCCTCGGCGGCGATCGCGAGGAGATGCAAGACCGCGTTCGTGGAGCCGGCCGTCGCCATCACGACCGCCGCCGCGTTCAGGAACGCGGCTCTGGTCAGGATGTCACGCGGGCGCAGCCCGGCGGCCAGCGCGTGCACCGCGGCCTCGCCGGTCGCCCGGGCGAGCCCGGTCCGCTCAGCGGTCACCGCGGGCGGCGTGGCCGAGCCAGGCAGCGCCATGCCCAGCGCCTCGGCGCACGCCGACATGGTGTTCGCGGTGTACATGCCGGCGCACGACCCGGCACCTGGACAGGCCGCCCGCTCGACCGCGAGCAGCTCGCCGTCGGACATCTCGCCAGCCGCCTGCGCGCCGACCGCCTCGAACACATCCTGGATGGTCAGCGACCGGCCGAGCGCGTGACCGGGCAGGATCGTGCCGCCGTACAGGAAGGCCGCGGGCACGTTCAGCCTGGCGCAGGCCATCAGCATCCCGGGCAGCGACTTGTCGCAGCCGGCGATCGCCACCAGCGCGTCGAACCGCTCCGCGTGCACCATCAGCTCGACCGAGTCGGCGATTACCTCGCGGCTGACCAGCGACGCCTTCATGCCCTCGTGCCCCATCGCGATGCCGTCCGAGACCGCGATCGTGCCGAACTCGAACGGCACGGCCCCGGCCTGCCTGACTCCCTCCTTGGCCGCGACGGCGAGCGAGTTCAGGTGCAGGTTGCACGGCGTTACCTCGTTCCATGAGGAGGCGACGGCGACCTGCGGCAGCAGTAGATCGTCCTCGCTCAGGCCGACCGCTCGCAGCATCGCGCGCTGCGGGGCACGGGCCGGTCCGGTGGTCAGCGGGCCGCTCCGCGGCCGTGGCAGGTTCGTCATGTTTGTACGGTCTCCTTGGGTTTAACGGGTCGTCCATAGCTGGTCTGTTGTGCGCAGGCGCGATGTGGTTCGGGGTTGGTATAGACCTTTCTTGTGGCGGGCGGGACGGCATACGCCCGTCGCCGGCTGGCTGCGCAACGCCTGGCGCCGGGGCATGCCGTCCCGCCCGGGCCGTTGGCACGCTGGCCGCTGGGGAGCCTTGCTGGTGGCCGGTGTGGGTTCACGGAGTCCGTGCGGGTTGGGGGTCAACGCTCGGCGCTGGCTGGTGGGGCACGACGTTGCTGGTGTGGGCTGGGAAGTGGTGGTCAATGTGGTGCTCAGGCGGTCGCCGGGATCAGGGCATCGGCACCGGCCCGCAGGAGGCCGTAGCTGAGGCCGTCGGCGAGTGCCTCCCAGGACGCGGTCACGATGTCGTCGGAGACCCCGACCGTGGTCCACTCGCCCTGGTGGTCGGCCGAGGTGAGCATTACCCGGGTGACGGCGCTAGTGGCCGCGCGCCCGTCCAGGATCCGGACCTTGTAGTCGACCAGGTGGATCTCGGCTAGCTCGGGGTACAGGTCGGCCAGGGCCTTGCGGAGCGCCTGGTCCAGTGCGTGCACCGGCCCGACTCCCTCGCCGACGGCGACCACCCGCTGCTCGCCGAGCAGCAGCCGGACGATCGCCTCACTGCGGTCCGCCGTGCCCGCCCGCTCGATCACGACCCGGTACCCCTCGAGCTCGAAGAAGGCCGGCCTGCGGCCGGCTACCTTCCGCACCAGCAGTTCGAACGACGCGTCGGCGGCCTCGAACGCGTAGCCGCGGTGCTCGGCCGCCTTGATCTCGTCGAGCACATCCGTTGCTAGCTGCGGGTCGGCGGACAGGTCAAGGCCCATCTCCGCGGCCTTGACCAGCACATTGCTGCGCCCGGCCAGCTCGCTGACCAGCACGTGGGCCTGGTTGCCCACGGCGGCCGGATCGACGTGGCTGTAGGCGTCAGGCCGCCGCGCGATCGCCGAGGCGTGCAGGCCGGCCTTGGTGGCGAATGCCGACGATCCGACATAGGGCTGCCGCGGCTCGAACGGCAGGTTCGCGACCTCGGCGATCTCCCGGGCGGTGGATGCCAGCGCGGCGAGTCGGCCCTTCGGCAGCAGCTCGAAGTCGCGCTTGAGCTCCAGCCCGGCGATCACGGCGAACAGGTCGGCGTTGCCGCACCGCTCACCGTAGCCATTGGCCGCCCCCTGGATGTGGGTCGCGCCGCCGCCGACGGCGACCAGCGAGTTGGCCACGGCGCACGCCGAGTCATTGTGGCAGTGCACTCCGATCCTGACCCCGAAGCGGCTGGTGACGTCGCGCACCACCCGGACGATATCGTCGGGCAGCGTGCCGCCGTTGGTGTCGCAGAGCGCGAGCGTGTCCGCGCCCGCGTCGGTCGCGGCGGCCAGCACGGCCAGCGCGTAACCGGGATCGGCGACGTAGCCGTCGAAGAAGTGCTCGGCGTCGAACACCACCCGGCGCCCCTCGCGGACGAAGAACCGCACCGAGTCGGCCACCATCGCGAGGTTCTCATCGCGCGTGGTCCGCAGCGCCTCGTCTACGTGCAGCGTCCAGGCCTTGCCGACCAGCGTCACGATCGGCGTGTTCGCGGCGAGGAGCGTCGCCAGGTCGGGGTCGGCGTCGGCGTCGCGGTTCGGGCGCCTCGTGGCGCCGAAGGCGGCCAGCGTGGCGTTCCGCCATGGCAGCTCGCCGGCCCGGGCGAAGAACTCGGCGTCCTTCGGGTTGGATCCTGGCCAGCCGCCTTCAACGACGTCGACGCCCAGTGAGTCGAGTGCTGCCGCGACTCTCAGTTTGTCTTCGACGGTGAGGTCGAGGCCGACCTGTTGTGATCCGTCACGCAGTGTCGTGTCATAGATCTCAACCCGTTCTGTGGCCGGGCGGGCGGCATGCCCGCCGGTGCCGGCTGCTGGCGCAACGCCTGGCACCGGGAGCATGCCATCCGCCCCGGGACGTTGCGCGGCCGTGACCTCAACCCCACCTCCAGCCGCAGCACTATCTCCAGCCCCTGCCCAAGTGCCGTCCGCCGCGAGGCGTTGTACGGAAGCTGGGCTGGGCTCAGGTGCGCTGGTGCCGGTTGGGGGGGTGAAGCTCGGTACTGGCTGGTCTGGGTTTGAGTAGTTGGAGTGGGCGGGACGGTCGGGGGTCATCTGGTTACCCCTGCTTCGGTCATGTGCTCGGCTATGGCCTCAGCCCATTCGACGGTCGATGATCGGCCGCCTTCGGCGAGGACGGCGTCTACGGCAGTTTCTAGGTCGGTGGCGGCTGAGGGTTCGCCTAGGTGGGTTAGGAGCAGGGCGGCTGAGAGGACGGCGCCGGCGGGGTTGGCTTTGCCGGTGTTGGCGATGTCGGGGGCGGAGCCGTGGACGGGTTCGAAGACCGAGGGGGTGGTGCGGTCTGGGTTGAGGTTGCCGCTGGGGGCTAGGCCCAGGCCGCCGGTGAGAGCGGCGGCCAGGTCGGACAGGATGTCGCCGAAGAGGTTGTCGGTGACGATCACGTCGAACCGGGCTGGGTCGTCGACCAGGTAGAGGCAGGCGGCGTCGACGTGGGCGTAGTCGAGCGCGACGCCGCGCTCGGCGGCGACCTCGGCGGCTACCCGGCGCCATAGGTCACCGGCGTGGCTGAGCACGTTGGTCTTGTGCACAAGGGTGAGCTTTCCGCTGCGGCTGGCCGCCAGGTCGGCCGCGTAACGGACGCAGCGCTCGACGCCGGCCCGGGTGTTAAGCGACTCCTCGGTCGCTGTCTCGAACGAGGTGCCACGGTGCACGGTCCCGCCCGCCCCCGCGTACAGCCCCTCGGTGTTCTCCCGCACGATCACCACATCCAGGCCAGCGCGCGGGGCGTCGGCCGCGCCGGATTCGGCCCCGTGCTGGCCGGCCCCGTGCTGAACGGCCCCGTGCTGAACGGTCGCGTGCGGGCTGCTCACGCCGGGCCTGAGCTTGGCCGGGCGGAGGTTGATGTAGAGGTCGAGCTCGGTGCGCAGGCGGAGCAGGAGGCCGCGCTCCAGGACGCCTGGCGGCACCGAAGGGCTGCCGACCGCGCCGAGCAGGATTGCGTCGGTCTTGCGCAGGTCGTCGAGTACCTCGTCGGGCAGGACCTCGCCGGTGCGCAGGTAGTGCTCGGCGCCCAGCGGGCAGGGCCGCCAGTCGACGGCGAAGCCGTGCCGCTGGCCTGCCTGGTCGACCAGCCTCCTGGCCACCCCGGTGACCTCGGGGCCGATGCCGTCGCCCGGCAGGTGGGCGACGACATACGTGCGTACGTGGTCGTCCATCAGCTCGCCTCCTCATGGTCGGTGGGAGCGTCGAGCCAGCTCATCATCCGTCGCAGCGGACGTCCGACCCGCTCGATCTCGCTGTCCGCGGCCGCCTTGCGGAGCCGCTCGAAGTTCGGCCGCCCGGCGTCGTCCTCGGCGATCCACTCCCGCGCGAAGTCGCCGGACCGGATGTCGGCGAGGATCTTGGCCATCGCCTGACGGGTCGGCTCGGCGATCACCTTAGGCCCGCGGGTCAGGTCGCCGTACTCGGCCGTGTCGCTGACCGAGTAGCGCATCCAGTTCATGCCGCCTTCCTGCATCAGGTCGACGATCAGCTTGAGCTCGTGCAGGCACTCGAAGTAGGCCACCTCGGGCTGGTAACCCGCCGCGACCAGGGTCTCGAACCCGGCATTGACCAGTTCGGTGACGCCGCCGCAGAGCACGGCCTGCTCGCCGAACAGGTCGCTCTCGGTCTCCTCTTGGAACGTCGTGACCAGCGCCCCGGCCTTGGTCCCCCCAATCCCCTTGGCATAGGACCTGGCCAGATCCCACGCCTTGCCGGTCGCGTCCTGCGCGACCGCGACAAGCACCGGAGTGCCCTGCCCAGCCTCGTACTGACGCCGTACCAGGTGACCGGGCGCCTTCGGCGCAACCATCGCGACATCGACATCGGCAGGCGGCGTGATGTACCCGAAGTGAATGTTGAACCCGTGCGCGAAGAACAGCGCGTCCCCGGCCTTCAGGTTCGGCCCGATCGCCTCCGCGTACAGATGCCGCTGCCCGGTGTCCGGCGTCAGCACCATCACCACATCGGCCCACGAGCACACCTCGGCCGGCGTCCCCACGGTCAGCCCGGCCGCCTCAGCCTTGGCCCGCGACTTCGACCCCTCTGGCAGCCCTACCCGCACGTCGCACCCGGAGTCCCGCAAGCTCAGCGCGTGTGCATGCCCCTGCGACCCGTACCCGAGCACCGCGATCTTCCGCGCCTGAATCAAGCCCAGGTCAGCCTCATCGTCGTAATACACCGTAGCCATCGAAAACGCCCCTTCTGAGCTCTCATACCTGTCTGTGCCGTGTGCCTGTGTCATCTGAGCTGTGCTATGCAGCTCTGTTCCGTCCGTGTTGTGCTGAGCCGCGCTGCTCTGCACTGGATCTGTCGTCTGTCCCCGCTGATACTCGATCCGGTCTGGGACTAGGTGATCCGGCCGATGCCGTTCAGGCACGGCCGGCATCACCTAGGCGCAGACCGCCTCCTGACCCAGGTCTGACATGTCATCAGTGATCGTCCCGCCCCCGCGACCGATCGCGATCTGGCCGGTTCTGACCAGCTCGCAGGTGCCGTGCGGCTCGAGCTGCGCGAGCAGGGAGTCGAGCTTGCCCGGAGCGCAGACCACCTCGAGAACGAGAGTGTGGGGGCCGAGATCGACCACGTTCGCGCGGTACGCGGCGGCTACGTCGAGCAGTTCCGCTCGCCTGGCCGGGTCGACCCTGACTTTGATGAGAGCTAGCTCGCGCTCGACGGCGTCGTCCTCGGCCAGTTCCTCGACCTTGAGAACACGGACCAGCTTTTCGAGCTGCTTGTGGACCTGGTCGACGGGGGTGGAGGCGCCGTCGACCACGATCGTCATCCGGCTGACGCGGGCGTCGGAGGTCGGGCCGACCGAGAGGGAGGAGATGTTGAACGCGCGGCGTGAGAACAGGGCGGCGACGTGGGCGAGCACGCCTGGCTTGTTCTCGACCAGGACCGAGAGGGTGTGCGTGCTCATCGGGAGGTCACCTCTCTGCGCGCCGCTGCCTGCTGCTCGGCGGCGGTGAACTCGGGTCCGAGCACGATGTCGTCGTTGGCCCGGCCGGCCGGCACCATCGGGAAGACGCCCTCGGCGTCGTGGGTGCGGAAGTCGACCACGGTCGGCACGCCGGTGACTGCCAGCGCCTTCTCGAGCACCGCGTCCACATCGCCGGCGTCGTCGCAGCGCAGCCCGACGCAGCCGTAGGCCTCGGCGAGCTTGGTGTAGTCGGGGATCGCCGTGCCCAGGTGGACCTCGGAGTAGCGCTCGTCGTAGAACAGCTCCTGCCATTGCCTGACCATGCCGAGGAAGCCGTTGTTGAAGATCAGCACCTTGATCGGCAGGCCTTCGATCGCGCAGGTGGCCAGCTCCTGCGCCGTCATCTGGAAGCAGCCGTCGCCGTCGATCGCGACCACGAGCTCGCCCGGCCTGCCAATCTGGGCGCCCATCGCGGCCGGAACGGCGAAGCCCATGGTGCCCAGTCCGCCGGAGTTGATCCAGCTCCGCGGCCTGGTGAAGGCGTAATGCTGGGCCGCGTGCATCTGGTGCTGGCCGACGCCGGCCACCACCACGGCGTCCCCGCCGGTGAGCGCGGACAGCCGCTCGACGACGTGCTGCGGCTTCAGTGGCCCGTCGGCCTCCTGGGTGTAGCGCAGCGGGAAGCTGCGTCGCCAGCCCGCCGTCAGCTCCACCCAGTCCGCGGTGTCGGTCGGCCCTTCGCTGGCGACCAGCTCGCGCATCGCCTCGGCGAACCCGGCCAGCGCGACGCGCAGATCGCCGATGACGGCGACGTCGGCGGCCCGGTTCTTGCCGATCTCGGCCGGGTCGATGTCGAAGTGCACCACCTTCGCCCTGGGCGCGAAGTCGGCCAGCCGGCCGGTCACCCGGTCATCGAACCTGGCGCCGAGCGCGACCACCAGGTCGGCCTCCTGGAGCGCGGTGACCGCGGCGTACATGCCGTGCATGCCCGGCATGCCGAGCGCCAGCGGGTGGCTGTCAGGGAAGGCGCCACGGGCCATCAGCGTGGTGACCACCGGCGAGCGGGCCAGCTCGGCCAGGGCGTACAGCGGCTCGTGCGAGTCGGACTTGATCACTCCGCCGCCGACGTACAGGACCGGGCGCCGGGCCTGATGCAGCAGCCGCGCCGCTGCGGCGATCCGCTCCGGGTCCGGCGGGCCGGGCACCCGGTAGCCGGGCAGGTCCATCACCGGCGGCCAGGACCAGGTGAACTGCGCCTGAAGGAGGTCCTTGGGCAGGTCGACCAGGACCGGGCCGGGTCGCCCGGTGGACGCGATGTGGAAGGCCTCGGCGATGGCGGCGGGGATGCGTTCCGCCTCGGTGACGAGCTCGTTGTGCTTGGTGACCGGCGCTGTGATTCCCGTTATATCTGATTCCTGAAATGCGTCGGTGCCGATCATCGCGGTCGGGACCTGACCGGTGATCGCGACGATCGGAACCGAGTCCATGTAGGCGTCGGCAAGCGCGGTGACCAGGTTGGTCGCGCCCGGGCCGCTGGTCGCGATGCAGACACCGACCCGGCCGGTTGCCCAGGCGTAGCCCTCGGCGGCATGCCCGGCGCCCTGCTCGTGCCGGACGAGCACATGCCGCAGCGACGACGATCGCAGCGGGTCGTAGGCCGGCAGGATAGCGCCGCCAGGCAGGCCGAACACGACGTCGACGCCCTGGCACTCCAGGCTGCGGACAAGGGCCTGGGCTCCGGTCACTTGCACGGAATTGCTCCTTCGATCTCGGCGGGGGTAGCTCGCGAAACAAAAAACCTCCTGGCCGAACCGGCCGAGGAGGAGTAGCGCGAGCCTGTCAGCAGGCTCGCGCTACGTGATAAGGATTACTCGGAACTGGCTGATCTTGATCACTGTGGTTTCCGTGCCTTTGCTCTGCTTACCGGTGATCATGCTCACCGTGGGAGGCGACGCTGCCCGCCGCCTCCCACAGTAGGGCACGTCACACCGTGGTGTGCGCCGGGGTGCTCATTGCGGGCAGCCAGTCTGGCCGTGCGGCCTCGAACGCGGTGATCTGGCCGGCCTGCCGCAGCGTGACCGCGATGTCGTCGAGGCCCTCGAGCAGCCGCCAGCGGGCGTAGTCGGGCAGCGCGAACGGCGCGCTCAGGCCGGCCGACGGGACCGACACGGTGCGTCCGGCAACGTCGACGATCACGCTCGCCGCCGGATCGGCGGCGAGCACGGCGAACAGGCTGGCGACGGTCTCCTCGTCGGCCTGCGCGGTCACCAGTCCGGCCCCGATGCTGTTGCCGCGGAAGATGTCGGCGAAGCTCGGCGCGATCACTGCCTCGAAGCCGAAGTCCTGGAGCGCCCACACGGCGTGCTCGCGTGACGACCCGCAGCCGAAGTTGGCGCCGGCGATCAGGATCCTGGCCTCGCTGGCGCCCGGCGCGTTCAGCACGAAACCAGGGTCGGATCGCCAGGCGCCGAAGAGCCCTGGCCCGAACCCGGTCCGCTCGACCCGCTTGAGCCAGGCCGCCGGAATGATCTGGTCCGTGTCGATGTCCCTGCGGTCGAGCGCGATGGCGCGCCCCTCGACCCGGCTCACTGCGCGCATCTGGGGTTCCCCTTCGATCTGGTGAGCGCACGCTGGCGCTGGCGGGTGGCTGGCCGCTCACGCTGGCCGGCGGCCGGCCGGGCGTGCTGGCTGGCGGTCACAGGTCGGCCGGAATCGCGAATCGGCCGGCTACCGCGGTCGCCGCGGCGACGGCGGGGGAGACCAGGTGGGTACGCCCGCCCGGGCCCTGCCGTCCCTCGAAGTTGCGGTTGCTGGTAGACGCGCAGCGCTCCTGCGGCGCCAGGATGTCGCCGTTCATTCCCAGGCACATCGAGCAGCCGGCCGAGCGCCACTCGAATCCGGCGTCGGTGAAGTAGCGGTCCAGGTCCTCCGCCTCGGCCTCGGCCTTGACCCGCGCCGAGCCGGGCACGACCATCGCGCGCATCCCTTCGTGCACCCGCCTGCCCCGGATCACCTGCGCCGCGGCCCGCAGGTCCTCGAGCCGGCCGTTGGTGCATGATCCGATGAAGACCGTGTCCACCCCGATCTCCCTGATCGGCGTGCCTGGCACCAGGCCCATGTAATCGAGTGCCCGCTGCGCCGACTGCCGGGCGGCGGGCGTGTCGAACGAGGCTGGATCGGGCACCGCGTCGTCGATGGTGACCGACTGGGCGGGGTTGGTACCCCAGGTCACGGCCGGCCGCAGCGCGGCGGCGTCGACCACGATCTCCCGGTCGAACTCCGCGCCGTCGTCGGTGACCAGGCCGCGCCAGTCGTCGAGCGCCCGCTCCCAGTGCCTGCCCTTCGGGCTGTGCCGCCGGCCTTCGAGGTAGCCGAAGGTGGTGTCGTCGGGACCGATCAGGCCGGCCCGGGCGCCGCCCTCGATCGACATGTTGCAGACCGTCATCCGGCCGGCCATCGACAGCGCGCGGATCGCCGCTCCGCGGTACTCGATCACCGAGCCCGCCCCGCCGCCCGTGCCGAGCGCCCTGATGATGCCGAGCACCAGGTCCTTGGCGGTCAGTCCGGGACCGAGATCGCCGGTCACGGTGACCGCCATCGCGGCCGGCTTGGCCTGGCGCAGGGTCTGGGTCGCCAGCACGTGCTCCACCTCGGTCGTCCCGATGCCGAACGCCAGCGCGCCGAGGGCCCCGTGGGTGGACGTGTGGCTGTCGCCGCAGACCACGGTCATGCCCGGCTGGGTGAGGCCGAGCTGCGGGCCGATGACGTGCACGATGCCCTGCTCGATGCTGCCGAGCGGGTGCAGCGTGATCCCGTGCGCCTCGCAGTTCTTGCGCAGCCTGGCGATCTGCTCGGCGGCCAGCGGGTCGGTGATCGGCCCGTCCGGGTTGAGCGTCGGCACATCGTGGTCCATGGTGGCCACGGTCAGGTCGGGGCGGCGGACCGGCCGGCCGGCCAGTTCGAGCCCTTCGAACGCCTGCGGTGACGTCACCTCGTGCACCAGGTGCAGGTCGATGTAGATCAGCGGCGGCTCGCCCGCCGGGGTCGCCACCTGGTGGCGGTCCCAGACCTTGTCGAAGAGCCGGCCGGTCATCGTTCCTGCTCGCTGGCCGGGTGGGTGTCGCCGCCGTTGTCCCGCCGGTCCAGTGCGACCTGCACCGCCCACAGGGCGGATGCGCTTGCGTCGGCGGTATCGGCGGGCTGGGCTAGGGCGGGCTGGGTGGGCAGGTAACTTTCGGGCTTCATCGCGATTCTTCTCCTGTCGCTGCGCGCTCGAGTTCTGGCTGTCAGGCGTTCCAGCTGAAGGCGAGCCGCTGCCGCAGAACCCCGTGATGGGCTGGCCGGAACCAGCGCGGGAGGTGTCTTGCTCCGGTTTGCGGAGCCCAGGCGGCCCGACGTCGGAAGACGCGTCGGACCTTGCGTGATGCGCTTGCGAACCTGGTGGCACACGGCCAGCGCCTCACGCCCGTAGCGGGTTGCTGGCCTGCCTGATCAGGTCCCGCTACGGCTGCTAAGAATGAGTACGAAGCGCCGCATGATGCGACCACTGTACCCGACGCCAGTGCCGGGTACGCGTGGGGGGCCAGTCGCTCTCCCTCGTCAGCATGCGGTTCTCTTGGTCGTGTCGATCATGTGCCGTCTTCAGCGCGCGAGGCTTGGCCCACGGCACCGGCGGACGGCGGTCGATGAATTTGCGGCTACGCATCGACGCCCGGCTGACGAGGCCACGGTAGTTCGCTCGCCCCACTCGCGGCCGGTGGCTATGCGATGGAGTTTCGACGGGCGTTCGACGGGCGTGAGAGTGGCTTAGTATTGCTCCCGCTGGCGCAGCAATCCAGGGGGAGCCGGCGGGCCGCTGCTTGACGGCTGTTGATGGCATCATTACGGCCATGCTCAGCAAGCCAACACGCGAGCAGCAAGAGACCATCGCGTCACTGCTGGAGGCCACTGGCCGGCGCAAGCGAGAAGTTCCCCTGCGGCGCGATCTAGTCCAGCAAGGCACCCAGCGTGCGCCGCAGCCAGGACCGCTGCGCGAGATGGTGCGTCGTCACGATGAGCGGGCACTGGACATCTACCTTCTGTTGCGCGCCGCTGCGAGCAGCGAACCGTGGGACGTTACACGGCACGCTCGGGTCTGGGGGCGCGCGATCGGGCTTGCCACCGACTCAGACGGTGGCACGGCGGCCGTTTCGAAGGCCTGGGTCAGGCTCGACAGCACCTACCATCTGGTCCGACGCGAACGCAGAGGCCGTCTGGCCAAGATCACCGCGCTGCACGAGGCCGGCACCGGGGCGCCGTACACCTACCCGGAGAAAGACTATTTCAAGCTGCCGTTCGCCTACTGGACGACCGATGACGCCTGGTACCACATTCTCAGCTTCCCCGCCAAGGCGACGTTGTTGATCGCATTGTCCTTGAGGTCACCATTCGTCCTCCCGGCCGAGCGCGCTCCGGAATGGTACGGTATGTCGGCCGATACACTCGACCGCGGTCAGCGAGAGCTACGCCAAGCACGATTGCTCACGCGCACCTTCACTGTGACCGAGAACTGGCTAAGCCCTACCGGTAAGACCACCCAGTATAGCTTCTCCCTGAACGCACCCTTTGCCCGACCTCGACGCATCACGGGTCGCGGGCACCTCAAGGTGGTGGGTCAATGAGCGGTCATCGGCGCCCGCGCACCAGCGCGGCGTTCCTTGATGAGTCACAGCCGAACAGGGCGCTCGATCCGCATACCTACGTGCTCGCCGCGACAGTGTGTGACGCCGCCGCGATTGTCACCTCCCGTGAGGCTATTGCCGCACTGAAACTGAGAGGACAGCTCAAGCTGCACTGGCATGATGAATCCGCCAAACGGCGCATGGAAATCACCGAGTGTATCGCCGGCATGTCGCTGCGGCATTTTGCCGTCGTCCGCGATGGCCGGCCGGGAGAAACTAGCGAGCGGCGCCGTCGGCACTGCCTGGAGCGGATGCTGTACGAACTCGACGGGTTCGAGATCGCTACGGTCTGCTTCGAGTCCCGCGGGCCGAAGGATGACAGGCGCGACCGCGATATGCTAGACGCGCTGCGGGCCAGAAAGGTGATATCGCCGGATCTGCGAATCGACCACATTCCAGGTCCGCGCGAGGAATTGCTGTGGGTGGCCGATGCCATCTGCGGAGCAGTGGTCAGGCATAGGTCTGGCGACTCGATATATCTTCAGACAATCGAAGCTGCTTCGGAGGTCCGGCTGATCTCGATCCGATCACCGTAGCTACGTCAGACAGCGCGAGGCCCCAGGCCCTGTCGTCCGGCAGGAGATCCTGGGGCTCACTTCCGCTTCCACCGCGATGGAAGCGACCTATATGGATCATCATCCGTGATCTATGGCCACAAGTCAAACAGGTGGACGCGCCATAGGCAGCTTAGTCCTGTCCGAGGTCAGAGCAGGCCGAGGCGGCTGGCGCGGGAGATGGCCTGGCGGCGGGTGGTGACGCTGAGCTTGCGGTAGACGGAGCGCAGGTGGGTCTTGACGGTGTTGATCGACAGGAAGAGGGCCTCGGCGATCTCCTGATTGGTCATGTGCGACGGCAGGAACCGCAGCACGGCCAGCTCGCTGCTGGTCAGCGGAACTGCCGCGCCGCCCGGCGGATCGCCGGGCCGGGCCGGGCAGGTGTCGAAGCGCTGCAGGATCCTGGCGGTCAGCGCCGCCCCCTGGCTGGCCGGCCGGATCAGGACCGTCAGGGCTGACCTGACGGCAGGGCCGCCATCCAGGAACGCCCGGTACGAGCCGTGCGGCTCGGCCAGGACGAGGGCGCCGGTGAGCTGCTCGACCGCCCGCTCGGCCTGGCCGAGCCTGCGGCACGCGACCGACGCGGTGATCAACGCCGAGATCTGGTCGTGCAGGGTGATCTGACTGGCGGTACCGTCCAGGCAGCGTCCCGCCGCGGCCAGGGCGCCGCGGTTGTCGCTCTCGGCAAGCAGCACTCTGGCATGGGCGACAGCCAGATCGGCCCGGTCGAAGCCGCGACCCTCGCTGGCGCGGGCCAGGGCGAGCCTGGCCCGGCCCGGGTCGCCATCCCTGAGCGCGATGTCCGCGTCGAGCACGGCGAGGGCCGGGTCGACGGATGCGGCCGATCCGATCGCCGGCCCGGCGCCCGGGTCGAGGCCCTGGTACTGCAACCGGGCGGCGCGATCGCGGGCCGCGGCCAGGTCACCGTCGCCGAGCGACAGCCGCGCTCGGGCGGCTCCGGCCAGCCAGCCGATGATCTGGCCGGCTACCGGCTCGATCCCCGGATCGCCGTTTCTGATGTCCTGCCCGCCGGCCGGCCGGTCCTGCGCGGTCCCGGCCGGGATGCCACTGCGGCCGGGCCGGGCCGGCTCGGCATCGGCGTCGCACTGGCCGAGCAGCAGGCTCGCGGTGGCCGCGTCGTCCCTGGCCCAGCTCACCTGAGCCGCTGCGAGGGCGATGAGCTGCGTCGACACCGGATCTGATGCCCAGGACGCACCGTCACGCAGGTCCGCGATCAGGCCGCTTGCCGCGACCAGGTCGCCGTGCAGCGCCTCAGCGACCGCGCGCCAGGCGCGGGCCCGGACACCGAACTCACGCCGTCCGCCGGCCAGCCGGCGGGTCGCCTCGGCGAGAGCGCCGCGCGCGTCGGCAACGTCCCGGCCAGCCAGGTGAGCGACGCCCAGCGCGCACCAGAGCAATCCGAGCGCCTGGTGATCGGCCGCGCTGCTTGCGCTGTCCGCTGCCTGCCTGGCCAGGGCCGTGCTCTGCTCGATCAGCGCGGCGTCTACCGGTGGCTGGCGGCTCGCGCTCGTCAGCCGGAGCGCCTGAAGCCACGGCGCGATCACCCGGCGCTGATCCGACGAGCTGCGGCCGAGGGCGCGTGAGGCCTGGTCGAGGTGCTGCGCGGCCGCGCCGGGCTGGCCGGCCCGCAGCTGGATCGCGGCCATGGTGGCCGCGACGGCGGCATCGGAACCGCAGCGGCTGGCCGGGAAGAGGGCGAGCACGGGCTCGATCTCGGCGGCCGGGCCGGGCATACAGACCGCGGGACCGGCCTCGGCGAGCACCCGCGCGGCGAAGTCCCAGTCATCGGCCTGGGCGGCGTTGCGGATGGCCTCGACCGGAAACCCGTGTGCGGCCTGCCACCCGGCCGCCCTGCGGGCGAGCAGCGGAACCTCGTCAGGGAGTTCTCGGCGGAGCTGGGCACGGAGCAGGTCGAGCAGCAGCGGATGGTATCTGTACTCGGCAGACTCGCGCCCGGTCCCGGTGCCGGCGGCCCGGATCCCGGTGCCTGGCTCGGCGTCGGCGGCGATCGCCCTGGCCGGCTCCGCACTCGCGTCATGGCCGGCCAGGTCCGTGACGGCCTGGACCATCAGGTTCTCCCGGCAGATCCGATCCAGGATCGCCGCTCCGCCTGCCTCGCCGGTCAGCGCGTCGGCAAGCCCGCCGCAGATCCGGTCGGCGACGCTGGTGCGGAGCATGAACAGCCGGTCACCGGCAGCCTGGGTGGCCAGCACCTCGTCCCACAGGTAGTCGGCGACGGCGGGGTCGTCGCCGGTGATGGCCGAGATCCGGCGGGCCGGCGCATCGCGCCCGTCCTGCCCGGCGCGCAGCGCGGCCAGCCTGAGCCCGGTCATCCAGCCCTGGGTACGGGCGAGCAGTTCATCCCGCTCGGCGGCCGGGACGTCGATGCCCAGCATCGCGAAGTAGCTGTCTGCCTCCTGCGGCGTGCAGGCCAGCTCGGCCTCCCCGATCTCGGCCAGCTCGCCGCCGACCCGGAGCCTGGCGACGCCGAAGCCGGCCGGGTGGCGCCCGCAGAGCAGCAGCCGCAGGGCCGGCGGTCCGTGCCTGACCAGGAAGTCGACATCGGGCAGCAGGTTACTGCCGGCCAGCTCCTGGATGTCATCGAGCACCAGCGTCACCGGCGCGGTCAGCCGCTCGGCGGCCTCGACCAGCCGGAGCGAGAAGTCGTCCGCCCCGGCGCCGGCCAGATCGCCGGCCAGCTCGGCAGTCAGCTCGCCGGGAACGGCCGGAGTGCCTGCCAGGGCCGAGCGGAGGTGTCCCCACAGCCTGGCGGGCTCACGATCGCCCGGGTCAAGGCTGAGCCAGGCGACCCGGCCCGCGGCCGGCGAGGCCGCCGCCCAGCTGGCGCACGCTACGGTCTTTCCCGAGCCGGCCGGACCGCAGACCAGCGTGACCCGGTGAGCTGCCGCTCGCTGGATCAGCTCGGTCACTCGCGGACGGCGCAGCACGTTGACATTCGGCTGCGGCACAGCCAGCTTGTCACCGGCCGGCTGCGACCGCGACCTGCCGTCCTTCGGCGACTGCGGCCTGTCGTCCGGTAGCTGGTACCGGACGGCAGGCCCGATCGTCGTGCTCGACATGTATCCCCCGACGGGCGCGAGCTAGCACGTCGGATCAGTCCGTCAGGCCCCATCCCGGCGGACGAACGTGCAGCTTAAAGCCCGGTAGCGACCGTACCCCGAGGATGGGAGCACCAACCGCGCATCCCGGACTCCCGCGGTGCGAGCACGGCGGGAGCTAGTCGTCGGACCCGAAGGCCTCCCGCAGCCTGGCTTCCTGCTCACTGGACAGGTTGGTGCTGATCAGCTCGGCGCCGGAGTCCTTGAACTCGTCCCGCACCCGGTCGAAGACCGCGTCCGAGCTGAGCAGGAAGAGCGCCGACGTCCCCGGCGTGACCTGCTGCCGCACGTCGCGAATGAACTCCTCGCTGATGCCGACGTCGGCCATCGAGCCGATGATCGCACCGGTGGCGGCGCCGATCGCCAGGCCGAGGATCGGGATGAAGAAGATCAGGCCGAAGAGCAGTCCCCAGAAGCCGCCGCCGAGCGCGCCGGCCTTCCTGGTGTCGTGCAGCTCGATCGTCTTCGGCTTCTTCTTCCCTACCTCCCAGGTGACGACGGCGGCGTCGAGCACGTGGATGAGTTCCTGGCTCTGCATGTCCCCCAGTTCCTTGAGCGCTGCCTGAGCGCCGTCAGGGGACTCGAACTTCCAGGCGGTGAGAGTGGCCATAGAGCGCTTGTGCCTCCGATTTCCGCGGTGTCGCCGGCGAGCAGCCGCCGTCGAGTGGTCACTGCAACTCTCGGCCCTGGCCGCTCCGGCGTCATCACCCGCCGGGAGTGAACCAGGCCAGGATCACCCGGTCGGGATGACGTACCAGGCCGGCGTTCCGGTCAC
Source organism: Streptosporangiaceae bacterium (assembly GCA_035604275.1). Taxonomy (GTDB): domain Bacteria; phylum Actinomycetota; class Actinomycetes; order Streptosporangiales; family Streptosporangiaceae; genus Chersky-822. Next base: position 23,258 of record DATNIU010000005.1, on the reverse strand, counting down.
TGTGTGACGATGAGCACTACGATGACTGAGAAATCGAGGCGGTCGGCCAAGGCGCCGGCCGCGAGACGTTCGACCCGAGTTCCGGCCGCGAGGCGGTCGGCCAAGGCGCCCGAGGCGAAGCGGCCAGCCAGGGTGCCCCCGTCGAGGCGGTCGGCCGAGGTCCTGCCGCACGGTGCCGAGCCCGCGGCCGGCGCCTCGAGGCGGTACCAGCTGGATCTGACCTTCCGGCGGATGACGCCAGCCCAGCGGGCTGCCAGGGGCAGGGAACTGCGCACTGAGGTGTCGCGGAGCAGCCACGCCGAGTTCGATCCCGGCGCCGGCCGGGCCGATCCGGTCGGCCTGCTTGAGCGGCAGTCCGCCGGCCGGCTGCCCGACCTGATCCCGATCAGGTACGGCAGGATGCTGGCATCGCCGTTCTCCTACTTTCGCGGTGCCGCGCTGCCGATGGCCTACGACCTGTCGACCACGCCGGTAACCGGGCTGGCCGTGCAGGCATGCGGCGACGCGCACCTGAGCAACTTCGGCATCTTCGGATCGGCCGAACGCCGTCTGGTCTTCGACATCAACGACTTCGACGAGACGGTGCCCGGCCCCTGGGAGTGGGACGTCAAGCGGCTGGCCGCGAGCCTGGAGATAGCGGCGCGGGACAACGGGTTCAGCAAGCGCCAGCGGAACGGGATCGTCCGGGCCGCGGTCCGGCAGTACCGGACCGCGATGCGCAGCTTCGCCGGCATGTCGAATCTGGGCGTCTGGTACGCGAGCGCGGATGTCGACCAGGTGCGCAAGCAGTTCGAGAACCGGCTCACCTCGCGGCAGCAGCGCAGCCTGGACAAGGGCATCTCCAAGGCGCGGACCAAGGACAGCATGCAGGCGCTGGACAAGCTGACCAGGATCGTAGACGGACGGCCGACGATCGTCGCTGACCCGCCGCTCGTGATCCCGCTGTCCAGCCTGGTGCCCAGCGACGTGGACCGGTCGGGACTCGAGGAGCAGCTGCTCCACCTGCTCGACCGGTACAAGCGGACGCTGTCCGGCGACCGCAGGTACCTGCTCGACCAGTACGAGCACGAGGGCGCCGACATAGCACGCAAGGTCGTCGGGGTCGGCAGCGTCGGCACCAGGTGCTGGATCATGCTGATGCTCGGCCGGGACGGGTCCGACCCGCTCTTCCTCCAGATGAAGGAGGCAGGACAGTCGGTCCTCAGCCCGTACGTCGGCCCGAGCAGGTTCAGCAACCACGGCCAGCGCGTGGTCGAGGGCCAGCGGCTGATGCAGGCCACCAGCGACATCTTCCTCGGCTGGCAGCGACAGCTCGGACTGGACGGAATCACCAGGGACTTCTACATCCGCCAGCTGCGGGACTGGAAGTTCTCGCTGGATACCGAGACCATGATTCCTCAGGGCATGTCGGACTACGGCGAGGTGTGCGGCTGGACGCTGGCCCGTGCGCACGCCAGGTCGGGGGACCGGATCGCGATCGCCTCCTACCTCGGCAGCTCAAACGCCTTCGACCGGGCGATCGCCGAGTTCGCCGTCCGCTACGCGGACCAGAACGAGCGCGATTACGCCGCCCTGGACGAGGCGGCGAAGTCGGGGCGCGTCCTCGCTCAGCGCGGGGTGTGACGTCCTTGCTGGCAGCCCGGAACCTCACCCTGCCTAGGTGACGCCGGGAACTCCCAGCCGCTGTCTACTTGACGACGACAACAACGCAGTACTCAACGGGGAGGTTCTCATGCCCACTGACACGCCCGTGCTCGACACGCTGATCGACATCACCGCGGCATCGGTCGAGCACAGCCACCTGGCGCCCCGCGAGCTGATGCTCGCCAGGCTCGCCGCGCTGGTCGCGATCGACGCGCCGCCAGGATCGTACCTCGCGAACGCCGGCATCGCCGCCGATCACGGGGTGACCGAGCGGGACGTGGAAGACGTGCTGATCGCCGTGGCGCCGCTCGTCGGCACGGCGAAGGTCATGTCGGCCGGCGGGAACCTGATGCGGGCCCTCGGCTTCGCGATCACCGTCGCCGAGGAGGACACCGCTATCTGAGCCAGGTAGCAGGACCGCGGGCGGGTCAGGGCACCCCAGATGCAGGTGGGCGTCCTGACCCGCTTTTCGCTTCGCGTCAGCCGGCCGCCGGCCAGGCGGCCTGCGGCCAGCGCCGCCGGATCCGGCGCTGCCGCTACCGCATACCCTGAGCCCGTGCCCCATCAAGACCTTGTGCACCATCATGACCTGGTGCTCCTGCACGGTCAGCCGGGACTTGGCTCCGACTGGCAGCAGGTGCTCGCCCGGCTTCCGGCCGGCATCCGCGCCGTAGCGCCGGACCGGCCAGGTTACGGCTCAAGCCACCAGCAGGCAGGCGGCTTCGATCTCAACGCCCGTGCCGTGCTCGCCGACCTGGATGACCGTGGCATCGAGCGCGCCGTGCTGGTCGGGCACTCCTATGGCGGCGGGGTGGCGCTGACCACGGCCGCGCTGGCGCCAGATCGGGTTGAGGCGCTGATCCTGCTGGCGAGCGTCGGCCCGGGCTGCCTCAACGGGTGGGACCGGCTGCTGGCAGCGCCCTGGGCCGGCCCGGTCTGCTCGCTGTTCGCGTGGCGGCTGACCCCCTGGTTCGCCCGAGCCAGGCTCAGCAGGCTGGCCGGCCGGCGCGGCACGGAGTTCGACCCGAAGCAGCACGTCAACTGGTATGTGTGGGGTCACGCCAGCAGGACGCACGGCCCGCTCTGGCGGACCTTCCTCGCCGAGCAGCGGGCGCTCGTGCACGAAGCCGACGACCTGGCGCTGACGGCGCCCGTCGTCCGTACGCCCACCCTGCTCATCGCCGATCCGCACGACACCATGGTGCCGGTCCGCACCGCCAGGGAGCTTGAGTCGCTGCTGCCAGACGCTCGCCTTCAGCTCGTCGAAGGAGCAGGTCACCACCTGCCCATGCGTGTAGCCGACACCGTCGCGGCGACAGTTGTTACCTTCCTGGCAGCACTCGACTCCGGCGGCGTCCCGGCGGCGGACAACGGCACCGGGGGCGGCTGACGATGCCGGCCAGCCGGACGATGGTCAGCTGGCGGTCCCGGCCCGCTGATAACGCGCTGGACGCGCCGGACGTGCCTGCGCGGGACGCTGTCCGCGATGGCCGGGCGCGGCGCCGCGCGGCGGCCGGGTGCCGGCCCGCCGTGCCGAGTCCCCCGGTGCCCGCCTCGGCTGGATCTGGGTCATCGGAATCGGCGTGCCCGACGTCGCGATCTGCCTGACCGCGTCGTGGCCAGGCGCCACCCGATGGCTGGTGGAGATCACCCCGGCCGCCGCGTGCATCCGGCCGACCTCGCCTGCCTGGCCAGGCTCCACCAGCGCGACCACCGTGCCGGTGGCGCCTGCCCTCGCGGTACGGCCCGAGCGGTGCAGGTAGTCCTTGTGGTCGCTGGGCGGATCGAAGTGCACGACCAGGCCGATGTCATCGACATGGATGCCGCGCGCCGCCACGTCGGTCGCGACAAGCACCCGCGGCTGCCCGGCCGAGAACGCGGCCAGCGCGCGCTGCCGCTGGTTCTGGTTCAGATTGCCGTGGATGGCGGCGGCATCGACTCCGGCCCGGGTCAGCTGCCTGGCCAGCCGGTCGGCGCCGTGCTTGGTACGGACGAAGATCAGGGTGCGCCCGTCCCGGCCGCCGATCTCCGCGGCGACGGTCACCTTGTCGCCGGCTGGCAGGACGAAGATCCGGTGCTCCACATCGGCCGCGCTGCCCTGGGGAGCGACGGCATGCAGCGCCGGATCGCTGAGATAACGGGTCACCAGCCGGTCGACCCCGCGATCGAGCGTGGCCGAGAACAGCATGCGCTGACCGCCGGCCGGAGTCGCGTCCAGAATGCGGGTGACGTCCGGCATGAAGCCGAGATCGGCCATGTGATCCGCCTCGTCGACCACGGTGATCTCGACGTCGTCGAGCGTGCAGGCGCCGCGGTCGAGCAGGTCGATCAGCCGGCCGGGGGTAGCCACCACGACGTCGACGCCGCGCCGCAGCCGGTCGATCTGGCGGCTCAGCGCGACGCCGCCGTAGACCGTCATGACGCTGAGCCGCAGTGACCGGCCGAGCGGGACAAGTACCTCGGCGACCTGTAGCGCAAGCTCCCTGGTCGGGACCAGCACGAGACCGCGCGGCGCCTTGTCGCGGCGGCGGGCCGGGCTGACGGCCAGCCGGGCCAGCATCGGCAGCCCGAAGGCGAGCGTCTTGCCCGATCCGGTCTGCGCCCGGCCGAGGACATCGCGCCCGGCCAGCGCGTCCGGCAGAGCCCGGGCCTGGATGGCGAACGGCTCGCGGATGCCGCGTGCCGCCAGCTCGGCCACCAGCGGAGCTGGCAGGCCAAGCTCGCTGAAGGTCATGGCCGGGGGCTCCGGCGCGTCGAGCGCGGCCAGCAGCGCCCGGTCGAGGTGCAGCGCGCTCTCGGACGCGACCGCGCGGTCAGCACCTGGCCGGTGCTGGCTCCGCGATGCCGGCCGGCCGCGCTGCGACTGCTGACCGCGGGAAGTCTGCTGGCGCGGTGGCCTCGGCGGCCGGCTCGCGGCCGACCCGCCTGGTGTGCCTGGTGCGCCGCCTGGTTTGCGGCGCTGATGGCCGGCCGCACGAGGGCGGCCAGAATTAGATGACATGGATGAACTCCGTCTATGGTGTAGAGCCGCGTCATGCGCTACAGACGTCAACGACAGCGGCGATACCGGAGTTCACCGAGAAGCGGACTGCTCACATAAGCGACCGCGCGGGCAACTCACCCGCGGGAGAAAACCGCAGCGGTCGTGCGGCCGGGTGGCCGCACGACCCCAGGCGGACTAGAGCGGGCGGACCTGCTCGGCCTGCGGGCCCTTGGCCCCCTGGCCGGCGGTGAACTCGACCCGCTGGTTCTCTTCCAGGTTACGGAAACCGTCGGCGAGGATGGCCGAGTGGTGCACGAAGACGTCGGCGGTGCCGTCGTCAGGCGCGATGAATCCGTAGCCCTTGCTGGAGTTGAACCACTTCACGGTGCCCTGAGGCATTTACTTACTCCTATTTGAGCGATCTTCGGGACCCACGACGATGGCTCCCGGGTTGCCGCGACCGCCTGCCCAATCCGAAGGCTCGGCTCTGGGTGTCCAGGACGCCCGCTGTCTAGTTTCGCAGGCGTGTGACACGTGCACGAATCTTCGACTTCAACCACTACCATCTAACACCATGGCGCGGCCCGATGTTCCATGACCTGCCGGAAACATCGATCTTCGCATGCCAGTCAGCACCGCTGATGCTGTCAGCCTGGGCGGGCTGGACGGTTGGCAGAGCCGCGCGAGCAGGTCAGAGCTTGGTCAGCTTGGTGTACGGCGCCCTGATCCTGGCCTGCTGCGGACCGAAGTCGACCAGCACGGCGATGTCCTGCTCGACGCCGATGACGACGCCGAGACCGTACTTGTCGTGGGTCACCTGATCATGCACGGCGTACTGCTCGAGCGGCGGGGCTGCGGGCGGCGCGTTGAACGGGCTGCCGGGAAGGTAGCGCCGGGTGGCGGCGCGGGCTGGTTTCATTACCTTAAGTATGCGTCATCCGGGCGGGTCATGGGGTTGCGCTGGTCAGGGTCAGATCACGATTCAGCTCAGCCGCTCCGTGTACATGGCATCCGTCCGGTAGGGGATCCGCAGGATCGGCTCGTCCCGGGTGTCCGGGTGCTCGCGCAGGATCGCCCGGATCTCGTCTAGCACCGCCGCCTGGCTGGCGGGCGGCAGCACAGCCACGTGACTCACGCTGCGGATCCGGTCGATGACGTCCTCGTGTGCCGCGTCCTGGACGTGGCAGAACGTCGCCTCGGTGAACGGCGTCCAGCCGTCCCGCGCCGCGAGGTCGCGCTCGCTCCAGCGCTGGGCGGCCGGACCGCCGGTGCCGTCCCGGTGATCGCGCCATGGGGCGTCCCGCTCGACCCGGTCCATCACCGCCCAGACCCGGTCGACCCAGTCGACGCTGCGGTCGCGCGCGTTCCAGACCAGGCCAAGGCGGCCGCCGCCGCGCACCACCCGGCCGAGCTCGGCCATCGCCCGGTCGGCGTCGAACCAGTGGAACGCCTGCGCGACCACGACCGCGTCGGCCGAGCCGGTCGCGAACGGGAGCGCCTCGGCGGTCCCGGCGACCACGGGGACTCCGGGCAGTTTCCGGCGCAGCCGCTCGCGCATGGCGGCCACCGGCTCGACGGCGACCAGTTCCGCGCCCGAGTCCGCGATCAGAGCGGTGAACTTGCCGGTCCCCGCGGCCAGGTCGACGATCCGCCGGCCTGGCCGGATGCCGAGCGCCCCGGCCAGCCAGACCACGGCATCCGGCGGGTAGGAGGGCCTGGCCCGGTCATAGGCCTGGGCCTGCGCCGAAAAGCCGCGGGTGGCGACCTCATGCACGCTGCTCATGAACCGCTCCTCGAACCGCCGTCCCGGCCGGCGCTCACCGCGCTCCCCGACAGGGGCGATTCTACCGATCGGGAGGGAATCCCGCTGAGCCGATGCCATGTCGCGTTACTCTGGTGATATCGAAAACAATGCCACCGAAATAATGCTGCTCGCTTCGGCCCGGGCATTTCACGGCAGGTCATTGCCGCTGCGGTGCCCGGCAGCTGCCGCGGGCGCCGTTGCCGTTCCGGCGAAGCGCGTGGCACGCAATGATCATTCTGGAGGAATTCGTTGACAGAATCGGGACACACTGGCTCGCCGCTGGCGGATCCGCGGGAAGCGCTCAAGGTGCTGATGGAGGGAAATCAGCGCTGGGTGCGCGGGGAGCTTGAGCATCCGCATCAGTCGGTCGAGCGCCGGCTCGAGGTCGCCGGGCACCAGGACCCCTTCGCGGTCGTCTTCTCCTGCATCGACTCGCGGGTTCCGCCTGAGATCGTGTTCGACCGCGGCATCGGGGATCTGTTCGTGAACCGGACCGGCGCGCAGGCGCTGGACGAGCTCGTGGTGCTCGGCAGCATCGAGTTCGGGCCGAACGGCTATGAGTCCGCCAGGCTGATCTTCGTGCTCGGTCACGAAGGGTGCGGTGCGATCACCGCCGCGATCGCCGCCATCGAGAGCGGCATTCCGGCGCCCGGTCACATCCAGGCGGTAGTGGACGCGCTGAAGCCGGCCTACGAGGCGGCGGTCGAGATGCCCGGCCCTGACCTGGTCGAGAAGATGGTCAGGGCGCAGGTGAGGCTGACCGTCGACCGGCTGAAGGCGGACCCGCTGATCGCCGAGCTGATCAAGGACCACGGCCTGCTGGTCGTCGGCGGACGGTACGGCCTGGAAACCGGCGTGGTCGAGATCATCGCCGGCTAGCCCGCGCCGCTGCCCGTCAGGGCGACGGGGACGCTCTGCGGGCCGCGGAACAGGTTCTTCGGGTCGTATCGCTGCTTCACCATAACGGGTGTCGCACGCATAATGCCGTTCGGCTCCGCCGCCGATTCAGCTGCGTAGTATTCGTACCGGCGCCGACGGGGCCGGCGTCAGCTAATGACTGGCGGTGGGGGATGACGAAATCGGGGCATAGTCGGAACGCCGCAGCCGGCGCCGCAGCCGCAGCCCAGGTCGAGCACCTGGCCGGAAGCCCGCGGGTCAGCCGCCGCGACTTTATCGGGGTGGCCGGGGCAGCGGTTGGCGGGGTCGGACTGGTCGCGGCGGGCGCGGCGGGCCTGGCGGGTCAGACCGCGGCCGTCGCCGCGGACGGGCCGGACGCGGCGGCAGGCGAGGCGGCGCCCGGGCACGGGCCCGGCCCGCGCGAAGCACTCAGGCTGCTGATGGAGGGAAACCGGCGCTGGGCATGCGGGCAGCCGGAACACCCGCACCAAACCGTCGCCTGGCGGCACCACGTCGCGTCCCACCAGGATCCGTTCGCCACCGTGGTCTCGTGCATCGATTCGCGGGTTCCGCCCGAGATCGTCTTCGACCGCGGCATCGGCGACCTGTTCGCGGTCAGGACGGGCGCGCAGACGCTGGACAGCCGCGTGGTGCTCGGCAGCATCGAGTTCGGGCCGAACGGCTACCCCTCGGCCAGGCTGATGTTCGTTCTCGGCCATCAGAACTGCGGCGCTGTCAGCGCGGCGATCGCCGCCATCCAGACCGGCGAGCGTGCGCCTGGCCACATCCAGGCGGTAGTCAATGCCCTGCGACCGGCCTACCGGGCGGCCATCGGGCAGCCGGGGGATCTTCTCGACAACATGATCCGGGCTCAGGTGAAGCTGACCGTTGGCAGGCTGAAGAACGATCCCCTGCTCGCCGAGCTGATCGGGCAGGAGGGACTACTGATCGTCGGCGGGCGATACGACCTGACATCCGGCCTGGTCGAGATCATCGCCTAGGAATGCCGGACCTCATGGCTTGGGCTTGGCCGGTTTCTTGATCTTGGGAGGCAGCGAGCCGACGTGAGACAGCGCCTTTGACACCCAGCTGGCGGCGAGATCAGGGGTGTCGCGCCAGGACGACGGCAGGCTCACGTATCCGCCCATCGGGCGCTCGGCCGGGCCGAATGGTCCCGTTCCGGCCACCGACATCAGTTCCTCGCGGGCGCCGTCATCGAGCCTGACCCCGACGGCCGGGCCGAATAGCCCGGCGAACATATTCCCGTGGACGAACGCGCCGAGATTGCCGAACATCGGCTTGATCTCGACATCGGGGTGCTCGGGAATGAGCGAGGCGAAGAATTCCTTGTCGGCCTCGGCGGGCTTGGGTATCTCCATGCGATTCGCCCATCTTCTTGACGTGATCCGGCCGGCCATCGAGGCGATCGTAGCCGACCACTTCCCCGGCCGGCCGCTGACAGCACGCGGTCACGACGCTCGACTGAGCTCGCGGCATCGCGCCGGGCTGAGCCGCCCGGTCAGGTTCGCCGGTAGATCACGATCGTGCGGCACCGCACTACGGTACTGGCCGGCCTGGCCGTCACCGGCTCGACACTGGCCTGGACCGAGACGTGCTTGCCGCTAGCCGAGCCGAATGCCTCGCGGTCACGGGCGTCGTAACGGTCCCGCAGCCGAAGGCCGGCCAGCTCGGCGATCAGGTCCAGCTCGCTTGGCCAGCAGTACCGCAGCGCGACCGGCGGCGGGTGCGTGGCCTGCTGACGCCGATCGGACCGCCGTCAGGCCGCCAGATGCGGCCGACGATCCCGAACTGCGGGCCGAGGCGGCGCTGCTAGGCGTCTGGCTCGGCAGGGTCTAGCGCGATCAGGCCAGCGTTCGTGGGCCGGAAGCCGCAGCTGTCGAAATAGAACGGGCGAAGCTCGTCGTCGAAGTCGACATGCAGCCACTCGCAGCCCGCCGAGCGAGCCCGCTCGGCGGCCAGCGCGACAAGTCCTGTTCCTACTCCCCGCCGTCGTGCCCGCGCCGTGACCAGCGTGTCCAGGATAAACGCGTGCACGCCGCCGTCCCAGGCCACGTTGACGAAGCCGACCAGGTCCGAGCCGTCGCGGGCGCAGACCCAGCCGAGGCTGTGCTGGCTCACCTGAGTCCGCCAGTCGTCTGCCAGAACCTGGTGGCCGAATCCCTCGGCATGCAGCACGTTGACGTCGTCGTTGCCGAACGCGCCGCGCCACTCATAGCTGATCACCCGGCCAACGTACGGACACGGACCGCCCGGCGCATCCGTTTACTCGTCGCGGGCCTTTGTCCCCCCGCAGTCAGAGTCGGCTGCTTCCGCGGTCGATTCTCAGCCATCGTGACTGAGGATCGACCGCGAATCCGCTAGCCCAGGACGGACCGTCGGCTCGCGATTCTCACTGGCCACACCAGCCCGGTGGGTCACTCGTGTGAGCCAGAGGGAGCGTGCGAGACGATGGGCTTGCCGGAAGCGTCAGTTGATGCCGGGGGCGATGGCCGACTCGAATCCGCTGAGCACGCCAGGGTCGCCCGACCGGTCGATCTGGCCGGCCGGCGGTCGGTGCCACAGCCAGCAGTCCAGGTCGGCCGCGCTGCCCGTGATCGCGGCGGTCGCGGCGGTGCCGGGATCTCGGCCCGAGATCTCGATGTCGGCGTCGTCATGCCTGGTCTGGCTGGCGGGATCGGTGCCGGTGAACCGGCCCAGGGTGACAAACCAGCAATCGCCGGTGTCGCTGGCCAGAATCCTGACGGTGCGCCCCTCTTCGCGGGTGAACGTGCCCCAGTCGGGGGCGCCCGCGTACATGATCCGCAGGGCCTCATCCACCCCGTCAGCGCTGAGCCGCGGATTCATCGGGGTGCGGCTTCCCGCGGTGAGTTCCGCGTCGATCCGGTGGATCAGGGCCTCGTGCGCCTGCCGTCGCCTGATGAATCCGACAGTCTGGTCGCTTGACCAGGTCCAGGCCGCCGCCTCGGGCGCCGTGGCCGCGAGCACCTCGCCCAGATCGCGGCTCGCGGTCGCGTAGAACTGCCGCACGTCTGACCAGTCCGCTGGACGCTCAGGTTTGAGTGCCTCGGCCTGGTCGCGGGTCAGCCCTTCGCGCACTACCGTGCCCCAGAACCACTGCACCTCGCCGAGGTGCCAGAGCAGGTCAGCGGCGTTCCAGCCCGGGCACGAAGGCACCGTCGCGCCATGCGGCGCCTGGTCGAGCGCCTCGGCGAACCGGGCGGACTCCTCTGCCAGGTGCCCGAGCAAGTCCAGGGCAGGAGCGTTCGGCGACATCACGGTCCAGTCCTTCCGTCTCTGCTTCGCCCACTAGCCAATCTTCGCCACAGCAGCTAACCACAGCCGTCCGACCCGCCTGCCGACGCCACGCAGCGCCGCGGGCGGCGCGGGCGTGCCGCTGTGGCCTGCGGGTCGGGCGCGGGATTCGTCCGGTTAATTCACCGCAATCCCCGGGATTGCCCTGGTCGTGTCTAGGCGGTCGCTGAGTCGCAGGTGCCGCTGCAGCACTCGGGGGCGTCGGCAGGGTTGGCGGCGAAGGTCTGGCTGTCGGCGAGGACGGTGTAGATCTCCCACGTCGCTCCGTCCGGCGCGCCCTGCACCCAGAACTTGTCCTGCTTGGCGTAGCAGCAGGTGGTGCCGCGTTCGTCGACCGAGGCCAGCCCGGCCTCGGCGAGCCTGACCTGCTCCGCGTCGACCGTATCGACGTCGCCGACCTCGATGCCGAGGTGGTTGAGACTGCCGCCGTGACCTGGGTTCTCCAGCAGGACAAGCTTGAGCGGCGGTTCGGCGATCGCGAAATTCGCGTAACCGGGGCGAACCTTCGCCGGCTCGGTGCCGAACAGCTTGCTGTAGAAACCGATCGCCTCGCTGATGTCACTGACGTTGAGTGCGAGCTGCACGCGGGACACTGGACCTCCTGAGATAGAACATTGATAACTGTCTATGTCTGCACGCAGAGGCCAGGTTGCCATAGACATAGGGATCTGTCAATATAGATGGATGTCGAAGTCGTTGCCAGCGCTTGAGGCCTTGGCGCCACCGGGATCCTTGCTAGCGCTGAGCCCGTCTGAGATGGTCGCATGCTGCTCGCCGCTCTCGCGCGAGCCGCTCTCGCGGGCGCAAGCCGAGCAGGTCGCACCGCTGCTCAAGGCGCTGGCCGATCCGGTACGGCTGCGGCTCATGTCGCTGGTGGCCTCGCATGAGGGCGGCGAGGCGTGCGTCTGTGATCTGGTCGGCGCCTTCGATCTCTCCCAGCCGACGATCAGCCACCACCTGAAGATCCTGCACGAAAGCGGCCTGCTGGACCGGGAGAAGCGCGGCGTGTTGGTGTACTACCGGGCCAGCACCGCCGCACTGGCGAGCCTCGGCGCGCTGATCGGCGCTCCGGCGGGATGAGCGACGGATCAGCCATGCCTGCCGTGCTGGCACGCCGAGCGCTTGCGGAGTTCACCGGAACGGCATTCCTGGTCGCGGCAGTGGTCGGATCCGGGATCGCAGCGACCCGTCTGTCACCGAACGAGGTCGGTCTTGAGCTGCTCGAGAACAGCGTGGTGACCGGAGCCGTACTTGTCGCGCTCATCCTGACCCTCCAGCCGGTGTCAGCGGCGTTCAACCCCGTCGTCACCCTTGTCGAGCGGGCGCTGGACGCGGTCACGACCAGGCAAGCCGGCGTCCTGATCGTCGCCCAGATCGGTGGCGGCTTCGCGGGTGCGGTGGTGGCCAACCTGATGTTCGGCCTGCCCGCGGTGACGATCTCCGCGCATCATCGAGCTGGCGCCGGGATCTGGCTCGGCGAGGTCGTGGCCACGCTCGGGCTGCTCGTCGTCATCTTCGGGACCGTTCGCTCGGGCCGCGCCGACCGCGTCGCGTACGCCGTAGGCCTGTACATACTGGCCGCTTACTGGTTCACCAGCTCTACGAGTTTCGCTAATCCGGCCGTGACCATTGCCCGGATGTTCTCTGACACCTTCGCCGGGATCGCGCCCGGCTCTGCCGTGATGTTCGTGGTGATGCAGCTGGCCGGAGGCGTCCTCGGCTACGCGCTGATCCGGCTGCTGTACCCCAACGCGGCCGCCGTGGCGGCGCGGATGGCCGGCCGGTCCGACCCTGCCAGATCCGTCCCCGCCGTCCCTGGCGCGGCCGGTCCTGGCGCGGCCGGTCCTGGCGCGGCCGGTCCTGGCGCAGCCGTCCCTGGCGCGGCCGGTCCTGGCGCAGCCGGCTCTGGCGCGGCCGGTCCGGTCGCGGGCATTCCAGCATCAGATGGCTCCGTCACGGGAGGACCCGGCATGACCGTGCGCGATGAGGCGGATGTCGTGCGCACGGACGTCCATTCGAGATAGGAAGCTGACATGGCCGACAAGCCCGCTGTGCTGTTTGTCTGCGTCCACAACGCCGGCCGGTCCCAGATGGCGGCCGGCTGGCTGGCCGAGCTGGCGGGAGGCCGGATCGAGGTCCGGTCGGCCGGCTCCGAGCCCGCCAGCAGCGTCAACCCGGTCGCGGTCGTGGCGATGAGCGAGGTCGGCGTCGACATCACCGCCGGGCAGCCTAAGATTCTTACCGTTGACGCCGTTCGCGATTCCGATGTCGTGATCACGATGGGCTGCGGCGACACCTGTCCGGTCTTCCCCGGCAAGCGGTACGAGGACTGGCAGGTCGACGACCCGGCCGGGCAGGATATCGACGCCGTGCGCCGCATCCGCGATGAGATCAAAGCCAGGGTCCAGACGCTGATCGGCGAGCTACTGCCAGACATGCGCTGAAGGACTCCGGAGTAAATGCAGACTAATCCCATCCACCTCGACCCAGCGGACTTCGATCCAGCAAGCCTCGATTCCACGGAGCTGGACGCCTCGGCCTTCGATTCGGCGGAACTGGGTTCGGCGGGCCTGGACGCGGCGGCCTTCGGTCCGACGGAGCTGGGTTCGGCGGGCCTGGGTACGGCGGACTTCGGTCCGACGGAGCTGGGTTCGTCTGATTTCGATCCGGTGCGGATCGAACCCATGCGCCCGGCCCATGCGCGCCAGGTTCTGGCGATCTACCAGGCGGGCATCGACGAGGGCAACGCCACCTTCGAAGTCAGCGCGCCCGGCTGGGAGGAGTTCAGCGCCGCGAGACTGCCGGATCATCGCTATGTGGCGGTCAGCGGCTCGGGAGTCGTGCTCGGCTGGGTAGCCGTGTCCGCCGTATCTGGCCGCTGCGTCTATGCCGGAGTGGTCGAGCACTCCGTCTATGTTCGCCCCGACGCGCGCGGCCGGGGCATCGGCGGCCAGTTGCTCGCCGCCCTGATCTCCTCCACCGAGGCCACCGGAATCTGGACCATCCAGTCCGGGATCTTCCCTGAGAACAAGGCCAGTGCAGCGCTGCACCTGGCGGCTGGTTTCCGCGTGGTCGGAACCCGCGAGCGCCTCGGCCGCCACCACGGCCGGTGGCGTGACATCCTTCTGCTAGAGCGTCGTAGCCCGGCGATCTGACCGGCGGCGGCCGTCGGCCCGCCCGCCGCTGCGACCGGCGGCAAGACGGTCCGGTCCCGGCCGAGGAGTTGGTTGATACCGGAGTCCTGGGAACCGGGCGCGGGATGGACCGGAGTTGCGAGGAGACCGGAGTTCCGGGTAACTAGGGCGGGACGGACCGGCGTTCTGGACGGACTGGAGTTCTGAGGAGACCGGGAACTCTGGCGAAAACCCGGAGCTGGGGGAACCGAAGCTCTGGCGGAACCAGAGTCCGGGGAACCGGAGTCCGGACGGAGAATGCGGCACGTTCCCGGACGAGCCGGGCTCGGTCCGCTGCGGTTACCAGAGGGGCGGCACAGACATGCGGATGAACAGGTGGGCGGTCCTGGCAGGCTACGGCCTGCTCGCTGCCTGCTCGCAGCTGCTGTGGTTGTCCTACGCGCCGATCACGACCCAGGTGCACCGGGTGATGGGAGTCTCGGCCGGGTCGGTGGGCGATCTCGCCGCCATCTTCCCGCTGATGTACGTCATCCTGGCGCTGCCCTGCGGGCGGTGGCTCGATGTCAGCTTCGAGCGGGCCCTGGCGCTCGGGGCGATCCTGACCGGCGCCGGCGGCCTGCTCCGGCTGGTCGGCCCTGCGTCCTTTGGCTGGGCGATAGCCGGGCAGTTCGTTATCGCGGCTGGTCAGCCGCTCGTGCTCAACTCGATCACGAAGATCGCGGCGCGGTACTTTCCCCAGTCGGAGCGGACGGCCGCGATCTCGATCGGCAGCGTGTCGCTATATCTGGGCATCCTGGCGGCCGCGCTCAGCGCGCAGCCGCTGTTCGGCGCCGGCGGGCTCAGCCTGCTGCTGCGAGTCCAGGCCGGGCTTGCCGCCGTCGCCGCGGCCTGGGTGCTTCTCGCGCTCCGCACGCCTGCGGCGTTCCGCGGAGACCCGTCCGTCGCGGTGTCGCTGGGGTGGCTGAAGCGCGACAGGTTCATCTGGGTGCTGGCCGGGCTGCTGTTCGTCGGGATGGGCATCTTCAACGCGGTAGCGACCTGGCTCGACTCGATACTCGGTCACTTCGGTCACGGCAGCGCCAGCGGCTACCTGATCGCGATCCTGACGGTGGCCGGCATCGCCGGCGCCGCCATCGCGCCCCAGGCCGCGGCGAACCGGGATCGGCGCCGGGCCATGCTCCAGATCACGGTCGGGGTGACGGCGGTCGCGTTCATCGCGATCGCGGCGGTCCACGGGGTCATCTTCATCGGCATCGTGATGTTTATCGAGGGGTTCGTCTTGCTGGCTGCGCTGCCGGTCGCGCTCGACTGGTCCGAACTGCACAGCGGGCCGGAGCGTGCGGGCGCGGCGGTCGGGTTCCTGCTGCTTGCCGGGAACCTCGGCGGCGTAGTCCTGGTGCTGATCGTCCAGGCAGTGGTAGGCAATCCCTATCTCTCGCTCGGCGCGCTTTCGGTGGTCGCCCTGGCCGGACTCGCGCTCTCCACTCAGCTGCCCGCGCGGGTCGGGGACAGCGCGCAACGAAAGGGACAGGCCGGATGATGGATCCTGGCGAGCTGATGACCAGCCTGGAGCGGCAGCTCAAGCCGTACCGGGGCAAGCTTGAGACGTTCGCCGAGATGCCGCCGGAGGGCCGGCCGAGGGAAGAGGTCGCGGAGCTGGTGGAGCAGCTGGCCCGGACCGAGGAGTCCCGGTGGCGGGACGGGTTCGCATCCGGCGCCGTCTACCACGGCGATCCTGAGCACGTCGCGTTCCTGAACCGGATCTACGCCGCCCAGTCGCAGAGCAACCCGCTGCACACCGACCTCTGGCCGAGCGCGGTGAAGTTCGAGTCCGAGCTGGTCTCGATGACGGCGCGGATGCTCGGCGCCGCGCACGCCGCGCCGGAGAACCCGATCGTCGGCACGGTCAGCTCGGGCGGGACCGAGAGCATCCTGCTGGCCATGCGGGCATACCGGGACCATGCCGTCGCCCGGCGCGGGATCGCCATCCCGGAGATCGTCGCCCCGGTCACGGCGCATGCCGCGTTCGACAAGGCGAGCAGGTATTTCGGCATGCCGCTGATCAGGGTCCCGGTCGGCGCGGGATTCGCGGCCGACCTGGATGCGATGGCCGGTGCCGTGACCGAGCGGACGGCGGTCATCGTCGGATCGGCGCCGACGTTCCCGCACGGGGTAATCGATCCGATCCCCGAGATCGCCGCGCTGGCGGCGGATCGCGGAGTGGGCTGCCACGTCGATGCCTGCCTGGGCGGGTTCATCCTGCCCTGGGCCGAGCGGCTCGGCTATCCCGTGCCGCCGTTCGACTTTCGGCTGCCCGGCGTGACATCGATGTCGGCCGATACCCACAAGTACGGTTATGCCGCCAAGGGCTCCTCGGTCGTGCTCTACCGGGGGCGGGAAATGCGGCAGTTCCAGTACTACACGACGGCCGACTGGCCGGGCGGCCTGTACCTGTCGCCGACGTTCGCCGGGAGCCGGCCTGGCGCGCTGTCGGCCACCGCCTGGGCGGCGATGATCTCGATCGGCGAGCGCGGCTACACCGACGCGGCCCGCCGGATCCTCCAGACCGGCGCCACGATCCGGGAAGGGATCGCGGCGATCCCTGGCCTGCGGGTGCTCGGTGACCCGCTGTGGGTGGTCGCGTTCGCGGCTGACCCGGATAGCTCCGCTGGCTGGGCTCGCCCGGCCGATCCGGGTAACACCGGTGACAAGGGTGGTTCGAGGGAGCCGAGTGATTCGGGCGGCTTGAGTGCATCGGCCGGCCCGATCGGCTCAGCGGGTCCGGCCAGGGCGACCGAGGCCGCTGGCGGCGCCGACGCCGGGATCGATGTGTTCCAGGTGATGGAGTACATGGGCAAGCGCGGCTGGAGCCTGAACGGGCTGCAGCGCCCGGCCGCCGTGCACATCGCGATCACGCTCCGGCATACCCTGCCCGGTGTCGCAGACCGGTTTCTTGCCGATCTGCGGGCGTCGGTCGACGAGGTGCGGGCTAACCCGGAGGTCCGCACCGGTCTCGCCCCGATGTACGGCATGGCCGCCACGCTGCCCGAGGAGGTCGTCCGCGACCTGCTCGGCGTCTACCTCGACCTGATGTTCGAGGTGTAGCCGGATGGACCGGCACATCCTGGCGATCGACCTTGGCACGTCCGCGCTGAAGGTAGCACTCGTCTCGATGGCTGGTGACGTGATCGCCGCCGAGCAGGAGACCTGTGCCGTCAGCCTGCTTCCGGGCGGAGGCGCGGAGCAGGACCCAGAGGACTGGTGGAACCTGATCACCAGGGCGTCGTCGCGGCTCACGGCCCGCGGCCTGGTCGAGCCGGAGTCGGTCGCGGCGGTCTGCTGCACCGCGCAGTGGTCAGGAACGGTACCGGTGGCGGAGGACGGCAGCCCGGTCCGCAACGCGATCATCTGGATGGACTCGCGTGGCGCGCCCTACGCCCGGGCGATCACCAGCGGCCCGGTCCGGGTGCAGGGCTACGGCGTCGGCAAGCTGGCCCGCTGGATCAGGACAACCGCCGGACTGCCCACCAGGAGCGGCAAGGACCCGGTCGCGCACATCGGCTGGCTCAAGGGCGCCGAGCCTGACTCCTACCGGCGCGCGCACCTGTTCCTCGAGCCCAAGGACTGGCTGAACCTGCGGCTCACCGGCCGCGCTGCGGCGTCGGTCGACTCCATCGCGCTGCACTGGGTGACCGACAACCGGCACCCGGACCGGATCGACTACGACCCTGCGCTGCTCAGGCTGGCCGGCCTGGATCGCTCGCAGCTTCCCGAGCTCAAGGCAGCCACCGACATCCTCGGGCCGCTGCTGCCCGGCCCGGCCGCCGCGCTCGGCGTCCCGGCCGGCGTTCCGGTCGTCGTAGGGACCCCCGACATCCAGTCAGCGGCGATCGGCTCCGGAGCGACCAGAGACTTCCAGGCTCATCTCTACGTCGGCACATCGTCCTGGCTGACCTGCCACGTTCCGTTCAAGAAGACGGACCTCCTGCGTAACATGGCCTCGCTCCCATCGGCGATCCCCGGCCGGTACTTCATCGCCGACGAGCAGGAGACCGCGGGTGCGGCGCTGACCTTCCTCAGGGACCGGGTGCTGTTCCCCGCTGGCCAGGCCCCGGACGACGCCTATCAGCAGTTCGACGCGATGGCCGCGAAGTCCCCGCCGGGCAGCGGCGGGCTGATCTTCACTCCGTGGCTGTACGGTGAGCGAACGCCGGTCGAGGACCATTTCGTCCGCGGCGGGTTCCACAATCTGTCGCTGTCGGCCGGCCGCGACGACCTGGTGCGAGCGGTTCTCGAGGGCGTGGCACTGAACGCGCGGTGGCTGCTGGCGGCGGTGGAGCGGTTCACCAGGCACCGGATGGAGCCGATCAGGTTCATCGGCGGGGGCGCCAGGTCCGATGTCTGGTGCCAGATCTTCGCCGACGTGCTCGGCCGGACCATCGAGCAGGTGGCCGACCCGGTGAACGCGAACGCCCGCGGCGCGGCGATGCTGGCCGCCGTGGCACTCGGCGAGCTTGACTTCGACCAGGTGCCGGCCCGGGTCAGGGTCGCCAGAACCTATCAGCCCGATCCGGCGAACACGGCGCTCTACGACCAGCTATTCACCGAGTTCATCGGCTTCTACAAGCGCAACCGCAAAGCCCACGCCCGCCTGAACCGAACCCGCCCCCCCGCCTGACCCCCGCCTCCGCCCCGCGTGAACCACAGAACCGATTTGCCCCGGTTCACGCGTTTACTGGTCCGCCCCAGCACGACTTAGCACGGTTTCCAGTGATGTTAACGCCCGTTATGTGAGAAATATGGCTACGAAATCCGTGCTATGTCGTTGCGGTCGCGCGCCAGCCGCCGGCCGAAAGGGGGTTTTGCCGGGTTTTCGCCGTCGCGGGCCGGCCGGCGCGGGGACTCGGCTAGCTGCTGACGGGCCGGGCGAACCGACGGCAGACGTGAACGCGCCCGAACGCTGCGCGGGCGTGATCGGAATGATCGAGCGGGGCGTGCAGGAACACTCTCATCGGGCGCAGGCCCGGGCGGCTGCGGACGGCGGCGTCGGGTTCGGCCGGGCTGGTGTAGTAATCCGCGTAGATGTGCAGGTAGTGGCTGCTCTCGGCGAAGCCGCGGGCTCGGTACCAGCGCAACGCCGGCTCGTCGTCGCGGGTCCAGGCATCGATGGTGGTCGCGCCGAGAGCGGCGGCCCGGCTTCGCGCCAGCTCGAACAGCGCGGTAGCGATGCCGAGTCGCTGGTGGTCGGGATGCACGGCGATCGAGTCGATCGTGGCAAGGGCGCCTTCTGCCGACAGATCCAGCAGTCCCACTATGGCGCGATCGCGGACGGCGACCAGCTCGGCGCCGGTGGCAGGGCTCGTCTTGAACGTCTGGACATCGTCGAAGTACGAGGTGCTCAGGAAGGACAGCACCCGGCAGCGGAGCCAGGACTGCTCATCGGATCGCTGGTAGTCGCGCAGCTCGACCGGCACGCCCCCGATCATGCGGCCGAGGATCCGGGCCATGCAAACCATATTGCTCCGGTCAGAAGCGGAATCCGGTGCCACCTTGCGCCAACAAGTGTGGGCGCGGGGCCGCGCAATCACCGCCGAGCTCGGCGCACCCGAGGCAGCATATGACGCCCGCGGGCCAGGACGCCCGCGGGCCAGGACGCCCGCGGACGGTGCGGCGCGGAACCGATCCGGCCGGTTCCGCGCCGCACGACAGCGGCTGCCGCGAGGAACTCGCGGCCTCGCCGCCCGGACCGTCAGCGCGTGCTCGTTGCCAGCGGCCGGTGCTCCGGTAGCTGACCCTGACCCTGATCCCGACCCTGGTCAGGCTTGTGCTCCCGATGCGCGGCGACCATCCGCCGGCCGTGGCTCCACCACATGCTGGCGACGAGGGCGCCGCCGGTGCAGATCAGGCCGATCGTGGCGACGACGAATCCGGGACCGTGGATCGCGCTGGTGACGAACACGTAGATCATCCCGGCCGCGAACAGAATGCTGCTCCCGCCGATCGCGGCGAGCGCGACCGCGTTCTGCCGACCGCGGACCACGAGCCTGGCCGTGAGCACCATCACCGCGGTCATCAGGGGCAGCAGGAACAGCCCGATGTCCTGATGGAACCAGGTGAACACGGCGTCCGCGGCGGCTCCGGCCGCCTTCGGGTCGCCGGCGCCGAAATGAGTCTCATGGAACTCGATCCAGTACCCGGTCGCGACCACGAGCCCGACGCTGAGCAGCGCGGTCCAGGCTGCCGAGATGGCAGGCATCGACCGGTGGCGGCCGATCTGCGGCACCGCCGCGCCCATCAGCGCGATCAGGCCGCCCACCAGCGCACAGCCGGTGACCAGGTCGTCGGCGGCGAGGCCGTTGGCGCCGTTAGCGCTGGTGAACAGCGTCGGGATCGCCCACGTGGTAAACCCGGCGATCACGTAGACGGCCGTGAAGGCCACCACGCCGATCCCGAGCACCGCGAGGCCGGCCCGCCGGACCATGGCGCCCCGCGCGACGGGTGAGCGCTCGGCGAACTGGGCGACACCGGCACAGGCGATGAACGCCATGAAGGCGACCGCCATCTCGTGTGAGTGCGAGCCGACGAGATTAGATAGCAGGGCAGGCACCGGCTCCCCGATAAAGCGGGCGTAGCCGGGGATGTACCACGGGTGCGCGCCGTAGCTGAGGATCCAGCCGGCCAGGTGTCCCATCACGGCGGCGATCAGCATGGACATGGTGGACAGCCATGCGACCGCGAAGCTGAGCCGTCTGGATGCCTGGGTGCGGGCGAACCAGTCGATCATGAAGGCCACGATCGCCACGGCGAGGATCTCGTCAAGCGCGAAGAAGCCCACCACCTGGGTCCACATGCCGGCCTCGGTCGGCGCCTCGGTCCGGTCGAAGATGCCGCCGACGGTGGCGAACACGGTCGCCGTGATCACCCCGGCCGGGATCAGGAGCCAGGCGTGCCTGCTCCGGATCTCGAAGACGAGCATGCCGAGGAGGACTCCGACGGCCACCATGCCGATCAGCATCCCGTGCAGATACATCGTGTTCCAGTAGTTGATGCTCGCGCCCGCCGAGCGCTCGGTGAAGAACGGGTTGGCAAGAGCCACGCTGCCGATCGCATACAGGCCGATCCAGCCGAGCGTGCCAATCAGCACCCGGCGCGGCGTGAGCCAGGGGTACCTGGGCCACCAGGCCCGATCATCGAGAGTGGTCGATTCTCTGGCGAGCATCCTGTTCTCAGCCATCGCGACCTCCCTAAGTTGTTCATTCCTCTCAGGTTCAGGGTTTCGCCGGAGGTCGCGGCTTACTATGGCCGATAGTCCCGTGATTGCGGCCATCCGGCCGTGATTGATCCGGCCGGCCGCCAGTTCTAGCTGGCGTCGTCGCCGGGCAGGCCCGCCATCAGGATCAGGTCGTCAGCCAGTTCCTTCGGGTTGGTGACCGAGTCGAACGCCATCACGACCAGGTGCTTGGGGTTCTTCTCCGTCGCGCTCTTGTACGAGGCCAGCGTCTTGTCGTGCTCATCGCCGTGACCCACGATCGCGACCGCGAAGTAGCGGTCGGGGTTCACCGTCTCCAGGATCTGCCTGAAGGCCTCGGCGTCGGTGGCCTCGCCGTCGGTGACGATCAGCGTCAGCAGCACCGGCGGCTCGACCTCGTCGCCGAACTCGGAGTTGAAGTCGGCAAGCGCCGCCTTCCAGGCCGGCACGATCGTGGTGCCGCCGCCCCACTGGATGGCATCCCAGCGGCGCTGGAAGTTGGACGAGTTGAAGTCCCCGAGCTCGGTGTGCAGGTTGGAGAAGCCGTGGATGAGCAGGCCGCCGAGCTCGTCGCTGCCGCTGGCCTGTTCCTTCCCGGCCTGGGAGTCCTCGTTCTCAAGCGCCTTGACGAACAGCGGCAGCGCCTCGCCGACGACATCCTTGCGGGTGATCGGGCTGCCGTCGGCAGCCTCCCATTCCATCGAGCCTGAGGTGTCGAGCAGGCAGACGACTTCCTTATCGCGCCACTTGGGGACTAGCGGCGTCTCGACGCGTGGTTGCTGCGGTGTAGTCATAGCGTTCCGTCCTGATGCCTGCCGGCACTCGGTCTTGGGAGTCTGCGGCGCATACATGGGCGAGCATAGCGCCGTCGGTCAGCGCCCGGGCACCACGTATCCGCCCGTCTGCCCGACAGCCCGGTGCCCGCTGCCCGACTGCCCGGTGCCCGGTGCCCGGAGCAGGCCGTCGTAGTTCGTGACCAGCCGGGCGGACTGACCGTGGAGATCGCGCAAGGTCAGGCACAGCCCGCACAGGTGTGCCATCCACTCCGCATACATAGAGCCGCGCAGCCGGTGACGGCATGGGCGCACAACGCCGAACATTGCCGTAATATCGCAGATCAGCTCTGCCGGGGCAATCCGCCTGATGCTCGGCCCGGACGTGGCGGGCCGGGCCGGCCGCGCGGCGCCGGCCTAGCGCTGGGGACCAGCCAGGCGCGGGCCCGGCGGCACCAGGTCCCTGAAGCTCCACAGCAGCGCGAGCAGGGCATCGGGCCAGGGGCCGGGATGGCCGGGCCGCCCTTGCCTGGGAAGCTCAAGCGCGACAGCGTCAGGCATGGCCAGCCCCCTGGCCTGGATGGCGGTCATTGCCCAGCCGCCGCTGATCTCGATGGTGATCACAGGCCGGTTCTCGACCCGGCTGGGCAGCACCCCGGTCAGCCAGTCCTTCATCCGGCCTTCGAGCACCGCGCCGGCCGCGCCGACGTCATCGGCGTGCAGCAGGTAAGCCCGGTTCGTCCTGCGGTCTGGCGTGCCAAGCTCGTGGCCGCGCCGGCCGGGATAGAGCCGCTGGGATGGCGAGTGCAGGCGGCGGGCGCAGATCGCGAGCCAGGGCAGCTGAAATCCGAGCTCGACCGCGGCGACGTGATAGGGGAACGTGGACCAGCCGCCGCTGGCGTCCCCTCGCGCCCCGGAGAACTCGTCCGCGTTGAACTCGAAGAGCCGGACGCCGAATCCGGCGATGCGGCCCGCCAGCTCGGCCGCGACCCGGCGGTCATCGCCGAGCCGAAGGAACTCAAACGGCAAGCTCAGGGCGGTGCTGGCAGCCGGGGCGACCTCGGCAAGCCCGAGTCGCTCCGCCCGGCCCTGCGGGACCTTCGGCCGACCGAATGCCGTGCCGCCCGCGACCGCCTGCCGCATCGCGCCAAGGAAGCCGATCGGCGCGCCGCCTGCTGGCGGGCGCTCGCCCGCGCCGCCTTCGGCGGGTCCTTCCCCTGCGCCTGTCACCGCGGCCTCCCCAGCGGCCGCGCCCGGCCGGCCGCAAGTCAGATGCTACTCACCACCGGCCGAATGCCGGGCATGGCCGCTGGCCCCGGCGCTGCCAGCCCGGCGGTCGGCCCGGCTGCGGTAGGCCCGGCGCTGCCAGCCCGGCGCTGCTAGCCCGGCGCTGCTAGCCCGGCGCTGCCAGCCCGGCGCTGCCAGCCCGGCGCTGCCAGCC
>DATNIU010000004.1:0-20722 GCA_035604275.1 Streptosporangiaceae bacterium | reverse complement strand
CGGGTACCTGCTTGAGGAGCAGATCGGCCAGGGTGGCATGGCCGTGGTGTTCCGCGCGCTTGACGAGCGCCTGGACCGGCGGGTGGCGCTGAAGATCCTGGCGCCCGCGCTGGCCGCCGATGAGGCGTTCCGGCAGCGGTTTATCAGGGAGTCCAGGGCGGCCGCGGCGGTCGATGATCCGCATATCATCCCGGTGTTCGAGGCCGGCGAGGCCAGCGGCGTGCTGTTCATCGCGATGCGCTACGTCCGCGGCGGGGATGTGCGGTCGCTGGTAAACCAGCTCGGGCCGCTGCCGCCGGGCCGGGTCGCTGAGATCGTCTCGCAGGTCGCGTCGGCGCTTGACGCCGCGCACGGCCGCGGCCTGGTGCACCGGGATGTGAAGCCCGCCAACATGCTGCTCGACGCCAGCAGCGGCGCCGGGCGGCCCGATCACGTGTACCTGTCCGACTTCGGGCTGAGCAAGGCATCGCTTCAGGCCAGCGGCCTGACCGGGACCGGGACGTTCCTCGGCACGCTGGACTACATCTCTCCCGAGCAGATCGAGGGCAAGCCGGTCGACGGCCGGGCCGACGAGTACGCGCTCGCCTGCGCCGCCTTCGAGCTGCTCAGCGGCGTGCCGCCGTTCCAGCGCGAAGAAGCCATGGCCGTCATGTACGCGCAGCTCTCCGAGCCGCCGCCGAAGCTGACGAGCCGCCGGCCCGATCTTCCGCCGGCCGCCGACGATGTCTTCGCCAGGGCGCTCGCCAAGGCCCCGGCGGAGCGTTACCCGACCTGCCGGGAGTTCTCGGACGCGATGCGGGAGGCGTTCGGGATCAGGCCGTATGACTCGGGACCCGGTGTCACCCCTGGCCCCGAGCGGCCGCAGACCCAGGTTGTCTGGCCGTCCGGGCCGACCTCCGCTCCCTCCGCTCCCTCCGACCCAGGAGCGGGCCGGGGATCGGGTGAGCGAGCGGGCGCCGCGGCCGGCGCCGGCGGCCAGGCGACTGAGTTCGCGGCCGGCCCGCCGAGGACGACGACTCCCGGGCTGACCGAACGCGGGCTCGCGCCGGATGACTGGCAGGGATCAGGCGGATCCGGCGGCGGATCCGGCGCCGGGCGGCCCAGGCCCGCCTGGCGATCTCCCGCCGCGCTGGTGGGCGCGCTGGCTCTGCTGGTCGTGGTCGGCGGGGGAGGAGCCTATTTCGCGCTCAAGGGCCACGGCACCAAGAGCACGAACGGCGGCCACCACAGCACTGCCCTTACCCTGCCCGGCTGCAGCACGACCACTGCCCCGGCCCCGAAGCTGACGGTGACGAACCATCTGGTCAGCATCGTCGACAATCCGTTCGGCCTCGTGGTCGCCAACGACCAGCACTACGCGTTCGCGGTGACCCCGACCGCGCTGCAAGTGCTCGGCCTCAGCGACGGGCAGCTGACGCCGAAGTTCTCCTACACGATCGCCAATAAGCCATTGGTGGCCAAGGGCGCGGTCATGACCAGCGACGGCAAGTACCTGCTCGTGGCGGCCGGCAACGGGATCGACGTGCTGAGCGTCGCGGAGGCCGAGGCGGGCGCCAGCAGCGCCGACGTGGGCACCCTGACCGTGCCTGGACTGTCGGGCTACGGCGGTGCGCTCGAGGTCTCCTTGTCGCCCGACAACAAGTTCGCGTTCGTCACGATGCAGTTCGCCAACGAGCTTGCCGTCTTCAACCTGCATCTGGCGGTTACTACCGGCAACTTCGGTTCCGGTTCCTACGTGGGGAAGATAGCGCTGAGCCCGCAGCCGGTCGGCATGGCGGTGTCGAAGGACGGCCAGACGCTCTACGTGGCTAGTTTCGGCTGGCAGCAGCATCAGCAGCCGGGCCCGGGGGTGGTCAGCCTGCTGAGCATGGCGAAGCTGGAGACCAGCCCGGCCTCGGCGAAGCTCGGCCAGGTGGCGGCGGGCTGCAGCCCGGCACGGGTGGCGGTGTCCCCGGACGGTAAGACGATCTGGGTCACCGCCAGGGAGAGCAACTACCTGCTCGGCTTCTCCGCGTCCATGATGCTCTCCGACCCCGCGCACGCGCTGATAGCGAAGGTGCAGGTCGGCCAGAGCCCGATCGGGGAGATCCTGGTGGACGGCGGCGCGAGGATGATTGTCGCGGACACCGACACGCAAAATAGCGGGGCGAATAACCTTGCGGTCGTGGACATAGCGAAGGCGCTTGCCGTCAAGCCCGCTCTCCTCGGCTACATTGGCACCGGGCTGATGCCACGTGAATTCGCGCTGGTGGGCACCGGGCGGTACCTGCTCGTCGCGGACAACGGCTCGGCTCAGGTCCAGGTGGTCGATCTGAGCAAGCTGCCCTGATCCTTTTCTTGGCTGGCGCGACTGCCCCCGGTCGCGACGGCGCAACCAGGCCCAGACCGGGAGGCGGTTGGCTTGTACAACTACCAGCAACAGCAGCAGCAGCAGCAGGTACGGCGCGGCAGCAGAGGACGCAAAGCGCTTATCTGGGTCGGGGTCGTCCTCGTGCTGCTCGTCGGCCTCGATTTCGGCGGCCGGGCGTTCGCCGAGAGCGAGGCGGCGACCCAGTTGCAGAAGCAGGGTTTCCCGACCAAGCCAAGCGTGTCGATCGGTGGCTTCCCGTTCCTGACTCAGGTCATCTCCAAGCACTTTGACCAGATCACGATCAGCGCCTCGAACATTCCGGCCGGCCCGATCACGATTACGAGCATGCATGTGGTGGCGAAGGATGTTCGGATCAGCTCCTACACCTCGTTCAGCGGGGGCACCACCGGCCCGCTGAACGGCTCGATCTTCATCAGCCTCGGTTCCCTGGGCAGCGCGCTGTCGGCGGCCGGCCCGCTGGCCTCGTTCGTGACCGGCGGCAACGGGCTGAAGGTCGTGACCGTCGGGAACAACGAGGTGAAGGGCAGCCTGCAGCTCGCCGGGGGGCTGGTCTCCTGGTCCGCCGTCTGGATGGTCAGGACGGTCGGGCCGAACGAGATCGACCTGCACCTGGTCTCGAGCAGCGGACTGCCGGCGGCTCTGCAGAGCGGCGCCCAGGACGTCAGGCTGCCGCTGTCGTCCCTGCCCGCCGGGCTGACCCTGAGCGGCGGCCTGACCTCGTCGGGTGACGGCATCACCGCCACGGTCTCGGCGAACAGCCTGAAGTTCGGCAGCTAGCAGCCCCGCCACGGGCTGCTCGAATCAGCCGGCGTCTCGTTAGTCGGCGCCCCGGACCCGGTAGTACGCCGTCGGGTGCCACCACCTGCTGAACTGGTGCCACCCGATCACCGTTCCCGCGTCGAGCGCGCCGAAGGTGGAATGCCGCCGCCGGTCGACAAGCTCCACGTGGCCGGAGCCGTAGAAGGCCAGATCACCGGGCTTGGCCTGAGAGGCCCGGATCCGGATCAGGCGGTGGCTGCGCAGCATTCCGTAGGTGGTCCGCGGCAGCCGGATCCCGGCACGCCGGTAGGCGGCGTACACGAGGCCGGAGCAGTCGAACCCGCCCGGGCCGGTGCCGCCCCACTCGTACGGCTTGCCGGCCTGGCGCCGCGCCCAGAAGAACGCGTTCATCCGCCGCGCCTTTCGCGATGCGTGGTCATGGTCCGACGCGTGACCGGCATCCGATGCGCGGGCGGCGGCCGATGCGCGGCCGGGGGCCGACATGTAGGCGGATGCCGAAGGGGGTGCGAACGCGAGGGCCACCGTGATCAGGGCGGCGACGGCCAGGGCACGCACTATCCCGGACCACCTCCGACCGTCGTATCGATGCAGCCGCAGGTGGTCACAGGATGATGGCATAGTTCTCCGATGCCCGCAGGAGCGCCCATCGGCAGCCGGGGATATCAGCTCTGCCGGAAGCGCCTGACCGGAGCAATGTAACAGGACAATCACGGCCGTGTGCGGAAAACGCGATGCTGGCCATCTCGGCGCAGAAAGTGTCGCGCCGTCGGTCGCTCATGCGGCTGCCAATGCCGTGCGCCGACGCCGGGTGCCAATGCCGCGCGCCAATGCCTGCGCCGAGCGGGCTGGGCTGCTCAGCCGCCTGGTCGCGACGATTCCAGGCTATATCGGATACGTAGCCTTTCTCCTATGGAACAGCTTTTCTACCTGCTCGCCGACACCAACGCACGTAATCTGGGCATGCGCAGCCGTCATTTGGTTTCTTGATCGTCATAAATCGCGATCACGGGGCCGCGCTCTGCTGCCGCCGGACCGGAGGCGCCGACAGGCGTGGCGGCTCACCGGGCCGGCCGGGCCCGGCGTCCTGCGGACCGGCCCGCGGTCGGTGTCTCCGGCGATCAGGGGCAACCTGGCCGATGTGGCCGCTATCTCCGCCACCAATGCCTGGGCGGTCGGCTCCAGCGGCAACGCGACCACCTCCGCTCGCGACGCCCGGGCGGTCGGCGGTTCGGAGATCCTGCACTGGAACGGCGAGACCTGGACCGGCTAGAGCGTCCGCATCGTCGATTCGAGTCGCTGGCGAGGGGCGTGTCGCGCGCTCGCACGAATGTAGCGCTTTTCGTCGAACTCTGACGTATAGTCGAGTGAACACGCAATCTAGCTGCTAGAGAGACCATGCTGCTGAGGTTCGAGGCCTCCAATCATCGATCGATCCTGGAGCCGGTTGAGCTATCCATGATTGCCGTCGACGAAGATCGGCCGTCAGTTCGGCAGTTCGATCTGCTGGCGGAGCGCGTGCTGGCGATCGCGGGGATCTACGGGCCGAACGCGTCGGGGAAGTCAAATGTCCTGGAAGCCATCGCATGGTTGTCGACGGCTGTGGCGCGGTCGCTGAGGACGTGGGACGGCTTCATCCCGCGCGAGCCGTTCAAATTCGCCAGCGGACCGAAGACACCGTCCGCCTACGAGGTGGAGATGGTCGTAAGGGGTGTGCGATACGCGTACCAGGTGGAGGTCGATGACTCGGCTGTGCTGTCCGAGGCGCTGTACAGCTATCCGGAGCGGCGGAAGCGAGTGCTGTTCGAGCGTGACGGCAGGAGTATCAGCTTCCGGCGCGGGCTCGGATCTCTTTCCGGCACGCGGGAACTGCTGACCCCCACGACCCTGGCGCTGTCGGCCGCTATGAGATTCGACGAGCCGGAGGTTCAGCCATTCGGGCGGTATCTCGCGAACATCCGAGTTCTCGGTGTCCGGCGCAGAGCGCCGTGGCGCGGACCTCTGGGATCTGGTCTGGCCGGCTTGGCATCGACCGAGCGCTTGTTTGCCGAGCGAGACTCGGCGCAGCCTTCCTTGTTCGACGATTCTGACCTTGTGCCCCTCGGCGACCGCAAGTCGGCCCTGACGCTGCTGCGATTTGCCGATCTAGGGATCGACGATGTGCGGGTTGCAGAAGATGAATCCAGCGTGGCTGGCATGTCGCTGCAAGCACGTGAATCCCGGCGCCAGCTGCGGTTCATACACCGCGTCGCGGAGCAGGAGCTGCCCTTCGATCTCGCGGACGAGTCGGCAGGAACCCAGACGTGGTTCGCTCTGATCGGCCCGACGCTCAGTGCGCTGCGCGGCGGTCGCATCCTGCTGTTCGACGAGATCGACGCAAGTCTGCACCCGCTGCTGTCGGCCCGCTTGGTCGAGCTATTCCAGGATCCCGATACCAATCCGAGCGGGGCGCAGCTCATCTTCACCACTCACGACACGAGCCTGCTCAATCACCTCAATCGAGACGAGGTATGGCTCACCGAGAAAGGTGCCAGAGGCGCCACGGCGCTGACCGCATTGGCTGAGTACGGCGGCGACAAGGTTAGGCGATCACTGAACTTGGAGAAGGCGTATCTGCAGGGGAGATTCGGCGCTGTCCCAGAGCTCGACCAATTCATTCTGCGTCGCGCCCTCGGCTTGTCATCGAGCGAGGCATGATGGCGCGCGATGCTAACGAGGTCGGCAGTCGGCCGCTCAGGCGGCGAGTCGCGATCCGCGCACCGAGGAGGACGCTCTTAGGAAGCGAAGGTGCACGTACCGAGCCGGAGTATCTTGGCGCACTCAAGAGGCAGCCGGTCGTGCGGGAGGTGGCGGCCGTCGATCTTCGAGTCGAGTCCGGACGTGGCGGAGCCGCACCGAAGACCCTCGTGTCCAGGGCCGTCGACGCGCCGTAAGGCCATGGAGGAGGAGGCGGAGATCGATGAGTTCTGGTGCGTCTTCGATGTCGAGTGGCCGTTGAACCATCCAAGCCTCAAGGAGGCGATCGAGCGAGCCCGCAAGAACGATATCCGCCTCGCGGTATCCAATCCGTGCTTTGAACTCTGGCTGATCTTGCACTTCCAAGATCAGCGCGCATGGCTCGACAACGATGAGGCGCGAAGACTCCGCCGGAAACTCGATGGGTCTGACGACAAAGGACTCGAAACGGCGAAATATATGCTACTCACGAGTGCTGCCGCTCGTCGGGCTGAGGCGCTTGAGCAGCGCCACATCAAGAACGGCGCCGATTTCCCGAAGGATAATCCGTCGTCGGGCATGCATCGTCTTCTGGCAGCGATCCAGCCAGCCGAGACCGGGTCGCCGGCAAAGCTGATCGCCGGCGACCCGGCTCTGGCGGAGGCGTCATCGGGTTTGCCTGCTCGCGCGGTCAGTGTGACAGTACGTGTGGGTACTGGCTGACGAGGAGACGCGATCATGGGCTACCTGCTGCGGATGTCCGCCGAGATCCGCGACTGGCTGATCGAGTTCCGCGCTCACGACCCGGTGGCGGCCGGGCGCGTGGGACAGGCGCTGACCGCGCTGCTTGGCGAAGGCGACAGCCTCGGGCCGCCGATGGTCGTCTCGCTGGCGGGCCCGGCGCGGCCGGATCCGAGGGAGGCGCTCGACGTGTCCTATCAGCACCAGCTGGAGCAGATGCAGATCGTGCGTCGCGCCGTCGCGGACGCGGCGACGCTGGCTCAGGACGTCAGGGCCGAGATCGCCGAGCTGGAGTCACGGCAAGAGGCGCTCGGAGGCCGGCACCGGCGTGCCGTCGACGAGGGCGAGACCGAGCTGGCGGATCAGGCCGAGGCCGAGCTGGCCGCGGCCCGTAATCAGGCTGGCGAGCTGCGGCAGCTGCTCCCTGGCGTGGTCGACAGCGAGCGGAAGCTGACCGAGCGGAGCATGCGGCTCCAGACGCGGACGGATGCGTTCAGGACCAGGAAAGAGACCCTGAAGGCCAGGTACACGGCCGCGCTGGCCGAGCTCGCGGTTCTTCAGACCATCGGCGCCGTCGAGCAGGAGATGGGCGGACCGGGCGCCCCGGCCGACCAGGCTGACGCGCTAGCCGCAGCGGCGAAGGGCAAGCTGCGGGAGATCAAGGATGAGATCGAGCGTGAGCTGCGCTCGGTGTTCCCGGAGACGGATCTCGCCGAAACGCCCCCAGAGCCCGGCCTGCTGGAGCTGCGGCCAGGCGCGCCTGGTGACAGCGAAGTCCGGATCCTGTTCGCCGCCGAGCCGCCGGGCACCGCCTTGCTGATCGCCGTGCTCGAGGGCCGTGACCCGGTACGGAGCGAGCATTCCGAAGCGGTCCTGGTGGCCTCGCGTGTGCTGCGCCGGGTACGTGCGGGCCGGGATCCGGAGGCGGCGGAATGCGCCTTCGATGACACGGCGGCGTTTCTCGACGAGTTCTTCCCCGGTGAGGCCGGCGAGATTGAGGTCGGCGCGGCCTCGTTCATCGCCAGGAACCGTGCCAGGACGCTGGCGGAACAGCGGGCCAGTCGCCGGCTCACCCAGGCCCAGGTCGCCGAGCGGATGAACGTGCGGCAGGAACGGGTCTCGGCGATCGAGCGGGCCGAGCCAGGCGCGACCGAGATCCGTACCCTCGCGGCCTACGTCGAGGCCCTCGGCGGCCGGCTGGAGATCATCGCCGACTTCGGCGGAGACCGCGTCGTGCTCCGCTGAGACTCCTCAGCTGGCACAAGTCATAGATCGCAGCTCGCGCAGTACGTGGTCTGCGGCATCTCGGTCAGCTTGGCGGTCGAGATGGCCCGGCCGCACAGCTCGCACCAGCCGAAGCGCCCGACCGCCAGCCGGGCCATGGCAGCCTCGATGTCGGCCAGCACGCGCCGCGCGGCGACGGTGCGGTGCAGCAGCCGGTTCGCCCGGCGGCGGGCCGTCAGGCGCGTCTGCGGGTCGTGGCCGCCGCCCGCGGCGGCCTCCGCGGCCTCGTGGAAGGCGAGTGAGAGCTGGGTAATCCGTTCGAGCCGTTCCTGCCAGCTGAACTCGAGCAGGATGCGCCACTGAGGTAGCGCCGCCGGATGCAGGTGGCGGCCCTCGGTGGCTGGGCTGCGCTCCGGGCTGGCCAGAGTTGAGATGATCGCTAGGTCGGCGGACATCAGCGTTCCTTCCATCTCGGTGCCACGGCCCGCCCGCAGGCGGCGTCGCAGGTTCAAGCAGACCGCTCGTTCCTGCGAAAAAGCTGAAGGTCACTCGGACGAGCGCTGTGAATGTGGCGCACCGCGAGGACGAGCGCCGGGAAATACCGCGCCGGCACCGGCGGTTGTCGTGGCTGCAGGCAATTCGAGGGGCCTGGTGTCGCGATGCGCAAGCTCAGATTGTCCAGATTCCTCCGGGGTCGGCACCCGGCCGCTCCGGCCGGGGCTGCCGCCGCGGCCGGGGCTGCTGTCACGGCGGGGGCTGCTGCCGAGCCGCGCCCGCTCACCGGGCCAGCGGTGGCCTGGCTGCTCGGGATCGCGGGACTGGCCGCCTACAACTGGTGGATCCTGGTCCCGCTCGTGCCCGGCCTGATGAAGTCGCCAAGCGAGCTGTTCAGCAACATGGAGGTGACCGGCCAGCCGTACGCAGCCGCGATGCAGCATGCCGACCTGGCCTCCGGGCTGCTGCTGGCGGGAGCGTTCCTGGCAATCGGGAGCCGGGGCATCCTGGCCGCCCGCCGGGAGTGGGTGGCGATGATGGTCTTCGCCATCGCCGGAGCACTCGGCGGGATCTTCCCCGAGGTGTGCGCCGACGAGGTCAGCGTGGCCTGCCGGAGCGTGGAGTGGAAGTTCCAGCTTCCGGTCAGTCAGTACCTGCACATGGCGGTCGGCATCGTCGAGTTCGCTGCGATCACGTTCGCGCTGCTGCTCGCGGTCCGGCGGACCCGCGACGAGCGGACGCACAGCGCCCGGATCTATCGCGAGCTGGCCATCGGCGCGCTCGTCGGCTACCCGCTGCTTGGCGCCGCCTACCTGACCGACCGGCTTGGCGGGCTGGTAGAGCCCGTCTTCTTCGTCGGCTTCACCGTGATGGTGCTGACCCAGCTCGCCGAGCGGACGAAGTTCGCCTGGCGGGCCGACCTCCCCGGGCGCGGCGCCGCGGGGACTAGTCAGGCGGGCGGCGCCGGCCAGCGCACCGGCGAGGACGCGAGCGAGGACACCACCGAGCCGGAGATCGTCGCGGCCTGGCGGCGTCACTCCCCGGCGGCCATGGTGCGGTCGGTCAGCCAGGGCGGGCGGCGCTGGCGATCGCGCCCAGCATGTCCCGCTCGGCCCGCCGGCCGGGGCACGTGCGAATTCGTTAAAGCTAATCTGGCAGGCGGGCTGCCTCGTCGCTCAGCCAGAGGCCGGTCAGGCCGCGGAAGTGGGCGATGAACCGTTCGTGCTCGTGAGCGGGATACGTGGCGGTGACCGTGTCCACCAGCAACTGGTCGAAGGCTGGCCCGCTAGCCCAGTCGAGCACTCTGCGGCCGAGGTCCGGCAGCCGCGCTTCGCAGAAGTCGCGGTAGGCGTCGACCGCGAAGTAGGCATCGGCCAGCCGGCGGTAGGCGGCCAGCTTCTCGTCGTAGCGGAGGTCGTCGCGGTCGCTGATCTCGAAGTACGCGCGGGTATCGAGATCGAGACGGGGCCTGCGGCCGGTAGCCAGGCAGAACACGGTCCATTTCACCAGAGCCTGCATCGCCCAGGGGAAATAGTAATGCAGGGACGTGATCGAGACGTCCGGGCAGGCGTTGGCGTAGTCGATGGGAAAGACCTCGCCATTCTTGACCAGCACTTCGCAGGAATTGAACTCCCAGCGGAAGAACGCGTTGATGATCTTCGAGATGCTGATCACCTCGGCGCCCGTTTCCGGCGCGAGGAACTCGTGCTCTACCCGGTAGCGCATATGCATCGGCGCGTCCGGGTCGAACCGCATCACCATGGTCTCAGCGCCGATCGACAGCGACCTGGCGAACACGTCGTAGTCGTCGATGGCTGCCTGGAGGTGCATCAGCATCTGGCCGGACTGGTTGTACGCCCGGTGCAGTTCTTCGACGTTGTTGACCCGGGACACGCCCCGCCAGCCGCCGCCGTCGTAGGGCTTCATGTACAGCGGGTACCCGATCCGCGCGGCGATCGCGTCGAGGTCGAATGACTTGTTGTAACGCTGCGCGGTATAGACATACTTGTCATGATCGAGCGGATTCTTATAAGGCACCAGAACCGTCTCGGGGACCTTCATGCCGAGACGCATCATGGCGCAGTAGGCCGCGTGCTTCTCCATCGACTGGAACGTGAACGGGGAGTTGAGCAGGTAGACATTGTCCATCAGGGCGATCTTCTTGAGCCATTCGCGCGGATGGTAGTACCAGTAGGCGAGCCGGTCGATGACCAGGTCGGTGCGCGGCCGCGATCTGAGCGAGAACGGCTCGATGGTCAGTCGCTCCGTGGCGAAGGCGTGCCGCCGCCCGCCGCCGTCGGCGACCGGGCCGAGGCTGGTCAGCAGGAACTCGAAGGCCCGCGGCCAGTCGTCCTCCGTGCCAAGCAGCAGGCCAACCAGATGTCGGACGTCGCCATCCACGGCACCTCCGGGTCTCCTCGCGGGGCAGGGCTTGTCAGTCGGACGTTATTCCGGCCGGGCGGGCGGCGTCCAGCTACCCGAATCCCGGACGAACCCGGCGGGTCACGCGAGCTCGCTCAGGTACTGCGGCAGCATCCGGTGCCAGGTGGGCCAGTCGTGCGCCCAGTCAGGGCCCCAGTTGTCCACCCGGTTCGGTATCCCCTTCTCGCCGAGCGCCGACGCCATCCGCCACGACTCGCCCACGTCCTCCCAGTCGCCCTCACCCGTGGCGAGCACGACGAACCGCTGCCGGAGCAGGTCAAGCTGCGCTCCGGCCAGACCGGGCAGGAACTGCAACGGCACCGAGAAGTACAGGTCCTGGCTCCAGGCGTGATCGTAGAAGCGCTCGATCCGGTAGCTGCCGCTCATTCCGATCGCGGCGGCGAAGACATCGGGGTAGCGGCACAGGACCGCGACCGCGTTGAACGCGCCGATCGAGGCGCCGCAGGCGATCAGGTCCGCTTCGACGCCGCCCAGGTCCGCGTGGATCGCCGGGACCACCTCGCGGCGTACGCACTCGTGGAACTGGTTGAGCAGCCACATCCGGTATTCCGGCGGCCCGGCCCTGGCCACCATCGCCTGCCCGGCCACGCTGTCCGCCGAGTACAGCTTGATCCGGCCCTGGGCAAGGAGCTCACCGCAGGCGTCGACCAGGCCGTAGCGCTCGATCTCCTCGGCGTCGCCGCCCGCCGAGGGGAAGACGAGCACCGGCCGGCCGTAGTGCCCCCACCGCACGACCGTGATCTCGCTGCCGAGCCGGTCGGAGTGCCACCGCTGGCCCCTCTTCGGAGTCACCGCTGTGCCGCAGACCGCTGTGCCGCAGACCGCTGTGCCGCGAACCGCCGTGCCGCAAACTGCCGTGTCTCCAGCCGCCGTGCCGCGAACCGCGGGGCCGGTCGCCGGGCCGGTCGCCTGGTCACTCGTAGACGAACTTGCCAGGACCAGGGAAAATCCATGACAGCCCCTCCCGCAGCCGATCGCGCCAGTTCTCCCAGCTGTGCCCGTCCCGGGCCTCGACGTAACGGACCGCCATCCCGGCGGCCTCGAACACCGGGACCATCGACCGGTTGCGCACGATCAGCGGCTCGTAGACGCCGCAGCTGACGAACACCCGGTCGGCGACCCGGCGGGGCGCGGCCCGGTACCGGTTGACGAACCTGACCACCGGCTCGAACGCCGGCCCGCCGCCATGGTCGTTCCCGATATCGGTGAAGACGAAGGAGCCGGACTGGAGCAGCAGCGAGCCGTAGGCGCCCGGGTAACGGTAGGCGGCGGACAGCGAAGCGACGGCGCCGAAGCTGGCGCCCATCAGGCACCGCCCGGCCGGCGTCGCCGCGAGCGGCAGCTCGGCCTCCAGGCGGGGCACGAGCTCGGTGGTCAGGTAGCGGGCGTGCGCCGCCGAGTTGGCGTACTCGGTCAGCCGCTCGCCGGCCGGGGACACGAACGCCACGATCGTCTCGGCCATGTCGAGCCGGTGGATCAGGTTGTCCAGCACCGTCTTGGCCGCCGCGTACTCCAGGTAGTCGGCCCCGTCGTGCACGATCAGCAGCGGATAGCGCCCGGTGCGCCGGAACCTGGCCGGCAGGTACAGCGTCACCGGGCAGCCGTGCCGCAGCGCGCGGCTGGCCACCACGAAGCTGGTCAGCGTTCCGGCCCGTGCAGCCGGGTCCGGCCGGGTCCACGGCGGCACCTGGTAGCCGCGGGCGTAGCAGACCGACGAGCTGCCCATCGGGCTATGCGCCAGCCGCCGGTTCAGCGGGTCGTTGACGCGCTCGCGCCGCTCGCCGGTCGCGACTTCGAGCTGGTACTCGATCCGGGAGCCCTCGGGCAGCTCGAGTACGACGTACCACAGGTCGGTTCCGTGCAGCCGGCGCAGCGCGATCCGCTCGGGCAGCCCGACGACCCGGCTGATCAGTTCCACCGTGTCGGCCTCGCCCCGGTACAGGAACGTGCACCGGGCGCCCTCGACGACCGGCACGTCGTGCCTGGCCAGGAACCGGTCGATCACCGCGGGCTCGACCGGCCCCCGTTCCCGCAGCCTGGTGATCGCGAGCTTCCGGCTGACGGCCGGCTGCGACGCCGCTGCCGGGCCCGCCGCCCTCGCCGCTGGGGCGGTCATGGCGCCGGTCGCCTGGCCGGACGGTCGCATCGCGCGGGCCGGGCCCGCTGCCGTCCTCGCCACCGGACCGGCCATGGCGCCGGTCGCCTGGTCGTGCGGTCGCCGTCGGTGGTCACGCGGCCGCCAGGTTGGTCACGCGGCCGTCCTGGGCGAGGACCGCCGTCCCTGGCGGGCAGCTACCGTCGGTGTCGGCATCCAGCCGTGTTCCATTTTCTAGCGGAACGCAGAGCGCGGGGGCCAGCCGCCTGGCGAGAACGGACATCCTCGGCACATCGTCGAGCAGCAGCCTGGCCCGTGCGTGCGGTAGCAGCACGAGGCCGCGAAGCACGCTCAGCCCGGCGCCATAGACCTCCGGGTGACCGGGTCCCTGCGGGAAACGGTCGCCGAAGAGGACGATCCGGTCGGTCAGGGCCATCGCCCCGGCGGACCAGGCGATCACGGGCGATCGCAGCAGCGGCGCGACGTTGAACAGGTGCAGCGTGTCGGCCAGCGCCCCGACGTGGCCGCCGGCGATCACGACCGCCGCGGCGTCGCGAAGTCGGCCCTCGATCACGGCCCGGTGCTCGGCCACGACCGGCCGGTCATGCGGTGTCAGCCGGGCGTAGAACTCGCCGCGGATTCCGTTCACCCGCCGCAGGTGGGTCGCGTCCAGTTCGGCGACGGCGGCGATCGCCTCGCTGAGGGCGTCGGCGGTGAACGGCCCGTTATCTATCTGCCGTTGATCCCTCGGGCGTGAATCCCCTCGGTGTGAATACCCCGGCCGCGAATCCACGTGCCGCAGATCGCTCTGCCGGGTGTCGCTGGGCCGGGTGTCGCTCGGCCGGGTGTCGCTGTGCCGGGAGATGCTCGGCCGGGTGTCGCTGTGCCGGGTGTCGCTGTGCCGGGAGATGGTGTAGACGGCGCGCAGCGCGTAGTCCAGGCGCAGCAGGTACACGTCCTGGACCTGCTCAAGCACCTCGCCGAGGCGCCGCTCGGCGGCGGCGAACTCGGTGTCCCGGTCGAGGACGTCAAGCCAGCGCTGGTAGAGGCGAAGGTTGACGTCGCGCGAGCCGAGCACCTCGCGCAGCTCGTCGTCGGCGCTCTCGCGCTCCTGCCACCCGGCGGTGATCGTGGCCACCGGCCCGTCGATGCCCAGCGACGCGGCGACCGCGCCAAGCGTGGGCCTGCGCTGCGGTCCGAGCAGCGTGACCCTCACGAGGCGTGGACGTGCAGCGTGCGACCCACGGCGTCGAGCATGGAGCGCAGCTCGTCGAAGTCGGGGTGGCGCATCCGCACGTACGCGTTGGCCAGGTACCCGGCCTCCACCGGCTGGGTAGCCGTGCCAGGCGGCGGCAGGTGCGCGTCGATCACCCACTCGCCGTATCGCTGCTGTAGCTCGTCGACGCCGGTGTAGCCGGTGATGTGGCCGTCCTGTTCCGGGCGGATCGCGACCAGCCCGCTGGCATAGCGCCGGGACGGGGCCGAGCCGGCCTGGCTGTGCACGATCGCCATCGCCCACTCGCGGTAGAGGTCGATCTCGTTGCCGGCCGAGTAGATCTCCCAGGCGGTCCCGCCGGGCGGGCGGCAGCCGATCTCGGAGAACGTCAGCCCGTTGCGGCCGGAGAACCACTCCATGTGCGTCGCCGAGGTCTCGATCCCGAGCACGTCGATCACCCGCTGGCCAAGCTCGCGCAGGCCGGCATACTCAGGAGCGGTGTCGATCCGGTTGGTGGAGATGAACTCCGGCGAGATCCACCGGGTCCGCATGGCCTCGAGCACGTTCGGGAAGTAGTGCGAGGCGAAGTCAAGCGCCACCCGGCCGCCGACCGTGACCGTGTCGTAGAAGCCCTCGTGGCCATCGACGAATTCCTCGACGGCGATCGACTCGGCGCCCTGGCCGCCGAAGATGCCGAGCGCGAGCTCCAGGTCGGCGGCGTTCTCGGCCCGCATCGTGTCCAGCGCCCCGGCGCCGCTGCGCGGCTTGAGTATCAGCGGGAAGCCGACCTGCTCGGCGAAGGCGTGCACCTGCGCGGCGTCGCTCGCGGTGGTCCAGGCGGCCGTCGGAACCCCGGCCTTGCGCAGCGCCTGCTTCATCGACGGCTTATCCCGGCACAGCCAGGCCGTCCGCACCGACATGCCGTGGATCGCGCAGGCCTCCCTGACCTGCGCGGCGGGCAGGGTGTGCGCCTCGATGGTCGCCTCGATCCGGTCAACGCCCATGGTGTCCCGCACCGACCGGACCGCCCGCGTCATCGCATCGACGTCAGTTACCGACGGCACCTGCTCGTAGTGCCGCAGCCAGCTTCTGAGCTGATCGTCAAGCGCCTCAGGCGGCGATTCGCCGACGCCGATCACGCTCGCGCCGACCTCGGCGAGTGCCCGGACGAAGTTCCGCTGGCTGGACGGAAAGAACGGCTCGACAAATAGGACGTTCATCGCTGAATGTTAACCCGCTACCCGACAGGACCGTCCGCTGGCCGCCCGGTGCTCAGCCACGGCGGAACCGTCCGGATCGTGGTCCAGGACGATAGACCCGACCTGGTCGAGCAGACCGCCCTGCAATTCCCGTGTCTCCCGCGGCTTCGGCGCCTGGGCGCCCCCGTGAAGGAACCTGTCTGAGCGTGCGATCCGGAGTCCGAACTGAGTTCTCGTTGTCCGCGGGATCTGTGCCCGCGCAGGGGGCCTGCGCCCGTGCATGCCGCAGGCCTGTCCCAACGTGGTCGTCAGATCGTGGACGGCGGATCGTCAGGCCGTCCACGATCTGACCTGGCTGCGGCGTCGGCCTACTTGAGCGTCACCGGTCCGCTTCCGTTGATGATCTGCTCCCAGGTGACCGGCGGCAGGCGAGCGGCGGCCAGCTTGGCGCGGCTGTGCGCTGCCAGGCCTGCCGACATCGGGTTGCGCACGTCTCGTTCCATCTCAGCCAGGAGCTGGCCGGCCTCATCGAGCTCGCCGAGCGCGATGATCGCCTCAACGGCCTCGGGCTCGATGCTCCTTGAGTTGAGCAAGCGCACGCCCATCTCCCGCCACCGGGCCGCGAGCGGGCGGAGCCGCGCGGCCGCGTTCCGGTAGTCGCCGAGTGCCAGGTCGAGCGAGCCGAGCAGAGCCTCGTTGCGGAGCAGGTAGGGCAGCTCCCCGG
Source organism: Streptosporangiaceae bacterium (assembly GCA_035604275.1). Classification (GTDB taxonomy): domain Bacteria; phylum Actinomycetota; class Actinomycetes; order Streptosporangiales; family Streptosporangiaceae; genus Chersky-822. Next base: position 4,723 of record DATNIU010000004.1, on the reverse strand, counting down.
CCTCCCGTGCCGCGTCGATGCCTCTGCGCGCGAAGTCGCGGACGGCAGCGACCTGCCCTAGCTGCAACGCCGCGTCGCCGCAGGCGTAGAGCAGCGCGCTGACAAGCTGAGGAAGGTCGACCTGCTCCGCGATCTCGAGCCCTTCGGCGGCCAGCTCGGCGGCCAGGTGCGAATCCCCACGACATGCGGCGATGACCGAAAGCCGCAGCAGCACATCAGCCCGCCAGTTCTCGACACCTTCGGCGTGGCACCAGGCGAGAACTCGCCGCATCTCAGACTCTGCCTCATCCAGGCGGCCTTCGGCCAGGTGGCACCAGCCAGCCATCCAGCTCGGCGAGCCGGTGCCGCGGAGGAATATGCCGCCACCGACCACTCGCTCAAGCTCAAGCGCGCGCTCAAGCAGCGGCTGGTCGAATCCGCCGCCACTGGTGACGGTGGCCCTGACGAAGAACGCCATCGACCGGGCGAGCAGTACCGGGTCACCGGCTCGTTCCGCGTCCGCCAGCGCGTGGCGCGATTCGGCCAGCGAACGAGCTTCATCCCCGCGCTTGGTCCAGTTCTCGGCAAGGGTCAGATGAATACCGGCGGTGTGCGCCGGGTCGTTGCCCGCCTCGGCCAGCGCCTGCTCGAGGAGGGATGTCGCGGCGGCCCCGTCCTGATCCTGACGGAGCGAGGCTAGCTGGCTGAGCGCCGCCGCCCGCTGAGGTCCTGGCGGTGTTGACGCGATGAGCTTCTCAAGCGCCGCCGTGGCTGCGCGGGTCTCTCCCGCGGCTCCAAGCTGGCTGGCCGCGCGCAGAACGCGCTGGCCTGCGTCGGCCGGTTGGTCCAGCGGCGTGAGCGAGGCGGCCAGATTGTAAAGCTCGGCTGCCGTCGCCGGAGCGCCCCGCGCGACGGCTGCCTCGGCCGCTTCCTCGAGCTCCGCTGCGACCAGGGAGGATGAGCCGGTGGCTGCGAGCGCTCGGTGTCTGGCCCGCTCTTCGGGCCGCTGCACGTGGCGGGCGGCGATCCCGTGCAATGTGCGGAGGCGGCCTGGCGGGATGGAGGCGGTCACCGCAGAGGCCAGCAGCGGATGCGAGAACTGCAGCCGCCTGCCGTCCGTGTCGAGTACTCCCGCGACCACCGCCACGTCGAGCTGGGCGTCGCTCAGCCCTGCCGCGAGATAGTGCTCCAATGGCGCGGCGGGCATCACAGCGACCAGGTGCAAGGCCTCGTGGACCTCGGGCGGCAGTTCGCCGAGGCGCTCGCCGACCATGCTGATGAGCGTCCTGGGAACCGGCAGCGCGCTGCTCCCTACGCTCGTGATTCCGCTCCGGGCGAGCGTCCTGCCGATCTCCAGCGCGATGAACGGGTTCCCGCCTGACTCCGCCTCAATCCGGCGCAGCGTCGGGTGCGAGAACGACGTGTCAAGCCGGGCCCGCAGCAGCCGGTGCAGCGCGCCGATGCTCATGCCGCCCACCGGCAGCAGCTCGGTCGCGAGCCTGCCCCGGTCAAGCTCAAGTGGCAGATTCTCACCACCGCCCGTTGGCCGCATGGCGCACAGGAGGCCGACTGCCTCGGTGTCCAGACGACGGATCGCGAAGCTGGCAGCCGCCTCGGTCGGCGGGTCGAGCCATTGCACATCGTCGATCACCAGCAAGACCGGTGCTGACCTGGCGAGGAGGACGAGCACGGTACGGAGTGCCGCCGCGATGACACGCGGCTCAGGCGGATGCGCTGGCACCTCCTGAAGCATCAGCGCCTGACGCAGCGCACGGGCCTGCGGCGCAGGGAGTTCGTCGATCACGGTGTCCAGATATGCCCCGAGCAGGTCGGCGAGCCCGGCGAACGCGAGCCGGAGGTCACTTTGGGCAGGCGTCGTCCGCAGTACCGTGAAGCCGCGGTCGCGAGCCAGCGCCGTGCCCGCTCTGAGCAGGGTTGTCTTCCCCGCGCCCGCCGACCCGGCCAGCACGAGCGCGCCGGGTGAGCGCGGCACGCCGTCGAGGAACGCGCTGATGGTCCGCAACTCGGCTTCACGCCCGAAGATCTGCGCGAACATGGCCTGAGCGTACGCCCGAGCCCGGCCGGATCGACCTGCTTAATGCCGCCGCCGTCCCAGTCCGCGGGGATCAGAAGCCTTGGCTCAGGGTGCGGTGTCGGCCTCCCCGACTCTGTCGAACACGAGTCCGGCCAGCGCGCCGGCGGCCATGACTTCGGCGGTGGAGCCCGCGACGTACAGGGCGAAGCAACTCTCGTCGCACGGCACGAAGATGACCCGGATGAGGCGGATTTCCGCCCCAGAGCCGACGGCCGCGCGCGCCCCTTCCCTGGCCCGCTGGACGACATCGGCGAAGGATGCCTGCCTCGGCAGATAGAACTCCGCCAGGTAGAGCATGATCTGCAGGCTAGGCGCGGATCGCGGGCTGGTGAACGCGGAGATCCACATGGTATGGGATCCGCTTGCTCCCGTGTTGAGCCTTCAGGACCCGCGACGTGTTCGAGGCCGCGCCGGACGCTTCAGGCGCGAGGTCGTCTGCGCACGTGTGGGCACTGGCCGGCTAACATGCGCGCTGTCCCGCCGGTGTAGCTCAGTTGGCAGAGCGGCCGCCTTGTAAGCGGCAGGTCAGCGGTTCGAACCCGCTCACCGGCTCCCTAGGCCCTCTGAACAGCGGAAACGCGTCAGGTGGAGCGTCGCTCACGCGATGCGCCATCGCGCACAACGCTCTCACAGAGGAAAACTATGCAATCACCACCAGCGGCACGGGGCGTCAGACGCGATCTAAACGCAGGCACGTTCCAGGCCCTCATTGACAGCTTCGAGCTGCACTTGCTCGCCGAACGCAAGTCACCCAAGACCGTCCGCACCTACACCGAGGCCGCACAGTGGCTCGCAGCGGCACAGCTACGCCTGGCCGGGCTCACGAGCTGGGATCAGGTCACCGCGCAACTCGTCCAGCGCTGGATTGTGGCGCTCCTGGGAAAGGGTTACTCAGGCAGCTACGCCAGCAACCAGTTCCGGGCACTCCAGCAGTTCTTCAAGTGGCTGACCACCGAAGATCCGGACGAGCCCCGGTCCAACCCCATGGCCGGGCTCCGGCCGCCGAAAGTCGATGAGAAGGCCGTGCCGGTGTTTACTGCCGCCGAGCTGGACGCGCTCCTGTCCACTTGCAAGGGCAAGGGATTCCAGGCCCGCCGCGATGCCGCAATCCTGACGCTGTTCCGTGATACGGGCATTCGGCTGGCCGAGCTGACCGGGCTCAAGCTCGATGACTTCAACCTAAAGGACCGAGACGCGCTAGTCACCGGCAAGGGCAGTCGGCAGCGCCATGTCAGATTCGGCTACGATGCGGCACTCGCCCTTGACCGCTACCGGCGCGAGCGCGCCAGTCACCGGATGGCAGGCAGCCAGTCGCTATGGCTAGGCATCCGCGGGCCGATGACCGCCAGCGGCATCTATCAAATGGTGGAGCGCCGCGGGGCTCAGGCCGGTGTGGAGGTTCACCCGCACAAGTTCCGGCATAACTTCTCCCACACCTGGCTGGACAACGGCGGCGCGGAAGGCGACCTGATGGAGCTGAACGGCTGGACCTCACCGCAGATGCTGCGCCGCTACGGCCGCAGTGCGGCGAGCGCCCGAGCCCGCCGCTCGTATGACCGCATCATGGCCTGAGCGCCCCCAAGGGCCGCGAAACGCGGTGCCCCGTCCACGAGCCGCATAGCTCAGGACGGGGCACCGTTTGTGTCGTGACAAAGTGCTGGAAATTACATAAGCACGATAGGGCGAGCGCCGTGCGCACGAAAACTCGCCGGAATCTTTAACACGGCTTGACCGTGGAAGCCAGCAAACCGGGATTTTCCCGCAGCGCTGTATTGGCCGGAAACATTAGGCGGATGCTCTGGGAACGCAGGGCGAGCGTCGTGCGGGATAGCTGCCGCCTTTGGCGTTCCGCCGATCCGATGTACGTTGCACATTGCTCAGCGCTGTTCAGAAGGGCCTAGGAACCATTCACCGGCAGCAGCTGAACTACCGCTCGTATACGGAACCGGGCGCACGTCCGGCCGATAGTACCGAAAGGGCCATCCTGTCATGCCGGAAAGCCCGAGTGACAAAAGCCTGCGCGGACGCGCCGCCGCATACGAAAGATGGGCACGAACCGCCGACAGGACTGCCGCCACAGAACCAGCCCGCGCCGGGCTCAACGCGAAATTCGCCGCCGCCGTAGACCCAGACGGCACGCTTAGCCCCGGCGAGCTAGCCCGCCGCGTGGAAGCCAAGCGCAAAGCGCACTTCGCGCGCCTTTCTCTGCTATCGGCACAGCGCCGGCGCCGCATTCAGGCCGCCCGCGCAGCCGAGATCGAAGACCAGGCCGTCACCGACGCTTGCCGAACCGCAGCCGACGAAATCGAGGCCGCATTCTGACCGCTGCGGGCCGGTGCGCTCGCCGAGCTGCGCCGAGCACGGGGGCCAGGCCCCGCGCCGAGCACGGGGATCAGGGACCGGGGACCAGTCCGGTGGGCTCGCCGAGCACGGGACCGGGGACCATGGACCGGGGGACCAGGCCGGTGCGCTCGCCGAGCACGGGGACCAGGCCCCGCGCCGAGCACGGGGACCAGTCCGGTGCGCTTGCCGAGCAACGGAGGACCGGGGCCGCTGCGGGCTGGTGGCGGGCCGGTGCGCTCGCCGAGCACGGGGACCGGGGCCGGTGCTGACCGCTGCGGGCCGGTGGTCCTCGGCCGCGCCGCTGCG
>DATNIU010000003.1:0-58140 GCA_035604275.1 Streptosporangiaceae bacterium | reverse complement strand
CGGGCTAGCGGAGGACCGGGCTAGCGGAGGACCGGGCTAGCGGAGGACCGGGCTAGCGGAGGACCGGGCTAGCGGAGGACCGGGCTAGCGGAGGACCGGGCTAGCGGAGGACCGGCTCGCGTGGTGCTGGCTCGTGTGGTGCTGGCTCGTGTGGTGCTGGCTCGTGCTTGACCGGCGTGCGGAGCCGGGCCTGCGCGGTCACCCGCGCCGTCCGGGCTGCCACCGCCGACCGTGCGGCGGCCAGCCGCTGCCTCCGCTCGCTGATCTCGTGCTGCCGGATCGCAGCGATCACGATGATCAGTGCCGCAAGGAGAATCGCGGCGCCCGCTGCGATCCCCACGCCGGCTATCGCCATGCTGATGAGGTGCATGTCAATCATCTTGTCCGCCTCCCCGCGTCGTCATGTGTACGTTGTTCACATCTTCATCATGACATTAGAAGTGAACGGTGTCAACATCTGTTGGTCCCGAATTCCCGGGTTTCCTTGCTGGTGGCTTAGTCCTGCGATCCGGTGCCGCGGCCGGTCAGTCCTGCGATCCGGTGCCGCGGCCGGGCGGCGCCGTGATGCCGTCGAGCGCGAAGTCGCCGATCCGGCCGATAGCCCTGGCTCGCTCTTCGTCGGTCAGCAGGGCGAGCGGTCCGTCAAGCAGCAAGGTGGCCAGGCCATGCACGGCCGACCAGACGGCGATCTCAGCTCCGGTCCGTCGGCCGGGGTCGAGCACCTCACGGTCGACGAGCTCGTCGAGAACGCTCGCGAGCAGGGCGTACGGGCCATGAGCCGACATCGTCGCTTCGACGCTCGCCGACAGCGGTCTGTCCGGGCGGCAGAACGCGGTGCGGAACAGGCCCGGATCCGAGAGCGCGAAATCGATATAGGCGGCGCCCAGGGCCCGGAACCGGCGCAGTGACTCCTGAGCCGGGTCGGGCAGCGGGTTGCCGGAGTTCAGGCTCTCCAGCATCGCCGCGTTCAGCGCGTCGAGCGCCCGCTGCCTGACTGCCTGGAGCAGTTCGCCATGATCGGCGAAGTGCCGGTACGCGGCGGCCGCCGACACTCCGGCCACGCGGGCCGCGGCGCGGAGCACGACGGCCTCGGGGCCGCCCTGCCTGGCCATCTCTGTCGCCGCGTCGGTCAGCGCGGTCGGCAGGTTACCGTGGTGATAGCTGTTGCGGAGATGGCCCCGCCGCCGGCTCGCTGCCTGTGCCATCAGGCCATATTGCTGCAGAAACGCCAGGCAGACAATGTTCACGCGCTGGAGCCGCTGAGTTCACCGGCGCAGCCCGGTCTGAGTTGGCTGGAGGCGGCCCGGTCAGCCAGCCGCCGTCGCCGGTCAGCCAGCCGCCGTCGCCGGTCAGCCTCGCGCGTCCGTGGTGATGAACAGCACGGTGTCACCGGCCGCCAGCGGCGTCTCGCCGTCCTTGGTGAGCTGGCCGCCGTTCAGCGCCGCCCCGACCTGCCCGTCGAGCGCGATCCCGGCGGCTGCGGCCGCTCGCGCGACGGTCGCCGCCCGGACGGTCTCAGGACCGCGCTGATCATCAGCCAGGGATCCGGACCGCCGGATCGTGATCAGGGGCCCGGGTCGCGCCCTGGCGGACTGATAGTCGGCCGGCTCGTTGACATTGAGCACCGAATCGAAGTCCGGGTCGAGCGCGGCGAGAACCAGATCCGCATGCAGCGCCGCCTCGTCCAGCCGGGCGACCGTGCACTCCTCGAACAGGAAGGCAGGCCGCAGCCGTCGTTCGGCGACCAGCCGCCCGGCCAGTGGCGCCAGCGCCGTCCGGTAGGCGGCCGCCAGCGGCTGCGAAAAGCCGCGGGCAACCGGCAGGCCGACGTCCGCGCCCCCGTGACCGCTCTCGCCCGCGGTGCCTGTGCCGCCCGTGGTGCCTGTGCCGGCTGCGGGGCTGTCTTCGCAACCCGGGGAGAGGAGGCCGACTGCGGGACGATCCCCGTCTGCGGTGCTGTCCTGCCGGTCGATAGCTCGCAGCATTCGCCGGACGAAGGCCGGGTGCAGGAATGGCAGGTCTGTGGAGCAGACGAACGCGATCGGGGCCCGGCCGCCGACCGCGGCCAGCCCGGCGGCTATCCCCTGGAGCGGGCCCAGGCCCTCGTGCGGGTCGTCGACGACCTCGACGCCTGGCGGCAGCGCGGGAAGATCCTGCCCAGCCGCCCTGACCACGATGACGGGCCCATCGGTCGAGCGTGACAGGATCCCCGTCGTCCGGCGCAGCAGCGTGGAGCCGTGCCATTCAAGCGCCGCCTTGGGCGTCCCCATCCTGGACGAGCGTCCGCCGGCCAGCACGATTCCGGCGGAGTGTGGCATGCTCCGATCGTACGGCTGCCGTGCTCGCGCTCCGCGGGCTGATGATCGGCAGACGGTCGGCGGCCGACGTCTGACCTGGCCGGTAACCGCCCGGGACCGGCCGCTTCGGTACCTTCCGCTCAGTGTCAGTGGGCAGGGCTACCGTCTGTCGGTGACGAGACCAATCTGACGAAGGAGCGGGCGAAGTGGGTAACGCGGTAGTGCATTTTGAGATCGGTGCTGCAGATGACCAGCCGCTGATCGCGTTCTACCAGGAGCTGTTCGGCTGGGGGCTGCAGCCCTTCGCGGGCGGCGGCTACACGATGATCGACACGCGGGCCGGCGCCGGGATCAATGGTGGCATCGGGAAGAGCCAGACCGGTGAGCCGTGGTCGGCGTTCTATGTCGAGGCGGACGATCTTCAGGCGATGCTCGACAAGGCGAATTCGCTCGGCGGCACGACGGTCATGCCGGTCACCGACTTCGGCGGGGCGGTGACGATCGCCATGTTCAACGACCCCGACGGCCTGCTCGTCGGCCTGGTGCAGGCTGCGGCCGGGTCCGGGCCGGATGACGCGCCTGCCCCGTCCGCTGGTGCCGGAGAGCCGGTCGACTGGTTCGAGGTCCTTGGTTCAGACGCGGAGCAGACCCAGAAGTTCTATGCGGAGCTGTTCGGCTGGACGGTCGACGACTCGGGCTTCCCCGGCTACGCGATGGTGAGGACCGGCTCGAGTCGAGGCATCCAGGGTGGTCTCGGCGGCGGCGATGACACCCGGTGGGCGACGATCTATGCGAGCGTGGCCGACGTAGAGCAATCTCTGGCCCGGGCGGAGGAGCTCGGCGGATCGCGGATCTACGGCCCGCGGCCGGTCGACGATCACATGGAGACCGGAGCGTTCCGCGACCCGGCCGGGAACGTCTTCGGCGTCTACCATCACGGGGCGCACTAGACGCGCCGCGCACTAGACGCACCGCGCACTGGACACGGTAGTCGCGGCCGATCCGTCCCGGCGGGCTACCCACCGCCGGGACGGGGCCCGCCGCGGCGGGACAGCGCTACCGCGCGGCGCCGAGCAGCAGGCCGCGCCGGCGCCTGATCGTCAGGTCGACCTTGGTGAAGACCCCGTCGACCACGATGCCGATCGCCAGGATGATGATCATGACGGCGATCGCGGCGGACAGGTCCAGGTTGTCCTGGGCGGTATTCAGCAGGATGCCCAGTGACGGCGCCTGGCCGGTGATGATCACCAGCAGTTCACCGGCCATCAGCGACCGCCAGGAGAACGCCCAGCCTTGCTTCAGGCCGGCCACGTAGGCCGGCAGCGAGGCGGGCAGGATCAGATGCCGGTAGAGCGCGACCCGGCGCAGCCCCATCGTCCGGCCGGCCCGCAGCAGCAAGGGCGGTGTGTAGTCGACCCCGGTGATCAGGCCGTTGGCGATCGACGGCGCCGCGCCGAGCGCCATCACGAACAAGATGGCCGACGTGGTGATCCCGAACAGGATGATCGCGAACGGGAACCAGGCAATCGACGGCATGGTCTGAAGGCCACTGATGATCGACCCGACCGCCGCTCGCAGTGGCGGGATCCGGGAGATGAGCGCCCCGACGGCCGAGCCGATCAGCACCGCGAGCGCGTATCCGATCACCGCCGTGCGCACCGTTACTCCTATGGCCTGCCACAGCGGCGCGTGCTGCAGCTGGCCTCCCAGATACCGCAGCGTGTAGCCAGGGCTCTTGACCAGGCCGCTGGCCGTATCGCCGTGCCAGTTGCTCAGGTAGAAGAGCTGCCAGCCGGCCAGCACGATCACGATGGCGAGCAGCTTGGGCCAGGTTGCCGTCCAGTACTTTCGCGCCAGCCGACGAGGCGCCCGGCCGGTTCCGGCCAGGCCGAGTTCCAGGCTGTCCAGCCCGGTGATGGCGGACCGCTCCAGATCAGGCTGGACCTGGTCGGCCGGCTGGGTCCTAATGGCCATGATGCCTCATCTCGTCGCGCAGCCGATCGGTGACCTTGCTGGCCAGCTCGGCGACCTGGACCGAGTCGATCCGGCGCGGGCCGGTCCTCGGCACCTGGTACTCCTCGATGACGGTGCCCGGGCGGCTGCTCAGCACCACCACGCGGTCCCCCAGCCTGGCCGCCTCGCGCACGTTGTGCGTGACGAACAGCACGCTGAGCGCACGTTCGGCGCAGATCCGCTCAAGCTCGTCGTGCAGCAGGTCGCGGGTCATCGCGTCGAGCGCTCCGAACGGCTCGTCCATCAGCAGCACATCGGCGTCCTGGGCGAGCGCGCGAGCCAGAGCCACCCGCTGCCGCATGCCGCCGGAGAGCTCGTGCGGTCGCTTGTCGGCGAACGCGGCGAGGTGCACGGTCTCCAGCAGCTCGGTGGTCCGCTGCCGCCGTTCTGCCTTGGGAACCCGGCGGGCTCGCAGCGCGAGCTCGACGTTCCGCGCGGCGGTCAGCCACGGGAACAGCGCGGGTTCCTGGAACATCAGGGAGACTCGCTGACCGCCGGTCACCACCTGGCCGGCCGTCGCGGTGTCCAGGCCGGCAATGATCGACAGCAGGGTGGACTTGCCGCAGCCGGAGGCACCGACCAGGCAGACGAACTCGCCCGTGGCGACCGTCAGCGAGAGCCTGTCCACGGCGAGCAGCGCGCGCGGGCCGCGGCCGTAGACCTTGGACACCTCGGTGAGCCGGATAGCGGCCGGCGCCTCGCCTCGATCGGCGGTCGTGCCCGGATCGCCCGGGACCTGGTGCGTGGCCGGAATGCGGAGCTCGGCGGTAGTGGCGCGGGCACCTTCAGGGAAGGCTGACGCCCCCGGAGCATGCTCCGGGGGCGTGCCGCGCCACTGGGTGAGGCTCAAGAACTCACCTGCGGCTGCCCGTCGGCTTGCAGCAGCGCGTTCAGCGGGCCGAGGTCGTACAGCCCGGACAGGTTGCTGACCGGCTTGAGCAGCCCGACCGCCACGGCGTGCTGCGCGTCGGTGCTCAGCGAGGAAGCGATCGGGTCGTCGGTGAAGGTGATCTGCTGGAAGGCCGCGGCGAGCACGTCTGGCTTGAGGCCCTTGCCGAGCACCGAGGTCAGCTCGGCGTTGGCCGCGGCCTCCGCGCCAGCCGGATCAGAGTGGATGTAGTTATTCGCGTCGATCTGGCCCTTGAGCAGGCCCTTCACCGCGCTCGGGTGCGCCGCGAGGAACTTCTGGGTGACCACCAGGTTGGTGGTGACGAACTTGCCCCCCGGCCACAGCGTCGACTCGTCCACGAGCACGTGCCCGCCGTCCTTGACCATCTCGATGTCGTAGGGCGCGGGCTCCCAGCCGCCGGCGATCTGGCCAGACTTGAACTCGAGAACCGCCGCCGAGTTCGGCGTGATCGGCGTGATCGGCACGTCGCCACCGCCGGTCGGGGTGGTGGTCAGGTGATGGCTCTTGAGCCAGTAGCGCAGCGCCACGTCCTGGGTGTTGCCGAGCGACGGGGTCGCCAGCTTCTTGCCCTTGAGCTGAGCCGGGCTGGTGATGCCGGCCTTGACCACGAGCTCGGCGCCGCCGGACGCCGCGCCCGAGATGACCTTGATCAGCGTGCCGTTCGAGGTCTGCCATGCCTTGAGCGTCGGGTTCGGGCCGACGTAGGCCGCGTCGAGCTGGCCCGCGAGCAGCGCGGTCGCCTCCAGGGTCCCGGTGGCGAACGGCACGAGCTTGAGCTGCACGCCGCTGCCGAGATCCTTGGCGAAAAACCCCTTCTCCGCGCCGATCAGCGCCGGGGCATGCGTGATGTTGGTCAGAAAGCCCAGCCGCAGCACGACCGGGCTGGAACCGCCGGAGCCGCCTGGACTAGCCTGCGACGCGCTGCAGCCGGCCGCCAGCAGCGCGGCGGCAGCTAGTGCGGCTGCGGTGACAGCACCCTTCATGGTGCCTCCTATTCCGATCGACTTAGTAGCTATATATCTATAGCACAGTTGTAGGGATGAAGGCAAAGTCGCCAGCGTACCGGCTTCCTGGTATTCTAGTTTTTTTCGGTCGAATTAATAGCCATGAAGCCGACAATCGCTGCGGGGTCGGCGAAAAATGTGAGCGGCGGCCTCGCCTGGCGGTGCGTCGTCTCGTACTCGACTAATTACCCAGCGTTATGTCGCTGTACCCAGCGTCCTGGCGGTCGCAATCTGCTAGCTGTCTCCGGGCTGGATCAGGTTGAAGCCCTGGACCGACGGGAATCGCTGGAGGCACTGCTGGAGCTCGGCCATGTTCGCGTCGGTGGCGTTCGTGGCGTCGTAGCGGGCCGAGCCGATCATGCCGGGATCGCCGCTGACCGCTCGCACCGGTGCCAGGTGCAGGTTCGGCACGTGCGAGCAAGCCTGCGTCACGTGCCGGGCGGTCGCGACCGTGGTGTTCGGGTTGAACAGCACGACTATCCACTGCTGGCCGAGGGCGGCGCTCATCTTGGCGCAGCCCGCCACGCCAATGATGGCCAGCGCGGCGGCGGTGCCAAGAGCAGCGAACCGTGCGCGAGCCCGCGCGGGGCCGCCGGACCCCAGCCGATCGGGCTGACGGCGGGGATCTGCACTGAGCTTTGGCACGGGCCCAAGCTTAGGCGCGCCTGGCCGGGTAACACGCCCCAGCCCAGGCGCGATGGCGCCGGCCGTCCGAGGCTGGACGGTGGCCGTACCGTGCCGCCGCCGGCCCGCCGTGGGAGCCGCCGCCATGCCTGGCTGCTCAGCGAGGAGTACGACCAGGGATACCGTCGCAGGTCGGCAACAGCCCGCAGGCATCCGGTCACGTTCCACCGATTCACGCAGCGCCAACCTGGAGGATCACCCCCGCGGCAGTCCGGCCGCCGACCCGGCTGCCTGGGCGCTAATCGCCGTAGCCGACCCGGCGAAGCTGCTGGCCTGCCACCTGCTCGACCTCGGTCAGCTGCGCAGGATTGAGCGCCCTGCGCCAGCCGGCCGCCGCTGGCGGCCGGGCCGGAACCTCGATCCGCTCGACCTTCAGGCCGATGAATTCGGACAGCGCGGTAGCCGTCGCCTGCGGCTCGCGAACGACCTGCTCGTACCTGAAAGTGGTCAGCTGATCCGCCCCCAGGCTGCTGCGCAGCCGTGCCATCTTGTGCACCGAGCCACGCCAGCGCATCGCGCACTTGCCCGCCGCGGACAGCTTCGGCCAGGCCGCCAGGTCTGACTCGGTCTCGACGCCGAAGAACGGGTTGGGGAACTCGGTGTCGACATTGTCGACGCCGCGCTTGAACCAGGCAAGCGACTCCGGATCCGCCAGCATCGCCGCCACGACATCGCGGCCGTCCCTGATGATCTGGACCAGCCGGGCGTCAGGGAACGCGTCCACGAGCGCCTCGGCGCAGTACATCATCTCGGGGCTGGCATCGCCGTACCTGGTGATGTCGCGCTCATCGACACATGTCCCCGATGCGGACCGGCTTCGCGCCAGCCGGCAGGCGGGCAGGCAGGTCAGGCACGCGTGCGGGGTCACCTGCCAGGCCTGGGCGAAGGCGTCCCGCAGCACGGTCGCCGCGGCCTCGCCGCGGCCTTGCTGGATGGACGGGCTGCGGGCGAAGGCGTAGACGACACTGAGCACGCTCGGCTGGCCGATCGTGAAATGAAACCCGGTCGTGCGCTTGAGCGCACGCGCGAGAAGGTCCGCTCCCGAGTGCGGTGCGCCGATCACGAAGACCGGCTGGCGGACCTTTCGCCCGTTGACGACCAGGATGTAGGGACGTGGTGGCATGACTGGGAACAAGTGTGGCACTGCTGCTGGCCGGTCCGCCCGGCGCATACCTCGGCGTGATCCCTTGAGCATGGTGCTTCCTGTCTAGCACCGCGATGTCCGGTTTGCCCGAGGAACTCGGCCCAGCCGGGGTCCGGGTCAACGGGCTGCTGCCCGGGCCGATCGACACCGGCCGGATCCGCGAGCTGGAGAGCGGCGACTCGGCCCAGGTCCGTGCGGAGCGGTCGAAGGCGATCCCGCTGCGCAGGTACGGCACTCCGGAGGAGTTCGGGCGCGTGGCCGCCTTCGTGCTGTCGCCTGCGGCCGGCTACCTGACCGGCGCGATGATCCCGGTGGATGGCGGCATGCTCCGGGCCATCTGAGAGCGAAGCCCATGGTCGGCTACCTCGGGCTGCTCCTGGCTGGCGAACTGGGTCTGGTACAGCTCGGTGTAGATGCCGCCGATGGCGAGCAGCTGGTCATGCGTGCCTTGCTCGGCGACCCGGCCGCCGTCGATGACCAGGATCTGGTCCGCCTCCCTGATGGTGGACAGCCGATGCGCGATGACCAGGGAGGTACGGCCGGCCAGTGCGGTCTTCAGCGCGCGCTGGACGGCGGCCTCCGACTCGGAGTCCAGGTGCGCGGTCGCCTCGTCGAGCACGACCACCGACGGTGCCTTGAGCAGCAGCCTGGCCAGCGCGATCCGCTGCTTCTCGCCCCCGGAGAGGCGGTAGCCGCGATCGCCGACGACCGTGTCGAGCCCGTCTGGCAGCGATGAGATCAGCGGCCAGATCTGCGCGGCCTGGCAGGCCTCGATCAGCTCCTGCTCGGTCGCGCCGGGAAGGGCGTAGCTGAGGTTCGCCCGGATGGTGTCGTGGAACATGTGCGCGTCCTGGGTGACCACGCCGACCACGTCGTGCAGTGAGTCCTGGGTGACCTTCCTGATGTCCGCACCGCCGATTCGCACCGACCCTTCCTGCGGGTCGTAGAGCCGCGCGACGAGGTGCGTGATGGTCGTCTTCCCGGCGCCGGACGGCCCGACCAGCGCCGTCAGCTGCCCGGGCGGAGCGTGGAACGTGACATCGCGCAGGACCTCGGCGTTGGCGTCGGTCCGCTCGGGAACGGGCAGCGCGATCGACTCAAGCGAGGCCAGCGAGATCTCGGCGGCCGTCGGGTACCGGAACGAGACGTGCTCGAAATCGATCGCCGGTGCAGCGCCGCTGGCTCCCGCGCCGCTGGCTTCCGCGCCGCTGCCTGCGGCACCGCGGTCCGGGTCGGCGGCACTCAGGGCTCTCGACGGACTGTCCTGTCCCACCCGGAGCGGAACAGCGTCGGGGGCGTCCTCGATCAGCGGCTTCAGGTCGAGCACCTCGAATACCCGGTCGAAGCTGACCAGCGCGGTCATCACGTCCACCTGGACGTTGGAGAGCGAGGTGATCGGCCCGTAGAGCCGGCTGAGCAGCGCCGCGAGCGCGACGAGCGTGCCGATCTTGAAGAAGTTGTTGATCACCAAGACGCCGCCGAGCCCGTAGACCACGGCGGTCGCCAGCGTGGCCAGCAGGGTCAGCGCCACGAACAGCGACGACCCGTACATCGCTGTCTGCACCCCGATGTCGCGGACCCGGCCTGCCCGGTTGCCGAAGGTGTCGGTCTCCTCCCGCGGCCGGCCGAACAGCTTGACCAGCATCGCCCCCGCCACGTTGAACCGCTCGGTCATGGTCGAGCCCATCGCGGCATCCAGCTGCATCGATTCCCTGGTCAGCCGCTGAAGCCGCCGGCCGACCAGCCTGGCCGGGATGATGAAGAACGGGATAAGCACCAGAGCGACGAGCGTGACCTGCCAGGACAGCAACATCATCGCGACCAGCACGATCACCAGCGAGAGCACGTTGGCGACGACCGATGACAGGGTCGAGGTAATGGCCTGCTGGGCGCCGATCACGTCGCTGTTCAGCCTGCTGACCAGCGATCCGGTCTGCGTTCTCGTGAAGAACGCGATCGGCTGCCGCTGGACGTGCTCGAACACCTGCGTGCGCAGGTCGTAGATCAGGCCCTCGCCGATCCGCGCCGAGTACCAGCGCTGGCCGATGCTGAGCAGCGCGTCAAACAGGGCGAGGCCGACGACGGCCGATCCGATCGCCAGCACGACACCCGTCCTGCGGGGCAGGATGCCGTTGTCGATCAGGCCCCTCAGCAGCAGCGGCACCGCGACCGTGATCACCGCGTCCATGGACACCATGATCAGGAAGAAGACCAGCTCCCGCCGGTACGGTCGGGCATAAGACAAGATCCTTCTGACCGTTCCAGGCTTCAGCCGCTGATGGGCGATCGATCTGTCCCGCGAGAAGGAGCGCATTGCGTGCCAGTTGGCGGTGCTCATGATCCAGGCAACCGCAGCGGGCGCGCGAACCTTCCCCGATTAGCTCAGGGCGAACCAGCCGGCCCGCGCCGGTGTCGCACGCCGACGCGGAGGCGGCTTAGGAACCGGCCGACCGGGGCACTGGCGGGATCAAGCGACGCCGGAAGCGGCTCAGCTATCGGCCGAGTCTGCGCTCCGGGCCGGATCAGGGCGACGCGGCCAGCCGGGACCGGAGCAGTCTCCCCTGGGCCTCGCGCTCGGCCGCAGCCTGCTCGGCCAGGGTCGCGCCGTGCGCCTGAGCGAGCAGCGCCTTGGTCGCACGGGCCGCGGCGGCATCCGTGGCCAGGAGGGCCGCGGTCAGATCGGCCACTGCCGCGTCCAGCTCGGCGGCCGGGACGACCAGCTCGGCCAGGCGCAGCAGGATGGCCTCCCCGGCGGCCACGGTGCGTGCGGTCAGGCAGAGCTCGATCGCCCTGGGCAGACCGACGATGTCGACCAGCGGCTTGGTCCCGGTCAGATCCGGAACCAGGCCAAGCGCGGGTTCTTTCATGCACAGCGTCGCATCGTCGGTCAGGATCCGCAGGTCGCAGGCCAGCGCGAGCTGGAATCCGGCGCCGATCGCGTGACCATGAACCGCCGCGATGGAGACGATCGCCGGATCCCTCAGCCACAGGTAGCCGGCTTGGTAACCGGCCACCTTCCGCTCGAAGTCCGGCTCAGCGGCGCTGGCCACCGGCTCCTCTCCGGGAACGCCATCCCCGGAGAACAGCCGCAGATCGATTCCGGCGCAGAACGACGGCCCTTCGCCACGTACCACCACCACCCTGGTACGCGGCGGCAGGCTGGCGCCGACGAGCGCCAGAGCCTCCCAGATGGCCGGGGTCATCGCGTTGCGGCGCTCCGGCCGGGTCAGCGTGACCGTCAGCACCTCGCCGTCCATCGCGACCCGGAGCCCGCCCGCGGCCAGCGTGAGCGGGCCGGCCGTATCGATCGGCGGCAGGACCCGGCTCAGCTCTTCGACCTTGCCCGGCCCCTGGTGGCGCCGCCGCGGCTGCGAAGCGTCACGCCTGACTCGGCCAGGATGCGGTGGATGAACCCGTATGACCTGCCGGTCGACGCGGCCAGTGCGCGGATGCTCTCGCCCGCGCTGTACCGCTTCTGCAGGTCGGACGCCAGCTTCGTGCGATCGGCACCGGTAACTCTGGTGCCCTTCTTGAGAGTCTCGGTCACGCCATCCTCCCGGTGAACTTTCAACTGGCCGCTGCACTGCCGTTTGCTGCACTGCTATTTCGCTGCACCGCTATTCGCTGCACTGCCGTTCCGCTGCACTGCCGTTCCGCTGCACTGCCGTTCCGCTGCACTGCCGTTTGCTGCACTGCCGTTTGCTGCACTGCGTATCCCGCCATGATCACGCATGAAGTCGTGCTCGGCTAGTCAGACGCCACCAAAAGATCCGCACATTTGCCGATCGGCGCCCCGCCCGCCCCGGTCTCACGCCAGCGCGACGAGATCGGCCAGGTCCTCGCTCCAGATGTCCTCAACTCCGTCGGGAAGCAGCAGCACCCGCTCTGGCTGGAGCGCCTCGACCGCTCCCTCGTCGTGGGTGACCAGCACGATCGCGCCAGCATAGCGGCGCAGCGCGGAGAGGATCTCGGCCCGGCTGCCCGGATCGAGGTTGTTGGTCGGCTCGTCGAGCAGCAGCACGTTCGCGCCGGACACCACTAGCAGCGCCAGGGCGAGCCTGGTCTTCTCCCCGCCGGAGAGCACCCCGGCCGGCTTCGTCACATCGTCGCCCGAGAACAGGAACGAGCCGAGGATGCCGCGCTGGTCGGCCTCGGTCAGGTCCGGGGCCGCCGTCCGCATGTTCTCGAGCACCGAGCGCTCGTTGTCCAGAGTCTCGTGCTCCTGGGCGTAATAGCCGATCCGCAGCCCGTGACCCGGCCGCACCGCACCGGTGTCGGGCGGCTCGACCCCGGCGAGCAGCCGCAGCAAGGTGGTCTTGCCGGCTCCGTTCAGCCCGAGAACCACGATTCTGGCGCCCTTGTCGACCGCGATGTCGACATCGGTGAACACCTCGACGCTGCCGTAGGACTTGGACAGGGAATCGGCGGTCAGCGGCACCTTGCCGCAGTGGGCCGGCTGGGGGAACCGCAGCCGCGCGACCCGGTCGGGCTGCCGATCGGCACTGACGCCTGCGAGTAGTCTGTCCGCCCGCTTGGCCATGCTCTGCGCGGCCTTTGCCTTGGTCGCCTTCGCGCGCATCTTGTCCGCCTGGGCGTGCAGGGCCGCGGCCTGGCGCTCAGCGTTCACCCGCTCCCTGCGGCGGCGCCTGGCGTCGGTCTCGCGCTGGTCCAGGTAGGCCTTCCAGCCCACGTTGTAGATGTCCAGCGTTGCCCGGTCGGCGTCCAGGTGGAACACCTTCGTGACCACCGCCTCGAGCAGCGCGGTGTCGTGGCTGATCACGATCAGGCCGCCGCGGAAGCTGCGCAGGTGGTCCCGGAGCCAGGTCACCGAGTCGGCGTCCAGGTGGTTGGTCGGCTCGTCGAGCAGCAGCGTCCTGGAGCCGCCGAACAAGATCCTGGCCAGCTCCACCCGGCGCCGCTGGCCGCCCGACAGGGTGCGGAGCGGCTGCCTGAGCACCTTGGCGGGCAGCCCGAGGCTCGACGACAGCGCGGCCGCCTCGGCCTCGGCCGCATAGCCCCCGAGCACCGTCAGCCGTTCCTCGAGCTGGCCGTACCGGCGGACGGCGGCGTCGCGCCTGGCCGGATTGGGGTCGCCCATCCCAGCCTCGGCGTCCCGCAGCCCGGCGAGCACCTCGTCCAGCCCGCGGGCCTGGAGGATCCGGTCGGTGGCGAGCAGGTCCAGGTTGCCGACCCTGGTGTCCTGCGGCAGGTAGCCGACCGATCCGGTGACCCTGACGTCGCCGGCGGCCGGCTGGCCCTCTCCGGCCAGCACCCGCAGCAGCGTGGTCTTGCCAGCGCCGTTACGGCCGACCAGGCCGATCTTGTCGCCGGCCGCGACCTGGAAGGAGGCGGCCTCAAGCAGCAGCCGTGCGCCAGCGCGCAGCTCAAGACCCTGAACCGAGATCATCGGAGTATCGCTCTCTCGTGCTTCGTGATTATTCGCATAACGGATAAAATGGACATTGCTAAGCCCAAGTCGCCCCGGACGCGGGGCGTTCCGTCACGAGAGAAGCGGTTGCATGCCAGCCAGTTTACCCGAGCGGCCAGGCTGGCCGCCAAAGGGCTTTCAGCCGCGGCCAGGCGGTGCATCGACGGGATTGGGCCGATTTCTCAGCGAATAGAACTGAGAAATCGACCCAGTCCTTGAGATGACTCTGCTAGAGCGTGGCGTGGCCCAGGCTCGGCGGGCGCGCCGCTAAAGCGTGGCGCAGGCCAGGCCTGGCCGGCGGGCTAACACCTGCTGCCGGGCCGCCAGGCGCCTGGCGGCCCGGTTCAGCGCGCTGATCACGCCGCGCAGCGACGCCCGCACGATCGACTCGCTGATCCCGACGCCCCACAGCACCCGGTCGCCGACCTCGATCTCCAGGTAGGCGGCGGCCTCGGCATCACGCCCGGCGCTGAGCGCGTGCTCGGCGTAGTCGAGCACCCGCACGCTGAGGCCGCCCAGGCCCATGTCAAGCGGCGACAGCGCCTCGCAGAACGCGGCGATCGGCCCGTTGCCGACGCCGGTGAGGATGTACTCGTTACCAAACGCACGCACCGTCGTCGTGACCCGCTCGATGCCGTCTTCGCTGGTAGAGCCGAAGCTGACCAGCTCGAACGGGCCAGGCGCCAGGTACTCGGCCGCGAAGACCTGCCACATCAGCGCGGCGTCCACCTCGCCGCCCTCGTTGTCGGTGTGCCGCTGGATCACCTGGCTGAACTCGATCTGCAGCCGGCGGGGCAGGTCCAGGTGGTGGTCGTGCTTCATGATGTAAGCGACCCCGCCCTTGCCGGACTGGGAGTTGACCCTGATCACCGCCTCATAGGAACGGCCGACATCTCGCGGGTCGATCGGCAGGTAGGGCATCTCCCACGGCATCTCGCTGACCGGGCGGCCGGCCCGGGCCGCCAGCTCCTCGAGCCGGTCGAAGCCCTTCTTGATGGCGTCCTGGTGCGACCCGGAGAACGAGGTGTAGACGAGGTCGCCCGCGTAGGGGTGCCGCTCGTGCACGCCGATCCTGGTGCAGTACTCCGCTGCCCGCCTGATCTGGTCGATGTCGCTGAAGTCGATCATCGGATCGATGCCCTGGCTGTACAGGTTCAGCCCCAGGGTCACCAGGTCCACGTTGCCGGATCGCTCGCCGTTGCCGAACAGGCAGCCCTCGACCCGCTGCGCTCCGGCCAGCATCGCCAGCTCGGCGTCGGCGATCGCGGTGCCGCGGTCGTTGTGGGTGTGCACCGACAGCGCGACGTGCTCCCGCCTGGTCAGGTTCCGGCTCATCCACTCGATCTGGTCGGCGTAGACATTGGGGGTCGAGCGCTCCACCGTGCAGGGCAGGTTGAGCACGATCTCGCGGCCAGGCTCCGGCTGCCAGACGTCCATCACCGCCTCGCAGATCTCGAGCGCGAAGTCCAGCTCGGTGTCCATGAAGATCTCCGGCGAGTACTCGTAGCCGAAGTCGGTGCCGGGCAGGTACTGCTCAGCGAACTTCATGACGGCGCGCGTGCCCTCGACGGCCACGGCCTTACACTCCTGGCGGCCGTCGCCGTCCCAGCCGAAGACGACGCTGCGGAACATCGGCGCGGCCGCGTTGTACAGGTGCACGGTGGCCTGGCTGGCCCCGGCCAGCGACATGACCGTCCGCTCGATCAGCTCCTCCCTGGCCTGGGTGAGCACCGAGATCCGGACATCGTCCGGCACCGAGCCCGACTCGATCAGGCTGCGGATGAAGTCGAACTCGGTCTGGCTGGCGGCCGGGAAGCCGACCTCGATCTCGGTGTACCCCATGCCTACGAGCAGGTCGAACATGGCCTGCTTCCGGTCCGCGCTCATCGGGTCGATCAGCGCCTGGTTGCCGTCGCGCAGGTCGGTCGAGAGCCAGCGCGGCGCGGCGGTGATGGTGCGCGACGGCCACTGCCGGTCAGGCAGGTCGACGGCGCGGAACGGGCGGTAGCGGTGACACGGCATACCAGACTGGCGCTGGCTGAACCTGGTGGCTGGCGTGGCTGGACGGATCATGATGCTGCTCCCCTGACGTGATGACCAGACTCGGTCGGCGCAGCGTGAGACCCCCGCGACGAGGGGCCGACCGGTCGGTTACCGGGCCTCGCCGCGGCTGCGAAGAAGCAGCAGGCGCATCATGATCGGGCAAGTATAGCAAGCGGTATCCGAGGCAGGATGGAGCGGCAATGAGCGAGCACCTGGGAAAGGCCCAGATCGGCGTCACCGGACTGGCCGTAATGGGCCGCAACCTTGCCAGGAACCTGGCCAGGCACGGATACCGGGTAGCGCTGCACAACCGCACGGCCGAGCGCACAGCCAGCCTGGTGGCCGAGCACGGGCACGAGGGGACGTTCCTGCCCGCGGAGTCGATGGCGGACTTCGTCGGCTCGCTGGAGCGGCCGCGGGCGATCATCATCATGGTCAAGGCCGGCCAGCCCACCGACGCCGTGATCTCCGAGCTCGTGCCGCTGCTTGACCCCGGCGACATCGTCATCGACTGCGGCAACGCTCATTACTCTGATACCCGCCGCCGCGAGCAGGACCTGCGCGCTCGCGGGCTGCACTTCGTCGGCTCCGGCGTGTCCGGAGGCGAGGAAGGGGCGCTGAACGGGCCGAGCATCATGCCCGGCGGCTCGGCCGAGTCCTACCTCACGCTCGGCCCGATCTTCTCCTCGATCGCCGCCCAGGTCGACGGGACGCCATGCTGCGTGCATGTCGGCCCTGACGGGGCCGGGCACTTCGTCAAGATGGTGCACAACGGCATCGAGTACGCCGACATGCAGCTGATCGCGGAGGCCTACGACCTGCTCAGGACCGGCACCGGCGCCAGCCCGGCGGACATCGCCGACGTCTTCAGCAGCTGGAACGACGGCGACCTCGAGTCATTCCTGATCGAGATCACCGCCGAGGTGCTCGCTCACGCGGACGCCGAGACGGGCCGGCCGTTCGTCGACGTCGTGCTTGACGAGGCCGAGCAGAAGGGCACGGGACGGTGGACGGTGCAGAGCGCTCTTGATCTCGGCATCCCGATCACCGGCATCGCCGAGGCGGTCTTCGCGCGCTCGCTGTCCGGGCACGCTGCCCAGCGCGCCGCGGCCCGCCGCACGTTCTCCAGCGACCTCGGCCCGTGGGACGTGCCAGACCGCACCGCGTTCACCGAGGACGTGCGCCGGGCGCTGTACGCGTCCAAGGTCGTCGCGTACGCGCAGGGCTTCGACCATATCCAGGCCGGCAGCGACGAGTACGGCTGGCAGATCGACCGCGGCGCGATGGCCACGATCTGGCGAGGCGGATGCATCATCAGGGCCCGGTTCCTCAACCGGATCCGCGAGGCCTACGACGAGCAGCCAGAGCTGCCCAGCCTGCTCGTCGCGCCGTACTTCGCCACCGCCGTCTCGGCCGGAGTCGCCAGCTGGCGCCGGGTCGTGGCCGACGCGGCCCGCGCTGGCGTGCCGATCCCGGCTTTCGCCTCATCGCTCGCCTACTACGACGGCCTGCGCCGTGACCGGCTGCCCGCCGCGCTCATCCAGGGACTTCGTGACAATTTCGGCGCTCACACCTACCGCCGTGCCGACCGGGAGGGTACCTTCCACACCATCTGGGCCGGCGACCGTGCCGAGGTCCCGGCGTAGGCGTCAGTGACCTGGCGGGGCCGGGGCGGCCGGTTCTCCTCGATGACGCTTTCTCGTCAGGGATTCTGGGATCGGTCAGGCGAATGCTCGGTGAGGGTGATCCTGACCGCCCTGAACAGCCGCGGCGTGCCTGCGAGCACCGCGAGCCGCGGATCAGGGACGGTCAGGAAGGCGTCGACGGCGAGCGCGAAATACGGTGCCAGCCGGGCGTCGTCCCTGATCCCGGCGATCGAGCGACGGTCCCCGCCGAGCACGACCGCATCGAGCCGCCCGGCGTACGGGCCGAACACGGCCGCCGCGGTGTCCGCGGCCGCCGCCAGCGCCTGATGTGCCTGGTTCTCCCGGCGCCTGGCAAAACGGCGCTGTGACGTGCCGCCGGCCGCGCTCCGGCCGTGCACCAGCCGGCTGCCGACCTTGGAGGCCGCAAGCGCTGGCTCGGTGCCGGTGAACACGCCGGCGGCGTAGCCGCCCAGCCTGACAAGCAGCACGCCGACGGTGCGGTCGGCCATCGCGTGCGCCGCGATCCGCTCAGCCAGCCCGGCTGGCCCGGTTCCCCCGACCGGCACAGGCTCCCCGGCCGGTGCCTCGACGGCCAGCGGCGGGAAAGGAACCTGGCACAGCGCGACGGACCCGTCCGCGGCCAGGAACGTGACCGTGGCCCCGTCAGACTCGGCGGATACAGCGCCATGCCGCTCGGCGAACGACTCGATCCAGCGGCTCAGCCGGTGCGGCGCAACGTCGATCCGCCGAGCTGCCGCATCACTGCCAGCTTGATCGGGCGCCATGACGCACCGCCGCCTTCCGCTCCAGACCGATCCAGCACCAGTGACGGCCGGCCTGGGCTCCCGAACGCCGTGGCAATGGCCGCGGCAGCCGAGCCCGCTTGCCGCTGCCGCCGGGAGCGCCAGGGTTCGGAGCGCCAGGACTCCGAGTGCCGGGTACCGGAGTCGCCCACACTACGACCTGGTCTCAGGCGGCGGTCTCAGACGTTGAAGCCCATCGCGCGGAGCTGCTCGCGTCCGTCCTCGGTGATCTTGTCGGGCCCCCACGGCGGCAGCCAGACCCAGTTGATCCGGAAGTCGCTGACGAGTCCCTCGAGGGCGTCGCGGGTCTGGTCCTCGATCACGTCGGTGAGCGGGCAGGCCGCGCTGGTCAGCGTCATGTCGACGGTGGCGATCCGGTCGTCGTCCACGGTGACGCCGTAGACCAGGCCGAGGTCCACGACGTTGACCCCGAGCTCCGGGTCGACGACATCCCGCAGGGCCTCAAGCAGGTCCTCGATCTCCGGGCTGGTGCCGCCGGTCAGGCCGGCCTCGGCATCGACGCCGGTTTCTGCGTGTGTCTCGGTCATGTTCGCTCCCAATCGGAGTCGCCAGGCGCCTGCGTCACCGCGTCTGCCGCCAGGGCCTGCGCCGTGGCGTCCTTCCATGCCATCCAGCCGAGCAGGGCGCACTTGATCCGCGCCGGGTACTTGGCCACCCCGGCGAACGCGACGGCGTCGCCGAGCACGTCCTCGTCCGGCTCGGTAGCGCCGCGGGAGTGCATCAGCTCGACGAACGCCGCGCTGATCTCCATCGCCTCGCTGACTGGCCGCCCGATCACCATGTCAGCCAGCACCGACACGCTGGCCTGGCTGATCGAGCAGCCGAGCGCTTCGTAGGAGACATCGGCCACGGCAGGCTCGCCGCCGGCGTCCTTCAGGGTGACCCGCAGCGTGATCTCGTCGCCGCAGGTCGGGTTGACATGATGCACCGCAGCGTCGAACGGCTCCCGCAAGCCCCTGTGGTGCGGGTGCCGGTAGTGATCCAGGATGATCTCCTGGTACATCGACTCGAGCTGCATCACAGTGCCTTGAACACCGGGATACGGGGCAGGTGTTCCGCGATGGGGCGATTCGTCATCAGGCACCTCCGAAGAACTTCTGCGCGGTCCTGATTCCGTCGGCTAGCGCGTCGACCTCGTCGGCGGTGTTGTACAGGTAGAAGCTCGCCCTGGTCGACGCCTGGACGCCGAGCGCCCGGTGCAGCGGCCAGGCGCAGTGATGACCGGTCCGCACCGCGATGCCGAGCTCGTCAAGCACCTGGCCGACATCGTGCGGGTGGATCTCGTCCACGGTGAACGAGACCGCTCCGCCGCGGTCGCGCGTCGTCAGCGGGCCGAGGATCCGGACGCCGGGGATCTCGCTCAGCGCGTCAAGCGCGCGGGCGGTCAGCATCTCCTCGTGGGCGGCCACGTTCGCCATTCCGACCGCGTCGAGATAGTCGCACGCGGCGGCCAGCCCGACGGCCTGCGCCACGGCCGGGACGCCGGCCTCGAACCGCTGCGGCGGCGGCAGGAAGGTGGTGCCCTCCATCCGCACCACCTCGATCATCGAGCCGCCGGTGATGAACGGCGGCATCGCCGCAAGCAGTTCCCGCCTGCCCCAGAGCACGCCCACTCCGGTTGGCGCCAGCATCTTGTGGCCGGAGAAGAACAGGAAATCCGCGCCGGTCCGCATGACGTCCACCGGATGATGCGGAACCGACTGAGCGCCGTCGAGCACGACCAGCGCGCCCACCGCGTGGGCGGCCGCCGCGATCTGCTCGACCGGCGGCATCGCCCCGGTCACGTTCGACTGGTGGGTGACGGCCACGATCTTCGTGCGCTCGCTGACCAGCGTGCCGATCTCGGACAGGTCCACCCGGCCCTCGCCGGTGACGCCGAACCAGCGCAGGGTGGCGCCGGTGCGCTCGCAGAGCTGCTGCCAGGGCACCAGATTCGCGTGGTGCTCGAGCTCGGTGATCAGCACCTCGTCGCCCGGCCCGATGGCCAGCTGCCCGGCCGCGGGAACGCCCGCCCGGCGGCCGCCCGGCCCTGGGCCGGCTACGGACGCGTTGCTGATCGAGTAGGCGACCAGGTTGGCTGCCTCGGTCGCGTTCCTGGTGAAGACGATCTCGCCGGGATCGGCGCCGATGAAGGCGGCGACCCGTGCCCTGGCGTCCTCGTAGGCGTCGGTGGCCTCCTCGCCGAGCAGGTGCGCGCCCCGGTGCGCGGCCGCGTTGTGCTGGGTGTAGAAGTCGCGCTCGGCGTCGAGCACCGGCAGCGGCTTCTGCGCGGTGGCGCCCGAGTCCAGGTAGATCAGCGGGCTGCCGCCGCGCACCGACCGGTGCAGGATCGGGAAGTCAGCGCGGACCGCGGCGACGTCGAACGTCATGAGGAAACCCCGGCAGGGAGGAACCGCTCGTAACCGCTCGTCTCCAGCTCGTCGGCCAGCTCGGGACCGCCTTCGGCCACGATCTTGCCGCCGACGAAGACGTGCACGAAGTCGGGCCTGACGTAGCGCAGGATCCGGGTGTAGTGCGTGATCAGCAGTACGCCATGACCGGGATCCTCGCGGAAGGCGTTGACCCCCGCCGACACCACCTTCAGCGCGTCGATGTCGAGTCCTGAGTCGGTCTCGTCCAGGATCGCGATCTTGGGGTTGAGCAGGCGCAGCTGGAGGATCTCGTGCCGCTTCTTCTCGCCGCCGGAGAAGCCCTCGTTGACGTTGCGCTCGGCGAACGCTGGGTCGATCGACAGCGCAGCCATCGCGCCGCGCAGCTCCTTGATGAAGTCGCGCAGCCGGGGCGCCTTGCCGCGCACGGCGGTCACGGCGGTGCGGAGGAAGTTCGACACCGACACCCCGGGAACCTCGACCGGGTACTGCATGGCCAGGAAGAGCCCGGCCCTGGCGCGGGCGTCCACGCTCATCGCCAGCAGGTTCTCGCCGTCCAGCGTCACCGAGCCGCTGGTCACGTGGTACTTCGGGTGACCGGCGATCGAGTAGGCGAGGGTGGACTTTCCCGATCCGTTCGGGCCCATGATGGCGTGGGTCTGCCCGGCCGCGACGGTCAGGTCGACGCCGGACAGGATCTCCTGGCTCTCGCCTGACTGCGCCGTCACGCTGACGTGCAGGTCGCGGATCTCAAGGGTGGACATTTTCTGATCTCCTGGTGGTCTGCTTAGCTGGCCGGCAGCGACACGTAGACGTCGTCGCCGTCGATCCGCACTGGGTAGGTCGCGAGCGGCTTGCTGGCCGGCGGTCCGGTCGGCTTGCCGGTGCGCAGGTCGAAGCAGGAGCCGTGCAGCCAGCACTCGACGGTGTGGTCGTAGACCTCGCCGTCGGCCAGCGACACGTCCTCGTGGGTGCAGAACTCGCTCAGCGCGAAGACCTCGCCCCCGCTCCTGACGATCACCAGCGGAAGGCCGCCGAGCTCGACCGCGAACGTGCCCTGATCGGGCAGCCCGGACAGAGCGCACGCCCGCACGAATCCGCCTGCCTCGCTCATCGTTCCTCCGTTCCGCCGGGCCGCGCCGCCAGCGCCCCGGTGCTGATCATCGTGTCCAGCTCCGCCTCGATCGCCGCGCTGATCCGCTCGCGCAGCTCGGCCACTTCTATCTCGGCGATCAGCTCGCCGAAGAATCCCGTGATCACCAGCCGCCGCGCCTCGTCGAACGGGATGCCGCGGGCCATCAGGTAGAACAGGTGATGGTCTTCCAGCCGCCCGCTGGCACTGGCATGCCCGGCCCCGACGACCTCCCCGGTCAGGATCTCCAGGTTCGGCACCGAGTCGACCCTGGTCCCGTCGGTCAGCACCAGGTTGCGGTTGTACTCGTAGGTGTCCGTCCCGGTCGCCTCCGGCCTGATGATCACATCTCCGATCCAGACCGCGTGCGCGCCGTCGCCCTGAAGCGCGCCCTTGTACGTCACCCGGCTCCGGCAGTTCGGCCCGGCGTGGTCGACGAACAGCCGGTGCTCCAGATGCTGCCCGGCGTCGGCGAAGTACAGCCCGCGCAGCTGCGCGTCTCCCCCTGGCCCGCCGTACCGCACCGACGGCGCCAGCCGCACCACGCTGCCGCCGAGCGTCACCGCAGTATGCGAGATCGTGGCGTCCTTGCCGACCAGCGCATGATGATGCGACAGATGCACGGCATCATCCGCCCAGTCCTGCACGCTGACCACCGTCAGCCGCGCCCCATCCCCAACCACAAGCTCGACGTTGTCCGCATACGTCGCCGACCCGCTGTGCTCAATAACCACCACCGCACTGGCGTTGGGCTTGACCTCAACCAGCAAGTGCCCAAACGCCGCTCCGCCCACATCATCCCCGTGCACCGACACCCATGTGGGCCGAGCTATCTCTGCTCCCGAGGGAATCGTCACGACCGTGGCCTCGCGGAACGAAGCAAACGCCCTGGCACTGACCCGATCCGACGGCACGAAGGCGGTGCCGAGCCGCGGGTCACCGTGTTGCGCAAGCTCAACGGTGACCCGCGGCGCGGCACTGACTTCGACCCGCACTTTCCCATCGCCAGCACCGTCAGAGCTATGCAACCCACGCAGCCGTCGCAGCGGCGTGAACCGCCACTCCTCTTCGCGCCCGGTAGGCACGGCGAAGTCAGCAGGGTCGTACGACCCCTGGCTATGCAGCCTGGATAGGGGGGCCGCCGACTCGACGGCCCCCTGAAGCCCGGACATCAGCCGACCGCTCCTTCCATCTGCAGCTCGATCAGCCGGTTCAGCTCGAGCGCGTACTCCATCGGCAGCTCGCGGGCGATCGGCTCGACGAAGCCGCGGACGATCGTGGCCATCGCCTCGTCCTCGGTCATGCCGCGGCTCATCAGGTAGAACAGCTGGTCGTCGGAGATCTTCGAGACGGTCGCCTCGTGTCCCATCTCCACGTCGTCCTCGCGCACGTCGACGTACGGGTAGGTGTCGGACCGGCTGATCGTGTCGACAAGCAGCGCATCGCACTTGACCGTGGACCTGGAGTGCTCCGCGCCCTCCTGCACCTGGACCAGGCCGCGGTAGGAGGTCCGCCCGCCGGCCCTGGCCACCGACTTGGAGACGATCGAGGAGGAGGTGTTCGGCGCGCAGTGCACCATCTTCGCCCCGGCGTCCTGGTGCTGCCCGGCTCCCGCGAACGCGACCGAGAGCGTCTCGCCCCTGGCGTGCTCCCCCATCAGGTAGACAGCCGGGTACTTCATCGTCACCTTGGAGCCGATGTTGCCGTCGACCCACTCCATGGTCGCTCCGGCCTGGGCCACGGCCCGCTTGGTGACCAGGTTGTAGACGTTGTTCGACCAGTTCTGGATCGTCGTGTAGCGGCAGCGGGCGCCGCGCTTGACGATGATCTCGACCACCGCCGAGTGCAGCGAGTCCGACGAGTAGATCGGCGCCGTGCATCCCTCGACGTAGTGCACGTAGGCGTCCTCGTCGACGATGATCAGAGTGCGCTCGAACTGCCCCATGTTCTCCGTGTTGATCCGGAAATAGGCCTGCAACGGGATCTCCACGCGCACGCCCTTGGGCACGTAGATGAAGCTGCCACCGGACCAGACCGCCGTGTTCAGCGCGGCGAACTTGTTGTCGCCGACCGGGATCACCGTGGCGAAGTACTCGCGGAACAGCTCGGGCTGCTCCCTCAGCGCCGTGTCGGTGTCCAGGAACAAAACACCTTTTTCCTCTAGATCTTCCCTTATTTTGTGATAAACGACCTCACTTTCGTACTGCGCGGCCACGCCGGCGATCAGGCGCTGCTTCTCCGCCTCGGGGATGCCCAGCCGGTCGTAGGTGTTCTTGATATCGGCAGGCAGGTCATCCCAGCTGGCCGCCTGCTTCTCGGTGGACCGCACGAAGTACTTGATGTTCTCGAAGTCGATGCCCGACAGGTCGGACCCCCAGGACGGCATCGGCTTGCGCCGGAACAGCGCAAGGCCCTTCAGCCGCAGTTCGAGCATCCAGTCGGGCTCGCTCTTCTTGGCCGAGATGTCGCGGACGACCTCCTCGGACAGGCCGCGGCGCGCGGCCGCGCCCGCCACGTCGGAGTCAGCCCAGCCGAACTTGTACCGGTCAAGCCCGTCGAGCTCCGGGTGCGCGATTGTGGTCATGCGGACAAGCCTCCGACCTCGTTGGTGGCGCTGCGGTAAGGCCGCAGTGGCTGTGTTGCATCGGATTGTGCTGTGCGGGACTGTGCTGTGCGGGACTGTGCTGTGCGGGACGGCGCTGTCAGGGACAGCGCCGTGACGTGCGTGGTGCAGACCCCGTCCCCGTGGGCGATCGTCGCCAGCCGCTGCACCGGAGCGCCGAGGAGCCGCCCGAAGGCCTCGGTTTCGGCCTCGCAGAGCTGGGGGTACTCGGCTGCCACGTGCGCCACCGGACAGTGGTGCTGGCAGAGCTGCTCGCCGCCGGGCTGCCCGCCGCCGGCGGCGGGCATGGCCGTCGCCGACGCGGCGTAACCGTCCGCGGACAGCGCCTCGGCAAGCGCTCTGACCCGGCCGGCCGGCGGGGCCGAGTCTACGGCCGGCCGGTACCTGCGCTCCAGATCGGCGACCTGGCGCCTGGCGAAGTCGGTAACTGCCCCGGGACCTGCCCGCTCGGCCAGGAACCGCAGCGCGCTGGTGGCGAGGTCGTCGTAGGTATGCTCGAACGCGCTCCGGCCAGCGTCCGTGATCGCGAACATCCTGGCCGGCCGGCCCCGCCCGCGGTTGCCGTAGACGCGCGCGATCCTGGTCTCGATCAGGCCGTTGGCCAGCAGGTGGTCCAGGTGGCGGCGGACCGCCGCCGGGGTCAGGCCCAGCCTGGTGCCGAGCCCGGTCGCGGTGACCGGCCCGTTCTCCAGGATCAGCCTGGCCACGCGGGCGCGCGTGCTCTGCTCAGAGCCCGACGCGCGGCCACCGGGCTCGGAGCTGATAGCTCCCGCGGCCTGTCTCACGTATTTCACAACATCATTGTGCCGTAAATGCTTCCCGCACCGCAAACGGCCTCCCTTGGTGCCGCAAGCGGAGAACGGGCAGTGCCCGCTCGACCTGGCGCGGACCATCACCGACTGACGTATGCCGCATGCGAACCGAGGCCGTCCGGCCGCGGAGAGGAACGGGAACGCTCCGGCGGCCTGGGGCAGACGCTTACCGCGCTAGAAGACGCTGCCTCGGCCGTCAGGCTCCATCGTGCGACAGCGGCCAGTGCGGGACATTGCCATCGACCCCGGCGTCACAGCTAGTCCTGCTGGGACCTGGCCGATGCCTGGCCCGGCCGCCGCCGGGCCGCGCCGCCGCGCCGCCGGGCCGCCGGGCCGCGCCGCCGGGCCACCGGGACTCTCACGGTCCCGGTGGCCCGTGACGTGCGAGGCTGCTCACCCGAGCGAGCGGGCAACCTGCTCCAGGTGGTCGAGCGCCTCCTGGAGCCCGCCTTCCATGCCGGAGTTGACGTGTATGTCGCGGTGCTCCTTGCTGGTGTGCTGGACCAGGATCGTGAGGGTCGTGCGCCCGTCCGTCTCGGTGAATGTCGCCGTGCTCACCGAGGCGGCGTCGGGCATGCCCTCGAAGATCTCGGTCGAGACGATCCGCTCGTCCGGGACGATCTCGGTGTACTCGCCGTGGAAGGCGACCTCGAAGCCGCCGTTCGCGATCATCACGTACCGCCAGCTGCCACCGGGCCGCAGGTCGATCTCGGCGATCGTGACCTTGCCCCGGTCCCCGGCCCACCAGCGCTTGACCAGCTCGGGAGTGGTCCAGGCCCGGTAGACCAGATGTCTGGGCGCGTTGAACTCCCTGGTGATCAGGATCTGCGTGTCTGCCGGAAGCGTCACTACTGCCGTGCCGCTACTCGTCGCTGCCATCATCTGAGTCCTTCCCTTCCTCGTGTTCGGCTGCCCTGTGCTCGGCTGTGCTGTGCTCGGCTGTGCTGTGCTCGGCTGTGCTGAGCTCAGCCAGCACCACGTCGAGTGCGTCGAAGCGCTCGGACCAGGTTCGCTCGTAGTTCTTCACCCAGTCGTGGATGGGCTTGAGCGGATGGCCGTTGAGCCGGTACATCCGCTGCCGCCCCGCGTCGCGCACCTCCACCAGCCCCACTTCCCGAAGTACCCGCAGGTGCTTGGAGACCAGCGGCTGGGCCAGGCCGGCCAGCACGACAAGGTCGTTGACCGGCCGCTCCCCGTCCGCCAGCAGGTCCAGGATCTGCCGCCGCCTGGGCTCGGCCACCGCATTGAACGCGTCCGCCGTAGTCGCTGCTCGTGCCATGCTCAGATCATATACCCATATAGGAATATGTCAACGACCACCGGGCGGCGGGCGAACCGGAGCCCGTGCTCGGTCGCGCCCAAGGACCGGCGCGGGGTCACGCAGGGGTCCGGGTCGCTGTCGCACCGACCGCGAGCCGGGATTCGCGGCTTGGGCTGGTGCCCGGGTGCGCTTAGGGTCGATGAAAGCGCGTTTGAAGATCAGGTTCGGCCGCGGGGCGGAGAGACGGCCGCTCCCTGCTGCCGCACCGAAGAGGAGTGCCGATGGAGAACGCCGCCGACGTGGCACGTTCGATGTGGACGATGTTCGAGCCGGTGCACGCGGTCACCTATTTCGCCCCTGAGGCGCGCGCGGCCTTCGAGCAGGCTGGCCTGCGCGGATTCTGGCGCGGCTATTTCGCTGGCCGGGCGGCGCCGCTCGGCGCCGTCAAGGCGGCGCCGGTGACGGCATCGTTCTACAACTTCGCTCCCCCGATGGTCAGCCGGGCGCTGCCGGCGGTGTGGGACCTGGTCCCGCCGTCCGAGGCGCTCGCGGTCCGCTCGGCAGGCGCGGTGGCCGCGCTGAGCCGGCTGCTGGCCGGCCTCGGCGGGCCTGCCAGGGCGGCAGCCGGGCTGCTGACCGAGGCGGTGGCCGGCCTGGACTGCGCGGGACGGGTGCTGGCGGCGGCGAACACCGCGCTGCCGGTGCCGGACGAGCCCGTCACCCGGCTGTGGCACGCGGCGACGGTGCTGCGCGAGCATCGCGGCGACGGGCACTTCGCCGCCCTGCTCGCGGCGGACATCGACGGCTGTGAGGCGCTGGTCCTGCGGGCCACCGATATGCCGCGCGCGCAACTTCAGCCGCTGCGGGGCTGGACCGATGCCGAGTGGGAGGGCGCGGCTGGCCGGCTGGCTGACCGGGGCCTGATCGGCGCTGACGGACTGGCGACGCCGGCCGGCGCGGAATTGCGAGCCGCGATCGAGCGAGCCACCGACGCGGCGGCCGCCCGTCCGTGGTCGCGGCTCGGGCCCGCGTTCGCCGCCGAGCTGGCCGGCGTGCTGGCCCCGATCTCGCTGGCGTGCTCGGCAGAGCTGCCGTACCCGAACCCGATCGGCGTCTCGGTTCCGGCGCGAACCCTGGCGGCGAGCGCCGGCAGCGGGCGGCAGGCCGGGGATCCGCGGTGAGCCTGGCGCCGCCAGGTCTGGCCGACCTGGCCAGGCTGGCCGACCCGGCCGTGATCGCCGATCCGTATCCGCTGCTGGCGACGCTGCGCGAGGCCTCGCCGTTCGCCGAGTTCGGCGGCGCCATGGTGGTGCTCGGCAGGCACCGGGACTGCTCGCGGATTCTCCGCGACCCCCGCGCGAGCAGCGAGCGTGACCGGTCGCTGCTCTCCCAGCCGGACGCGGAGCGGACCAGGTCATTCCTGTCGCTCGACCCGCCCGACCACACCAGGCTGCGCCGCCTGGTCGCCCGGGCATTTACCGCCCGCGTGGTGGCCACGCTGGAGCCGCGGATCAGGGCGGTCACGGCCGAGCTGCTCTCGGCTGCCGCGGCGGCCGGCGGCCGGGAGCTCGAGCTGGTCAGCCAGCTGGCCTATCCGCTGCCGGTGCGGATCATCTCGGAGCTGATCGGCGTGCCGCCGGCCGACCATGCCAGGTTCGCGGCCTGGTCGGCGAAGCTCGCTCATTCGGTCCAGCCGCAGTTCGGGGTCGCGCAGTCGGCGGCGGACCTGGCCGAGACCGAACGGGCGGGGCTCGAGTTCGCCGAGTACTTCGGCGAGCTGATCGCGGAGCGCCGGGCCAGGCCAGCGCCCGATCTGCTGACCAAGCTGATCAGGGCCGAAGACGACGGCGAGCGGCTGACCGAGGCCGAGCTGATCGCTACCTGCGTGCTGCTGCTGGTGGCCGGGCACGAGACGACGGTCGGGCTGATCTCGAACGCGGTACTCGCCCTGCTCCGTCATCCCGGCCAGCTCGCGGCGCTGCAGGCCGACCCGGGCCTGGCGGCCGGCGCCGTGGAGGAGACACTGCGGTAC
Organism: Streptosporangiaceae bacterium; assembly: GCA_035604275.1. Classification (GTDB taxonomy): domain Bacteria; phylum Actinomycetota; class Actinomycetes; order Streptosporangiales; family Streptosporangiaceae; genus Chersky-822. The sequence continues at coordinate 29,918 of DATNIU010000003.1, read as the reverse complement.
GACCCTCCGGTTCAGCTCACCGGGCGGGTCGCCCGCGGGGTCATGCGAATCGGCCCGACGAGCGCTCCAGATGGCGCGATGCTGCTGCTCCTGCTGGCCGCGACCGGCCGCGACCCGCAGGTGTTCGCCGACCCGGACGCCTTCGACATCAGGCGTGACGCGAGAGCACATCTGGCGTTCGCGGCCGGAGCGCACTTCTGCCTGGGCGCGCCGCTGGCCAGGCTCGAGGCGACGATCGCGCTACAGGCGCTCGCGGTCAGGGTGGCCGGCCCGGAACCGCACGATGCGGCCCTGGTCTACAAGCCGAACTTCAACCTGCGCGGTCCCGAGCGCCTCGTGCTGGGGTTCGACCGGATCGATCCCGCCTGACGTCGGCCGCCGCGAGGATGCCCGCGCAGCAGCAGACGGCGATCGCGGCGACCCCGACAACCCGGACCGCCGTGTTGTCGTAGTCGACGCCGACGCGCCACGCCAGGCAGCCCGCCCCGATCACGAGCGCGGCGCCGAGCGCGGCGAAGCCGCTGAGGACCGGCCAGGTCGCCGAGGGCCAGTCCCGGCGCAGCAGCCGGGCGCCGAGCGTGCAGCCACCGGCGACCGCGACGGCGGGCACGGCCGCGCGCAGGCCCCACGCGGCCGCCTCGGCCACCGCGCCGATCGCGACGCCGACCAGGACGGCAGCGGTGAATCTCGCGATCGTCGGCAGCACGGCGACGACCTTGCTCAGGTCTGCCCGGGCCGCGTCCAGTGAGCGGGGGCCAGGCCGGGTGGTGCGCCAGAAGTAGCAGGCGGGCAGCGCGCCGGCCGCCAGCTGCACGATCAGCTCGGTGAGGTCAGGACGCGGATATCGCGCGCCGGCGTCGATCAGCAGCGGGGTGAGCGCGATCACCGCCGTGGCGAGCACCAGGGCCGCTGGCGCAGTACGTTGCACGCGCCATGACTATCAGCACGGACCTCAATCCGGCAATTCAGGCATTCGGCCAGCACGGGGACGACGGTCGGCCGAGGTGCTCCGTGATCAGGAAAGACGGCTAGGGACACGCTCTAGCCGAGGAAGCCTCGGAGCAGGGCGCCGGTGCCCGCCAGGTGCTCGGCCACGGCCTTCCTGGCGCGCTCAGGGTCGCCGGCCAGGATGGCGTTCACGATGGCGGCGTGCTGCGCGGCCGTGTGGGCGATGTTGAGCTTGAGCACCGGGATGGCGTTGAGCAGGTCGTTCAGCCGCATCCTGGCGTCGGTGCAGGCCGCCGTGAGCAGGCTGGAGCCGGTGAGCTCGGCGATCGACAGGTGGAACAGGGTGTCGAGCCTCCGGTAGTCCGCGGGTACCGCGACGTTGACGTCGTCAAGCCTGGCCAGCAGAACCTCGCGCTTGGACGTGCCGGAATCAGGCTGCGGGACCGCCCTGGCCGGCGCGTCCGCCGCGGCTGGCGTAGCGGAGCGGCCTGGCTGGCCGGCCGGCTCGTCCGCCGTGGCGGCCAGCTGCTGGGCCAGCACCTCGGCCGCGCCGGTCTCCACGGCGAACCGGAAGGTCAGCGCGTCGGTCAGCTTGTCGCCGTACTCGAGCGCCAGCCGGCGCAGCTCGCCGACGCTGGGCGCGGGGCGGCTGTAGGTGATGAACGTGCCGCCGAACCGGCCGCGCCGCTACTCGACGTACCCGGCCTGGGCGAGCTCGCGGATAGCCTCGCGGAGCGTCAGCCGGCTGATGCCGAGCTGCGCGGCAAGCTCGCGCTCGGCCGGGAATCGATCGCCAGGAGCGATCAGGCCGAGCTTGATCACGGTGAGCAGCCGCTCGACGGTCTCCTCGAACGCGTTGCCCTCGCGGACCGGGCGCAGCACGCCGGTCAGGTCGTGACCGGTGCTCACTTCTGCCGCCTCTGCAACTCTGCGATGCCTGCCGCTCGTGTGGTGACTGCCGCTCTCCTCGTGCCCGCGGCACTGCTCTGATGCCTGCCGCGCCCTGACCGTCGCGCGCGCGAAACGCCATCTGCGCAGGCTAATCCGGCACGCGAGCCTCCCCCGCCCGCGCGCAGCAGTCTTGCCACGCCAGTGGATCTTTCTGGCCAGGGCACTTGACTTTCGCCCTGACCAGGCCATCATTGGTCTGATATTAGACCATTAACCTCAGCCGCCGCTAGACCGGGAAACTCAGTCCCAAGACCAGCCCGTGACCCAAGGAGCACGTCGTGTCGGTCAACAACGAAGCGTCCTCAGCTCAGCAACTGAGCGATGAAGAAGAACTGCACAGGCTCGGCTACGCCCAGGAACTTCGCAGGCGGATGTCCGGGTTCTCGAACTTCGCCGTCTCGTTCACGATCATCTCGATCCTGTCCGGCTGCCTTACGCTGTACTACTTCGGCATGGACGAGGGCGGGCCCGCCGTCATCGTCTGGGGCTGGCCGTTCGTCGGGATCATGACGCTGCTCGTCGGCCTGTCCATGGCCGAGGTCTGCTCCAGCTTCCCGACCGCGGGCGGCCTGTACTACTGGGCGGCCAAGCTGGCCAAGAAGAACGGGCCGGCCTGGTCCTGGTTCACCGGCTGGTTCAACTTCCTCGGCCAGGTGGCGGTGACCGCCGGCATCGACTTCGGCGCCGCGTTCTTCATCAACGCGTTCCTGAACCTGGAGTTCGGCCTTGGCACGGCGCACTGGGAGACGATCGTGATCTACGCGATCGTGCTGTTCGTGCACGGCCTGCTGAACCAGTTCGGCATCCGGCTGGTGGCGATGCTCAACGACATCAGCGTCTGGTGGCACATCACCGGCGTGCTCATCATCGTCGCGGTGGTGGCTTTCGCCCCGGCCCATCACCTGCCGGCCAAGGACGTCTTCACCGGCCTGTTCAACAACAGCGGCCTGCACATCGGCTGGTGGTACATCGTCCCGGTCGGCCTGCTGCTCGCGCAGTACACCTTCACCGGCTACGACGCCTCGGCGCACATGACCGAGGAGACCCACAGCGCGTCTCGCAGCGGCCCGCGTGGCATCGTCATGTCGATCCTCGTCTCGCTGGCCGCGGGCTGGGTGCTGCTCATCGGCATGACCTTCGCGCTCCAGGGTCCTATAGGCGGCACCAAGTACCTCAACGAGGCCGCCGCCGGCGCCGCAGCGCCAGCCCAGATCTGGCACGACGCCATCGGCCTGACCGGCGCGAAGCTGCTGCTGCTGATCGCGATCGGCGCCCAGTTGTTCTGCGGCATGTCCTCGGTGACCGCGAACTCCCGGATGATCTACGCGTTCTCCCGCGACGGCGCGCTGCCCGGATCCGCGTTCTGGCACCGGGTGAACAAGCGGTCCAGGACCCCAACCAACGCGATCTGGCTGGCCGCCACGGGCGCGCTGATCCTCGGCCTGCCCTACCTGTGGAACGGCGTGGCGTACGGCGCCGTCACCTCGATCGCGGTCATCGGCCTGTACATCGCCTACGTGCTGCCGACGTTCCTGCGGCTCCGCCAGGGCGAGAGCTTCCAGCGCGGGCCGTGGCACCTGGGCAGGTGGAGCTACCTGATCGGCTGGACCGCGGTGGTCTGGGTTGTGTTCATCACCATCCTGTTCATGCTGCCGCAGTTCGGGCCTATCACCAGCGGAGGCACTCTCGACCTCGACACCTTCAACTACTCGGTTGTCGCGGTGATCGTCGTGATCGGGTATGCCGGGATCTACTGGGCGGTGTCGGCGAAGAACTGGTTCACCGGGCCCAAGGTCCAGGGCACGCCAGAAGAGCTTGCCGCGATCGAGCACGAGCTCGAGGCGGTCTGACCGCTCTGGTCAGCTCACAGAGCCAGCGCGACAGACACGCCCGACAGAACAGAATGGACTGGTGATGACGGAGAGTCACGGCAACGGCGGCGCACGGCCGGGAACGCTGGGCGCCGCCAGGCCGGGAATGCTGAGCATGGACCGGCTCAGGGCCGCGGTCGGTGCGGGCGAGATCGACACGGTCGTCCTCGCCTTCACCGACATGCAGGGCCGGCTGGCCGGCAAGCGCCTGTCGGCGGAGTTCTTCCTCGACGAGGTGGCCGAGCACTACGCGGAGGGCTGCAACTACCTGCTCGCGGTGGACATCGAGATGAACACCGTCGGCGGGTACGCGATGTCCTCCTGGGAGCGCGGCTACGGCGATTTCGTGCTCAGGCCCGACCTGGCGACCCTGCGCCGCCTGCCGTGGCTCCCGGCGACCGCCCTGGTCTTGGCCGATCTGACCTGGCTGGACGGCTCGCCGGTGGTGGCCTCGCCGAGGCAGATCCTGCGCGCCCAGACCGAGCGGCTGGCCGAGCGCGGCTGGGTGGCGCTGGTCGGCACCGAGCTTGAGTTCGTGGTCTACCGCGACAGCTACGAGCAGGCGTCCGACAAGCACTACCGCGACCTGATCCCGGCGAACCAGTACAACGTCGACTACTCGATCCTGGGCACCTCGCGGATCGATCCGCTGCTGCGCCGGATCTGCGGCGGCATGACCGGGGCCGGCCTGTACGTGGAGTCGGCCAAGGGCGAGTGCAACCTCGGCCAGCACGAGATCGCGTTCAAGTACTCCGACGCGCTCACCACCTGCGACAACCACTCGATCTACAAGACCGGGGCCAAGGAGATCGCGGCGCAGGAGGGGATGTCGCTGACCTTCATGGCCAAGCCGAACCTGCGCGAGGGCAACTCGTGCCACATCCACCTGTCGCTGCGGACCACCGGCGGCGACCCGATCATGGCGGGCGACGGCCCGCACGGGCTGTCCAGGCTCGGCGAGCACTTCGTGGCCGGCCAGCTGGCCGCGATGCGCGAGCTGGCCCTCGCCTACGCGCCGAACATCAACTCCTACAAGCGCTTCGTGCCGGGCAGCTTCGCCCCGACGGCGGTCCGCTGGGGCGTCGACAACCGGACCTGCGCGCTCCGGCTGGTCGGCCACCGCCTGTCGCTCCGGGTCGAGAACCGGACGCCAGGCGGGGACGTCAACCCCTACCTGGCGGTGGCCGCGATGATCGCGGCCGGGCTGCACGGGATCGACAACGAGCTGCCGCTCGAGCCCGCCTTCGGCGGCAACGCCTACGTCGACGCGGGGCCGAAGGTTCCGCACACGCTCCGTGACGCACTCGAGCTGTGGGAGAAGAGCGACCTGGCGGAACAATCGTTCGGCGCCGAGGTCACCGGTCACTACGCCAACTACGCCCGAGTCGAGCTTGCCGCGTTCGACTCGGCGGTCACCGACTGGGAGCTGCGGCGCTGCTTCGAGCGGCTGTAACCCGCGGCGCGGGCGGACGCGGCGCGGCAGGCGATCCGCCGGGCGGTCCGGGCCGCAGGGCGAGGACGGAAGGCTGACACGTGACGAGCGCAAGAGGGCCATGGCAGGGGCTGCTGGCGAGGTCAGGGGCAGATTATGTCTGACTACATGGTGCTGAACCCGGCGACCGAGCAGGCGGTCAGGACGGTTCCAGGCACGTCGGCGGAGCAGACCGACGCCGCGATCGGCCGCGCCAGTTCGGCCCAGCGGGCGTGGAGCGTGGTATCGCCGGGTGATCGTGCGGCGCTGCTGCGCAGGTTCGCCGCGCAGGTGGACGCGCACACCGAGGAGCTGGCCCAGCTTGAGGTGGCCAACTCAGGGCATCCGGTCGGGCAGGCCAGGTGGGAGGCAGGTCAGGTCCGTGACGTGCTCCAGTACTACTCGGCCGCACCGGAGCGGCTGATCGGCAAGCAGATCCCGGTGGCCGGCGGCCTGAACGTCACCTTCGCCGAGCCGCTTGGCGTCGTGGGACTGATCGTGCCGTGGAACTTCCCGATGCCGATCCTGTCCTGGGGCATGGCCCCGGCGCTCGCCGCTGGCAACACCGTGGTCGCCAAGCCGGCCGAGATGACGCCGCTGACCGCGATCAGGATCGGCGAGCTGGCGCTGGAAGCCGGCCTGCCCGAAGGCGTGTTCCAGGTGCTGCCGGGCAAGGGATCGGTGGTCGGCCAGCGGCTGGTCGACCATCCTGCGGTGCGGAAGATCGTGTTCACCGGCTCGACCGAGGTCGGCCAGCAGATCATGGCCGGCTGCGCCAGGGGCGTGAAGCGGCTGACCCTGGAGCTGGGCGGCAAGAGCGCCAACATCGTCTTCGCCGACGCCGACATCGAGCGGGCGGCGGCCACCGCGCCCTACGCGGTCTTCGACAACGCCGGCCAGGACTGCTGCGCACGGTCCCGGATCCTGGTGCAGCGGTCGGTCTTCGAGAGATTCATGGCGCTGCTCGAGCCCGCGGTCCACGGCGTCAGGGTCGGCGACCCCGCCTCCCCCGATACCGAGATGGGCCCGCTGATCTCGGCCGGGCACCGGGCCCATGTTCAGGCATATGTTCCCGGCGACGCGCCGGTCGCCATCAAGGGCAGCGCGCCGGACGGGCCCGGCTACTGGTTCGCGCCCACCGTGCTGGCGCCGATCGGGCTCGACGCCCCGGCATATACCGACGAGGTCTTCGGACCGGTCGTGACGGTGACCCCGTTCGAGGACGAGGCGGACGCGGTGCGGATCGCCAACGACACGCCGTACGGGCTGTCCGGCTCGATCTGGACCCGCGACGTGGGCCGGGCGATCCGGGTCGCCAGAGCCGTCGAGAGCGGCAACCTGTCGGTGAACTCGCACTCCTCGGTCAGGTACGCCACGCCGTTCGGCGGATTCAAGCAGTCGGGTCTCGGCCGTGAGCTCGGACCTGACGCGCTCGACGCATTCACCGAGATCAAGAACGTCTTCATCTCGACCGAAGACTGACCGCGGGTTCGCTGGCAAGTCCCCCATGAGCAACCGATCAAGGAGCATCGCAGTGGAGCGTTTGCAGGACCGGGTCGCCGTCATCACCGGAGCGGGCAGCGGGATCGGGCTGGCCAGCGCGCGCCGGATGGCCGCCGAGGGCGCCAGGGTGGTCGCCGTCGACATCGACGAGACGGCAGGGAAGGCGGCCGCGGAGGAGACCTCGGGCAGGTTCATCGCGGCCGACGTAGCCAGCGAGGACGACGTCCGCCGGCTGTTCGACGAGGTGGCGGCCGAGTTCGGCCGGGTCGACATCGCCTTCAACAACGCGGGCATCTCGCCGCCGGAGGACGACTCGATCCTGACCACCGGGATCGACGCCTGGCGCCGGGTCCAGGAGGTCAACCTGACCTCGGTCTACCTGTGCTGCAAGTACGTGATCCCGCACATGCGGCGCCAGGGCAAGGGCTCGATCATCAACACCGCGTCATTCGTCGCCGTGCTCGGCGCGGCCACGTCGCAGATCTCCTACACTGCCTCCAAGGGCGGGGTGCTGGCGATGAGCAGGGAGCTTGGCGTGCAGTTCGCCAGGGAGGGCATCAGGGTGAACGCGCTGTGCCCCGGGCCGGTCAACACGCCGCTGCTGCGTGAGCTGTTCGCCAAGGACCCGGAGCGGGCCGCCCGCCGTCTCGTGCACGTACCGGTCGGCCGGTTCGCCGAGCCGGAGGAGATCGCCGCCGCGGTGGCCTTCCTGGCCAGCGACGATGCCTCGTTCATCACGGCCTCGCAGTTCCTGGTGGACGGCGGGATCGCCGGCGCGTACGTGACGCCGCTATGAGCGGCGACGCGGCGGCGCGCGGCGCCGCGGACAGCGGCGCGCGGCGGCCCGTGATCGGGATCAGCGCCTACTGCGAGCAGGCTAGCTGGGGCCTGTGGAACCTGCCCGCCGTGGTGCTGCCGCAGAACTACGTCGATCAGGTGGTCGGCGCGGGCGGCATCCCGGTGCTGCTGCCGCCGCTGCCGGCGGTGGACGACGTGGTGCACCGGCTGGACGGCCTGATCATCTCCGGCGGCCCCGACGTCGAGCCCGTGCACTATGGCGAGGAGCCAGGGCCGAACACGACGGTGGTCAGGCCCGATCGCGACGCCGCCGAGCTCGCGCTGTTCCGGCGGGCGATCGCCGCCGAGATCCCGGTGCTCGGAATCTGCCGCGGCATGCAGCTGATGAACGTGGCCCTCGGCGGCTCGCTGATCCAGCACCTGCCCGACCTCGTCGGCCATGACGGGCACTCGCCCACGCCGGGCCAGATGGGCACGCACGAGGTGAAGGTGGCCGGATCCGGCCGGCTGGCCGGCATCCTGGGCCAGCCGAGCGTAGTCGTGCCCACGCACCATCACCAGGGCGTCGGCCAGCTTGGTGCGGGGCTGATCGCGACGGCGTGGGCCGACGACGGCACGGTCGAGGCGATCGAGCTTGAGCAGCCCGAGGCGCCCGGCCATCCGTTCACGGTGGCTGTCCAGTGGCATCCCGAGGCCGGTCACGACCCAAGCCTGTTCCGTGCCCTGATCACAGCCGCCGCGGCGGTAGCGCACGCCCGGTTAGCGGCCGGCGCGCAGGGAGGTCGGAGTGTCAGCTGACGTGGCGGGCGATCCCGCGGCCGACCGGGCGGACAAGCCCGCGGGCGACGGGGCCGGCGGGGCGCAGGAGGCCGCCGAGCCCCGCGACGATCTGGTCACCACCCGGCATTCGATCCCCGCCGACGGGCGGCAGCTCGGCTACACGGTCACCGCCGGGCGGGTGGTGCTGCACAAGGAAGAGCACACCGACGAGAAGTTCGACGGCACGAAGGCCAGGGCCGAGGTCTTCATGGTCGCGTACACCGTCGACGACGCGCCGCCCGGCCGGCCGGTCACGTTCGCGTTCAACGGCGGGCCCGGCTCGTCGAGCGTCTGGCTGCACCTTGGCCTGCTCGGCCCGCGCCGGATCATCATGGGCGATGTAGGCGCCTTGCTGCCGCCGCCCTACGAGCTGGCCGACAACGCCGAAACCCTGCTCAGGCACTCGGACCTGGTGTTCATCGACCCGGTCTCGACCGGGTACTCGCGAGCGGTCAAGGGCGCCAAGCCGGTCGACTTCCACGGGTTCGGCGGTGACATCGAGTCGGTGGGCGAGGTGATCAGGCTGTGGACCACGAGAAACGGCCGCTGGATGTCGCCCAAGTACCTGTGCGGCGAGTCGTACGGGACCACCAGAGCGGCGGCCCTCGCCAGGCACCTGCAGCGGCGGTATGGAATGTACCTGAACGGCCTGATCCTGATCTCGGCCTTTCTCGACGGCGCCACGATCACGTTCGGCGACGGGAACGACGTTCCTTACCCGTCCTTCCTGCCGACCTACGCGGCGATCGCTCACTACCACGGCAAGCACGGCGCCCGCCCGCTGCGCGAGGTTCTCGACGAGGCCGAGGCGTACGCGGCGGGTGACTACCCGCGGCTGCTCGCTCGCGGCTCGCGGCTGACCGGGCGGGAGCGCGCCGAGGCCGTCGCCAGGGTCGCGTCGCTGGCAGGCCTCAGCGAGGACTACGTCGACCGGGTCGACCTGCGTCCCGAGCACGTCAGGTTCCTGACCGAGCTGCTGCGTGACCAGCGCCGCACCGTCGGCCGGCTGGACGGCAGGTTCACCGGCTGGGACGCGGACTACGGCCGCGAGAGGTGGACCTCTGACCCGTCGCTCGACGTGATCACCGGTCCTTACACGGCCGGGCTCAACCACTACGTGCGCGCCGAGCTTGGCTACGCCAGCGACCTGCCGTACGAGATCCTGACCGACCGGGTCCGTCCGTGGTCGTTCAAGGAGTTCGAGGGCCAGCACGTTCAGGTGATCGCCGACCTGGCCGAGGCGATGCGGATCAACCCGCACCTGCGGGTGCACGTGGCGTGCGGTTACCACGACGCGGCCACGCCGTACTTCGCGGTCGAGCACTCGATCGCGCACCTGGCCATCCCGGCCGAGCTCGCGGCGAACATCGAGTTCGCCTATTACGAGGCCGGTCACATGATGTACATGCACGAGCCGAGCCGCCTGGATCAGTCGGCCAGGCTGGCCGACTTCGTCACCGGGTCCGGCGGCTAGCCCGCTATCACGGCCAGGCTGTGGCCGTAGCCGGCCGCGATCGCGGTCACCCCGAATAGCCCGGGCGGCACGTCGCACTCGCCGCAGTCGTTCGCGCCCCAGGCGGCGACCGTCCCTGAGGTGGTCAGCGCCAGGCTGTGCACGCCGCTGGCCGCGATGCTGGCTACCTCGCGCAGCCCGGGCGGCACGTGCGTCGCGCCGTGCTCGCCGGAACCCCAGGCGACGACCTCGCCGCCGGAGGTCAGCGCCAGGCTGTGGCTGATCCCGGCGGCGATCGCCGTCACGCCGGACAGCCCGGCCGGGACGTCCCGCCCGCCATGGTCGGCCAGGCCCCAGCCGATGACCTCGCCGCGGGAGGTCAGCGCCAGGCTGTGCGACTCGCTGGCGGCGACCGCGATCACGCCGGACAGGCCGGCCGGGACATCGGCCTGGCCGTATCTCCTGCCCCACGCGACGACCCGGCCGTCGGCCACGGCCAGGCTGTGGTCGGCGCCCGCCGCGATCGCGGTCACCCCGGTGAGGCCGGCCGGGACATCGGCCTGACCCCACTCGCCGCCACGGACCGACCCTGTTCCGCCGCCCCAGGCCACGACCTGGCCGGCCGCGGTGAGCGCCAGGCTGTGGTACCGGCCCGCGGCGATCGCGATCACGCCGGTCAGGCCGGCCGGGACGTCCGTCAGCCCGCGGGCGTCACTGCCCCAGGCGACGACCTGGCCGTCAGCGGTCAGGGCCAGGCTGTGGTACCAGCCAGCCGCGACCGCCGTCACCCCGGACAGCCCGGCCGGAACGGTGCTCTCGCCCTCGTCGTTGTCGCCCCAGGCGATGACCCGTCCGTGGCCGCCGTCGGGATCGGTCGCGTCTGAGTAGGGCTCGGTGTCCGGCAGGGTCTCCTCCGCCGTGGCCGGATTCGCGCCGAGCGCGATGGCCAGCTCGCCGACCACCCACCGGCAGGCGTCGGAGGTGAACGGCATGCCGTCGGCGAAGTGCGCCGCCGTCAGCGCAGACGCCGTGCCAAGATCCAGCCCCTGCGCCAGATGACCCTGCAGCACGCCAGCCAGATCCGCCTGAGCGGCCGCGACCAGCACGGCCGCCTCCCGCGGAGCGTCTGGCAGCAGATCCTTGAGCAGGTTCGACATCACCTTCGGGTTGCCCAGCGCGACGGCGCCGAACTGCGGATCCGCGACGATGAAGCGCAGCGCCCTGCGTGTCTCGCCCTCGGCGTCCCACAAGATCCTGGTCATCCCGCGCTCCCGGAACCGTGTGAACACTTCACGGCATACGCCGGTATTCTGCCGTCAGCCCGGGCAGTCCCGCCAGCCGACCCGGCGGTGCCGCCGATAACCCGGGTGCGGGACCCGGGTCGGCGCACTACGATTGCCGGCATGAGCACGTCCGCGGCCCAGGTCATGATGCCCCGCTCGCGGGGCCGCTGACGCTGCACGGACGATCTTTCCGAGGCCCTGATCCGGGGCCTCGATGTGGTTACGCGGTCGGAGCCCCGCTACTGACGGAGGTTCCGATGACCGCACCGCGTACCTACCTTTCCACGACGATCCCGTATGTCAATGCCCGCCCGCACCTGGGGCACGCGCTCGAGCTCGTCCAGGCCGATGTTCTTGCCCGGCACCGCCGCGACCGTGGTGACCAGGTCAGATTTCAGACCGGCACGGATGACAACTCGCTGAAGAACGTGCTGGCCGCGCAGGCGGCAGGCATCGGCGTCCAGGAGTTCGTCGACCGCAACGCCGAGGCCTTCGTCGCGCTGGCCGGGCCGCTGTCGCTCGCGGTCGACGATGTCATCCGCACCAGCCGCGACCCGCGGCACCAGGTCGGCGTGCACCGGCTCTGGCGCGCCTGCGCCGACGCCGGCGACCTGTACCGCAGGCACTACCAGGGGCTGTACTGCGTCGGCTGCGAGCAGTTCTACACCCCGGCCGAGCTGGCCGGCGGGCGCTGCGCCGAGCATGGCACCGTGCCGCAGCCGGTCGCCGAGGAGAACTGGTTCTTCCGGCTCTCCAGATACGGCGACCGCCTGCGCGACCTGATCGAGACCGGAGGGCTGCGGATCGAGCCAGCCGGGCGCCGCAACGAGGTGCTCGGGTTCATCGCCGGCGGCCTCGAGGACTTCTCCGTCTCCAGGTCCACCGCCCGCGCCCGTGGCTGGGGCATCCCGGTGCCCGGTGACCCGGGCCAGGTGATCTACGTCTGGTGGGACGCGCTCGGCAACTACATCAGCGCGCTCGGGTACGGCACCCGCGACTCCGGCTACGACCGCTGGTGGACCGGAGCGACCAGCCGCGTCCACCTGGTCGGCAAGGGGGTGCTCAGGTTCCACGCCGTCTACTGGCCGGCGATCCTGCTCTCGGCCGGCCAGCCGCCCCCGACCCACATCCTCGTGCACGACTACCTGACCATCGAAGGCCGCAAGATCAGCAAATCCGCCGGCCCCGCCATCGACCCGGCCACCCTGGCCGCCGAGTACGGCACCGACGCCCTCCGCTGGTGGCTGCTCCGCGACATCCCGCGAACCGGCGACGCCGACTTCACCCCCGCCCGCCTCATCACCCGCGCCAACACCGACCTGGCGAACGGAATCGGCAACCTGATCAACCGCGTCATCACCCTGATCCACCGCTACCGCGACGGCGAGGTTCCCGCCAGCGACGAACCAGCTCCCGACGCCCAGGATCTCGACCGGGCGCTGAGCAACGCAGCCCCCCAGATCGACGCCGCCCTATCCGACTTCGACTTCCGCCAGGCCACCGCCGCAGTCTGGTCCATCACCGAAGAAGCCAACCGCTACATCAGCAAGACCAAACCCTGGGCCCTAGCCAGATCCGAGGACGCCGCTGCCCCCGATCAGCTCGACTCGGTTCTGGGCACGTTGCTGCATGCGTGCCAGGCGCTGGGCGAGCACCTAGAACCGTTCCTCCCCGACCTAGCCGCCCGCATCACCCTCCAGTGCCGAGCGGCAGACGGAAGACTGCCCGCCCCAGCCCCGGTCTTCGCGCGCCTCACACCCGCTCAGACTGCCCAGCCCGGCTAGGAACCACGCTGCTTTCCCCTCCCCCCGTGCTACATCAGTGACCGGGCCACGGTGATCATGTGCCAGGCGTTCAGCCAGGCACATGAATCACCGCGTGCCCGGTCGCCCCGCACCCCGGCACATGAATCACCATGTGTCCGGTCGCCCCGAGCCAGGAACATGAATCACCATGTGTCCGGTTCCCCCATAGACTCGCCAACGTGAGCACCCCCCCGGCCGTTGAGATCACCGGCCTGGTCAAGACCTACGGCCGGACGACCGCCGTCGCCGGCCTCTCCCTGCTGGCCGAGCGCGGCCAGGTAACGGCGGTTCTCGGCCCGAACGGCGCGGGCAAGACCACTACCGTCGAGACCTGCGAAGGCTACCGCCGGCCCGATGGCGGCACCGTGCGAGTGCTCGGGCTGGATCCGATCCGCGACGCCAGGGCGCTGCGGCCGCGCGTCGGCGTGATGCTCCAGTCCGGCGGCGTCCCGACCAGCGCGAGGGCTGGTGACTACCTTCGGGTGCTCTCCAGGTTCTACGCCCGGCCGGTCGATCCCGGGCTGCTGCTCGACCGGCTTGGCCTGGCCGAGTCGGCCCGCACGCCGTTCCGGCGGCTCTCCGGTGGCCAGCAGCAGCGGCTGTCGCTGGCGGCGGCGATCGTCGGGCGCCCCGATCTGGTCTTCCTCGACGAGCCGACGGCCGGACTCGACCCGCAGGCCAGGCACGCCACCTGGGACCTGATCGCGGCGCTGCGCGAGTCCGGCACGACGGTCATCCTCACCACGCACTACCTGGAGGAGGCCGAGCGGCTTGCCGACCGGGTTGTGATCATCGACCATGGCAAGCTGGTCATCGAGGGCACGCCGGCCGAGCTGACCGGCACGGTCGGCCAGCTGCGGTTCCGCGCCGAACCCGGGCTCGACACCGCCAGCCTGCTCGCGGCGCTGCCGCCGGGCAGCGTGGCCAAGGAGTCACCGGCCGGCGCGTACCTGATCGAGCTGACCGGCGGGGTGGACCCGCAGATCGTGGCGACCGTCACGGCATGGTGCGCCGACCAGGGCGTTCTCGCGCAGAGCCTGCGGATCGAGAGCCGGACCCTGGAAGACGTGTTCCTCGAGCTGACCGGGCGGGAGCTTCGATCATGACCGAGACGATCAGCGACTGGCCGGCCCCGGCGCCCGGAGCGGCGCCGCTGCCGCGAATGGTCATGGCCCAGGCCGGCCTGGAGCTGCGCACCCTGCTGCGCAATGGCGAGCAGCTGCTGCTCACCTTGATCATCCCGGTCCTGCTGCTCGTCGTCTTCAGCTCGGAGGCGCTGATCAGCATCGGACGCGGCAGCCGGATCGGCTTCCTGGCGCCGGGAATCCTGGCGCTCGCCGTGATGTCGACCTCCTTCACCAGCCTGGCGATCGGCACTGCCTTCGAGCGCCGTTACGGCGTGCTCAAGCGTCTCGGAGCGACACCGCTCTCCCGGACCGGCCTGATCGCGGCCAAGGCGGTCACGGTCGGCGTGGTGGAGGCCGGGCAGGTCGTGGTGATCGTCGGCGTGAGCCTGGCGCTCGGCTGGCAGCCAAGGATCAGCGGGCTCAGCGTCGGGTCAGCGCTGGCTCTGCTCGTGCTCGGCAGCGCGGCCTTCAGCGGGCTGGCGATGCTGATGGCTGGCACCCTGCGGGCCGAGGCCACCCTTGCCGCCGCCAACCTCGTCTACCTGGTGCTGCTTGGCATCGGCGGCGTGGTGTTCCCGCTGACCAAATTCCCGGCCGCCATGCGGCCCGTGCTTCGCTCGCTGCCCTCTGGCGCGATGTCCGACGGCCTGCGTTCCGTGCTCAGGTACGGCGGCGGCCTGCCCGGCCGCGATCTGCTCGTGCTCGCGCTCTGGGCGATCGCGGGGATCGGTATCGCTGCGCGCACCTTCCGCTGGGAGTAGCGCCGTCGCACCGATGCCTTCTTCCTCGGTTCCCGCCGCCGTAGCCGCTGGGACCAGGCCCCGCCGCGACACCGGGCCGCTGCGAGCGGTGCCAGTGCCGGTGCTGTTCGGCTGCGGCCTGATCACCGTCCAGATCGGCGCCGGCCTGGCCGGCCGGATGTTCGGCGAGGTCTCGGCCGCCGGGATGACCGGCCTGCGACTGTGGGCGGCGGCCTTGCTGATGATCGGTTTCGGCGCCAGGGCGACGGTCGCCGCGGTGCGCGGCATCGTGACCGGACGTTCCTGGCGGGATGCCGCGGTGGTGGTCGGATTCGGGCTGTCCCTCGGCGTGATGAATTTCTCGATCTACCAGTCCTTCGCGCGGATCCCGCTCGGCATCGCGGTGACCATAGAGTTCCTCGGCCCGCTGGCCGTCGCGGTGGCGTCGTCCCGGCGCCTGATCGACCTGCTCTGGGTCGCCCTGGCGGGAACCGGCGTGGCGCTGCTCGGCCTCAGCGGCGGCAGCCTGGCCGTCGCGGGCGCGGCCGGGTCTGCTGACCGGGCCGGCCACTCATCGGTCGTCGTCGCCGGCGTGATCTTCGGGCTCGTCGCCGCCGCGTCCTGGGCCTGCTACATCCTGCTCTCCGCGTCGACCGGCCGGCGGTTCAGCGGGTCGTCGGGCCTGGTGATCGCGATGATCGTGGCCGCGCTCATCGTCACGCCGGCCGCGGTGCTCAGCGCGGGCAGCGTGCTGCTCAGGCCGTCCGTGCTGGCCGCCGGGCTCGCGATCGGGCTGCTCTCGTCCGTGATCCCGTACCGGTTCGAGCTGGAGACCCTGCGCCGGGTGCCGCCGAGGGTCTTCGGCATCTGGATGAGCCTGGAGCCCGCGATCGCCGCGCTCGTCGGCCTGGTCCTGCTCGGCCAGGCACTCACCTGGCGACAGTGGCTGGCGATCAGTTGCGTGATCATCGCCAGCGCCGGCGCGGCGCTCGGGGTCAGCCGCTCGGCCACAGCGCCGCAGGCGTGATTGACCGGCACAGCGCCGCAGGCGTGACTGACCGGCACAGCGCCGCAGGCGTGACTCGAAGGCGGCGCGGGTATCTGCCGCGAACCTTACGATAGGTCCGTGTCAGCCCAGCCTGCCGCCGAGCCTGCGGCCCAGTCGGCCGGTCCTGCCGCGCCGCAACGGGCCGCTCTGGCCCGTGCCCGGCACTGGGCCGGCGTTGTCCTCGACCCGTCGGCGCTGGCCATGCGCCGGATCGCGCTGGCCGGCGTGGTCGCCTCGGCCGCGATCATCCCGACCGGTGCGGCCGTCCGACTGAGCCAGTCCGGCCTCGGCTGCACGAACTGGCCGAAGTGCACGGCGACCAGCCTGGTGGCGGCCGGCGCGAGCGGCGATCCGCTGATCCACCGGTGGATCGAGTTCGGCAACCGCATGATCACCGCAGTGATCTTCGTTATCGCGATCGCGGTCTTTGTCGCCGCCTGGCGATTCCGCGACGGTCATGCCCGGGCCGGCCAGGATGGTGGCCAGGCCCGTGCCGGCCAGGCCCGGGCCGGCCAGACCCGGGCCGGCCAGGATGGGGCCGGCCAGCGCGGGAGCCGCAGGCGCGACCTGGTCTGGCTCGCCTCGGCGCAGCCGGCCGGGATCGCGATCCAGGCGGGCGTGGGCGGGATCGTGGTGCTCACCAAGCTGGCGCCATTCTGGGTGTCGCTGCACTACCTGGCCACGATCCCGGTGCTCGCGGCGGCGGTCGCGCTGCACGTGCGGTGCACCGAGTCAGCCGCCAGAGGCAGGCCTCTGGTACCCAGGCTCGTGCGGCTTGTCGCCCTGGCCCTGGTGGCCGTGGTGGCGGTGATGTTCGCCGCGGGCACGCTGGTGACGGGCACCGGCCCGCTGGCGGGTGCCCGGTCGGTGCCGCGCTATCACTTCCTGTCGCTGACGGCGGTGACCCAGCTGCACGCGGACATCGGCTGGGCGCTTGGCGTCCTCGCGCTCGCGCTCGCGCTGATGCTGCAGCTGGTCAATGCTCCGGCACGCGCCGTCCGGCTGAGCTGGCTGGTGCTCGGCCTGATCGGCCTGCAGGGCGTGATCGGCTACGCCCAGTACTTCTCCGGCCTCCCGGCCGGCCTGGTCTGGGTGCACGTCGCGAACACCGCCCTGATCTGGATCGCGGTGCTGCGGCTGACGTTCGCGCTGCGCGACCGCGGCTGGCCGGGCGAGCCCGCCCCCGGCCAGCCGGACGCGACGATAGCCCAGACCGGGTCAGCTCAGATCGGATCGGCCCAGACCGGGTCAGCCCAGACCGGATCGGCCCAGGCCGGATCGGCGCAGGCCGGATCAGCGCAGGCCGCTTCGACTGTGACCGGGCAGCCGATTGCCAAGCCTCTATCCGGCGACGCCGCTGTGCGGTAGTTTCCGGTTCATGCCGACTGCTGCCGTCAACGGGATCGAGATCAGCTACTCAGACACGGGCGGTGAAGGTCCTGCCGTCGTGCTCAGCCACGGCTTCCTGATGGACCAGTCCATGTTCGAGCCTCAGGTAGCGGCGCTGGCGCCGGAGTTCCGGGTGATCACCTGGGACGAGCGCGGCCACGGCGGCACGCCGGCGCCAGGCGCGTTCAGCTACTGGGACTCGGCCGCCGACGTGCTGGCGCTCCTCGATCACCTGGGCGTGCAGCGCGCGGTGCTCGGCGGCATGTCACAGGGCGGTTTCCTCAGTCTGCGTGCCGCCCTGACGGCGCCGGACCGGGTGAGCGGCCTGATCCTGATCGACACCCAGTCGGGCCAGGAGGATCCGGCCGTGGCGCCGGCCTACGAGCAGCTGCACCAGACCTGGATCGAGCAAGGACCAGGCCCGGTGCAGGAGGTGGTCTCGTCGATCATCCTCGGCCCCGGTCCGTGGGACGACTGGTACGCCAAGTGGGCCGCGGCCGACAACGAGCAGTTCACCGATGCCTTCCGCTGCCTGATGGACCGCGACGACATCACCGGGCGGCTCGGCGAGATCACCTGCCCCGCGCTGATCGTGCACGGCACCGCCGACGCCGCGATCGGGATGGACAAGGCCGAGGAACTGCGAGACGGGCTTGGCGGTCCAGCGCGGCTCGCGGTGATCGAAGGCGGCACGCACGCATCGAACGTGACCCATCCGGCCGAGGTCAGCGCCGAGATCCTGAGCTTCCTGCGCGCGCTCCCCTGATCCCTACCACAGCCCAGGGAATAGCCGCCACCGGACCCGGGCGCGATAAGCGGCGTAGCCGGCTGACGTGGCGAGCAGCCGTTCCTCCGCCAGAGCGCGACCGATGTTGCAGCCGGTGGCGACGATCACGATGACGATGTTCCGCGCCGAGACGCTCTGCAGCACGTATCCGGCCTGGATGACGACGTAGGCCGCGTACACCGGATGCCGGACGATCCGGTACGGACCGCGGGTGACCAGTCCCCGGTCAGCGGCGACGAAGCCGAACGACCTGCCGAGCGCGGCGAGGGACGCCACGCAGATCGCCAGGCCCCCTAGCTGCAGGCCGAGGCCCGCGGCCACCCCACACGGCCGGTGCAGCCCGGCCGGCCGCAGCAGGACGCCGCCGAACGTGCCAGCGAACGCGAGCACCCAGTCGCGCAGGCGCGCGCTCGAGGCTCGCGCGGGCCGGCGCACCAGAAACGCGATCACGAACCACATCTGCTCGGCGAAGAACGCGGCGCCGATCAGCCGGCGCGTCTGGAGGTAGTACTCCAGTGTCGCCCGGGCGAAGTAGGCCGCTCCGGCCGCTCCGGCCAGGTTGAGGCCGATCCTGATTCCGCGCTCGACGCCGGGCCGGTGCGCGGCCAGGCTGGCGGATCTGAAGATCACCGATCGGTACCCGAGCCCGTCTGCGAAGGTGCGCCAGCGGCCCGGCCGTCCGGGCGGCCGGCATCTGACCTGCGGCCGCCGCGGCGCGTTAGTTAGGGAACGCTTGCCGGGCGGCCCCGGTTCAGCCTGAGCAGGCCGGTATAGGGTCATTCCATGTTCGCAATGGCGGCCGCGGCGGCACTCGCGCGGCTGCTGGGCAGACGAAGGGAGCCACGGTGAGCAGCGACCCGCGCGCATTCGAGTGGGCCGGAGCCGACGCACGGGCGGTCGATCTGATCAGGGTGCTGGCCATGGACGCGGTCCAGGAGGCCGGCTCGGGTCACCCGGGCACCGCGATGAGCCTGGCGCCCGCCGCTTACCTGCTCTTCCAGCGGGTGCTGAGGCACGATCCGGCCGATCCGCACTGGATCGGCAGGGACCGGTTCGTGCTCTCCTGCGGTCACTCCAGCCTCACCCTGTACATCCAGCTGTACCTGTCCGGTTACGGTCTTACCCTCGATGACCTGCGCGCCTACCGGACCTGGGGCAGCCTGACGCCCGGCCACCCGGAACATGGCCTGACCGCGGGAGTGGAGACCACCACGGGCCCGCTCGGCCAGGGCCTGGCCAACGCGGTCGGGATGGCGATGGCGGCCCGGCGGGAACGCGGCCTGCTCGACCCGGACGCTCCGGTCGGCCAGAGCCCGTTCGACCATCATGTCTACGTCTTCGCCTCCGACGGTGACATCGAGGAGGGCGTCAGCCACGAGGTCTCCTCCATCGCCGGGCACCAGCAGCTCGGCAGCCTGGTCGTGCTCTACGACGATAATCACATCTCGATCGAGGACGACACGGCCATCGCCAAGTCCGAGGACGTGTGCGCCAGGTACGAGGCGTACGGCTGGCACGTGCAGCGGGTGAACTGGCGCAAGGACGGCGGCTACCACGAGGACATCGACGCGCTGCACGCGGCTCTGATCACGGCCAGGGACCACGCGGCGGCCCCGTCGCTGATCGCGCTGCGCACCATCATCGGCTGGCCGGCCCCGACCAAGCAGAACACCGGCGAGGCGCACGGCTCCGCGCTCGGCGCCGCGGAGGTAGCGGCGACCAAGGAGATCCTGCACTTCGAGCCGGGGGTGAAGTTCCCGGTCGAGGACGAGGCGGTCGCCAGGGCTCGCGACGTGGCCGACCGGGGCAAGCAGGCCAGGGCGCAGTGGGAAGAGGCGTTCGGGCGGTGGTCGGAGCGGCACCCGGACCGCAGCGCCCTGCTCGGCCGGCTCGCGGCGGGCCGGCTGCCGGATGGCTGGACCGAGGCGCTGCCATCGTTCTCCCCCGGTGCCGGGGAGATGGCCACCAGAACCGCATCGGGCAAGGTTCTTAACGCACTCGCACCCGTACTGCCCGAACTCTGGGGCGGCTCCGCCGACCTGGCCGGCAGCAACGACACGACCATGGCCGGGGAGCCATCGTTCATCCCGCAGGTCCATCAGACCTCGATGTTCCCCGGCAATCCCTACGGCCGGACACTGCACTTCGGCATCCGCGAGTTCGGCATGGGCGGGATTCTCAACGGGATCGCGCTGCACGGGCTGACCCGCCCGTACGGCGGCACCTTCCTGGTGTTCAGCGACTACATGCGGCCAGCGGTGCGGCTAGCCGCGCTGATGGGCCTGCCGGTGACGTTCGTCTGGACGCACGACTCGATCGGCCTCGGCGAGGACGGCCCGACGCATCAGCCGGTCGAGCACGTCTGGGCGCTGCGTGCCATCCCCGGCCTCGACGTGGTCAGGCCGGCCGACGCGAACGAGACCGCGGTGGCCTGGCGGACGATCCTCGAGCGGACGGACCACCCGGCCGGTCTGTGCCTGACCAGGCAGAAGCTCGCGGTGCTGGACCGGGGCGAGCTGGCGAGCGCCGAGGGGACGGCGCGCGGCGGCTACGTGCTCGCGGAGGCGGCGGGCGGCAGGCCTGACGTGATCCTGATCGGCACCGGCAGCGAGGTGCACATCGCGCTCGCCGCGCAGGCCGCGCTCGGTCGGGACGGGATCGCTGCCAGGGTCGTCTCCATGCCGTGCCTCGAATGGTTCGCCGAGCAGGACCAGGCCTACCGGGACTCAGTGCTGCCGCCGGCGGTGACCGCGCGCGTCAGCGTGGAGGCCGGGATCGCCCTGGGCTGGCGGGCCTACGTCGGCGATCACGGCGAGAGCGTCAGCCTGGAGCACTTCGGCGCGTCGGCGGACTACGCCAAGCTTTACGCCGAGTTCGGCATCACACCCGAGGCGGTCGCGCAGGCCGCGCGGCGGAGCCTGGACCGCTCAGGTCCGGCACGGAAAGGCTGACCGGCTCGGCACCACAACAGGCGGCGCGACAGACAGACGGCGCGGCAGACAGCAGGAAGGGAACCGCCATGACTTCGCAGGCGAACGACATCGTTGGCCAGCTGACCGCCGGCGGCGTGTCGGTCTGGCTGGATGACATCAGCAGGGAACGGCTATCCACCGGCAACCTGGCCTCGCTCATCTCCGATCATCACGTCCGGGGGCTGACCTCCAACCCGACCATCTTCGAGCACGCCATGTCATCCGGGTCGTTCTACGACGAGCAGCTAGCCGACCTGGCGATCCGCGGCGTGGGTGAGGACGAGGCGGCCCGTGCCATCACCACCTATGACATCCGGTGGGCGTGCGACGTGCTCCGGCCGGTCTATGACGCAAGCGGCGGCGTGGACGGCCGGGCATCGATCGAGGTGGAGCCGCGGATCGCCGGCGACACGGCGAAGACCATCGCCGAGGCGCGGGCGCTGTGGTGGCTGGTGGACCGGCCCAACATGTTCGTGAAGATCCCGGCCACGCTGGCCGGCCTGCCGGCGATCACCGCCTGCCTGGCCGAGGGGATCAGCATCAACGTGACGCTCATCTTCTCGCTGGAGCGGTACGGGCAGGTCATCGATGCCTTCATGGCCGGCCTTGAGGCGGCCTCGGACGCCGATGTCGGCTCGCTGGCGTCGGTCGCCTCGTTCTTCGTCAGCCGGGTGGATACCGAGGTGGACCGGCGGCTGGCCGCGATCGGCGGTCCCGAGGCCCAGGCACTGCGCGGGAAGGCGGCGATCGCCAACGCCCGGCTGGCGTATCAGATGTTCGAGGAGCGATTCGCCAGCGCCCGGTGGCAGGCGCTGGCCGCCCGCGGCGCCCGGGCGCAGCGTCCGCTGTGGGCCTCGACGAGTACCAAGGACCCGGCCTACCGGGACACCATGTACGTCGAGGAGCTGGCGGCGCCGCAGACGGTCAACACGATGCCGGAGGCGACCCTGCACGCCACCGAGGATCACGGGGTGCTGCGCGGCAACGCCATCGAGGGCAGCTACGGACAGGCCAGGCAGGTGCTTGACGACCTGGAGGCGCTGGCCATCAGCTACGCCGACGTCGTGCGCGTGCTCGAGGAGGAAGGCGTGCAGAAGTTCACCGACTCCTGGGTCGAGATGCTTGGCACGATCAGCAAGCAGATGGACGCCAGCCGGACTGGGCAGCCGGTCGCCGCCGGCCGATGACCAGCCAGCCGATCAGGCCGTACCTGACGTCGTCGGCCGTCTCGCTGGCCGGTCAGCATATCAACCCGCTGCGCGACCCGCGCGATCGCCGGATCCCCAGGGTCGCCGAGCCGAGCGTGCTCGTAATGTTCGGCGTCACCGGTGACCTGGCTCGCAAGAAGCTGCTGCCGGCCATCTACGACCTGGCCAACCGGGGACTGCTGCCGCCCGGCTTCTCGCTGGTCGGCTTTGCCCGCAGAGACTGGACCGACGAGGACTTCGCGCGGCTAACCCACGACGCGGTCCGCGAGTACGCGCGGACCCCGTACCGCGAGACGGTCTGGCAGCAGGTGCGCGAGGGTGTCAGGTTCGTGCCCGGCGAGTTCTCCGATCCGGCGGCCTTCGACCGGCTGGCCGACACGGTCGCCAAGCTGGACGCCGAGCGTGGCACGGGCGGCAACTGCGCGTTCTACCTGTCGGTACCGCCAGGCCAGTTCCCCACCGTGGTGCGCCAGCTCCAGCGGGCCGGGCTGAACGGCGTGCCGTCGGCGCGCGGCTGGCGCCGGGTGGTGATCGAGAAGCCGTTCGGGCACGACCTGGCCAGCGCCCGCGAGCTCAACGACATGCTCGGTATCGTCTTCCCGCCGCATTCGGTCTTCCGCATCGACCATTACCTGGGCAAGGAGACGGTGCAGAACCTGCTGGCGCTCCGCTTCGCCAACACCTTGTTCGAGCCGATCTGGAACCGCCGGTATGTCGACCACGTCCAGATCACGATGGTCGAGGACATCGGCATCGGCGCCCGGGCCGGCTATTACGACGGGATCGGCGCCGCCAGGGACGTGATCCAGAATCACCTGCTCCAGCTGCTGGCGCTGACGGTGATGGAGGAGCCGGTCTCGTTCGACTCCGACGCGCTGCGCAACGAGAAGCAGAAGGCGCTGTCGGCGGTGCAGATCCCCGACGACCTGGCGACCGGCACGGCGCGCGGCCAGTACGCGGCCGGCTGGCAGGGCGGAGTTCCCGTCCGCGGCTTTCTCTCCGAAGACGGGATCGCGGCCGACTCGCGGACCGAGACCTACGCCGCCGTGAGGCTCGGCGTCGACACAAGGCGCTGGGCCGGCGTCCCGTTCTACCTGCGCACCGGCAAGCGGCTGCCGACCAGGATGACGGAGATCGCGGTCATCTTCCAGCGGGCGCCGCACCTGCCTTTCAACGCCACCGACGCCAGGGAGCTCGGCCAGAATGCCCTGGTGATCAGGGTCCAGCCCGATGAGGGCATCACGCTGCGGTTCGGCTCCAAGGTGCCAGGCTCGGCGATGGAGGTCAGGGACGTGAACATGGACTTCGCCTACGGCGAGTCGTTCACCGAGGCCAGTCCCGAGGCTTACGAGCGGCTGCTGCTCGACGTCCTGGTCGGCGATCCGCCGCTGTTCCCCAGGCACGAGGAGGTGGAGCTGTCCTGGATGATCCTGGACCCGATCGAGGAATTCTGGGCGGCCACCGGCAAGCCCGAGCAGTACCTGGCCGGCTCTAGCGGGCCGGCCAGCGCGGATGCCCTGATGGCACGCGACGGCCGGGCCTGGCGACGGCTCTAGCCGGCCGCGGAAAGGAAACCGGCGATGCGGCGTGACCTGACCGACACCACCGCCAGCGAGGTGCGGACCGAGCTGATCCGGGCCAGCCAGCAGCTCGGTGGCCTGGCGACCGGCGTGGTACTGAACCTGATCATCATGACCGACGAGTCGGCCCAGCACGACGCCGTGCAGGCGGCCACCCAGGCCGGGCGGGAGCATCCGTGCCGGGTGCTCGGCCTGATCGCCAGGGACGGCCGCTCCGCGTCGCGGCTGGACGCCGAGATCACCGTCGGTGAGAGCGCGGCCGGCCAGATGGTCGTGCTCAGGATCTACGGCGAGCTGAGCATGCACGCTGACTCCGTGGTCATGCCGCTGCTCGTTCCCGACACCCCGGTGGTGACCTGGTGGCCTGGCGCCGGGCCGTCGGCGCCGGCCGCCGATCCGCTTGGCGTGCTCGCACAGCGGCGGATCACCGACGCGGCGTCGAGCAGCGCGCCACGGGAGGCGCTGAGGCAGCAAGCGATCCGGTACCGGCCGGGAGACACCGACCTGTCCTGGACCAGGACGACGCCGTGGAGGTCGCTGCTGGCGGCGACGCTCGACCGGCCGCACGGCGAGATCTCCGCCGCGGCGGTCAGCGCCGAGGCGGACAACCCGAGCGCCGAGCTAATCGCCGCCTGGCTGGCTGACCGCCTTCGAGTGCCTGTTCAGCGGATCGTCTCAGACGGCCCGGGAATCACCGGGGTCAGTTTCTCCGCCGACGACGGTGAGATCGTCATCAGCAGGCCGGACGGCAGGCATGCCACGCTGTCCCGCCCTGGCGAGCCCGAGCGGAACGTGGCGCTGCACCGCAGGGAGACGTCCGAGCTGCTCGGCGAGGAACTGCGCAGGCTGGATCCCGACGAGGTCTACGGCGAGGTCCTGGCCGTGCTCGCCGCGGACGGCGCGGCAGTATTGTCCTAACCCGCGGTGCAGTCCTAACCCGCGGCGCAGTCCTAACCACGGCGCTGGCCCGGCCGCGGCGCGGCACGACAGATCGGAGGTAACGCCATCGCTGTTCCGCAGATCCTGATCCACCACGACGGCGAGCTGCTCGCCAAGGCGGTCGCCGCCAGGCTCGTGACCAGGCTGGTCGACGCGGTCGGCGCCAAGGGCCTGGCATCGCTCGTGCTGACCGGCGGCGGAATCGGCACCCGGGTGCTGGCCGAGCTGGCAGCCGCCCCGGCCAGGGACGCCGTGGACTGGCGGCGGGTGGAGATCTGGTGGGGCGACGAGCGATTCTTGCCGGGGGGCGACGGGGAGCGGAATGAGACCGGTGCCCGCGCCGCACTGCTCGACCACGTGGACGTCAGGCCGGACCGGGTGCATCCGATGCCCGGCCCGGACGGCCCGGACGGGCCCGACCCCGAAGCGGCCGCCCAGCGGTACGCCGGCTGGCTGCGAGCCGCGGCCCAGCCGCAGGATCGCGGCGGCGTGCCAGGCTTCGACGTGCTGCTGCTCGGCATCGGCCCTGACGCACATGTGGCGTCGCTCTTCCCCGGCCTGCCGGCCTTGTACGAGGAGGACCGGACGGTGGTGGCTGTGCGCGGCGCGCCTAAGCCACCGCCCACCCGGCTGTCGCTCACCCTGCCCGCGATCTGCGCCGCGTCTGACGTCTGGATCCTCGCATCGGGTGCCGAGAAAGCCGGTGCCGTGCGGCTGGCGCTGTCGGGTGCCGGACCGGTCCAGGTCCCTGCGGCTGGCGCGCGAGGCCGGCAGCAGACGCTCTACCTGCTGGACCGGGCGGCCGCGGCAGAGGTCCCGGTTCAGCTAGGGCGGCTCGCCTCACCCTGAGATCGCGACCCGCCCGGAGGACCACCCTGAAGTCCCGATAGGCCGGCCGCCTCGCGCTGAGGTCCGGGCCGACGTGGGTGGCCGGTCCTGTGTTGTCCTGAGTTCCGGCATATTCTTGCCATCTGGGGTCTCCCGCAAACGCTGTGCCAGAGTTACGCTCAGTGCAGATCTTCCATCTGGGTCTGGTGGGTCAGCCAGTATGGAGGCAGAAAGGCCGGTATATGGGCAATTATTTAGGCGACGTCCGAAACTTCCGAAGTTGCCGCGGTTTCCGCTTTACAATAGTTCATCCCACCTCAGCCGGTCGTTCGTCGTATCGGTCTTCATGGCCGTCGATGATGTATTTGCACGGTTTCCAGATTTGCACGGTTTCCAGAAACCCCCGCCGCCGTTCCGGCATGCCAGTTGCGGGACGGCACCAACCTCCTGAGGAGGACCTACGTGACCACAACCGATGAGTCTCCCGCCTCTCCGGCCCTGGCCGTCGCAGACCCGGCGCCACTCGGCCTGGCCGCCTTCGCACTGACCACGTTCCTGCTCTCCGCCGTCAACGCGGGCTGGGCGAAGTCCAGCACCGGCTTTGACTGGTGGGGATACGCGATCGCCTACGGCGGCATCGCTCAGTTGCTGGCCGGCATGTGGGAATTCAAGAACAAGAACGTCTTCGGCGCGACGGCGTTCTCCACCTATGGCGGGTTCTGGATCGGCCTCGGCCTGTGGCTGCACGTCACCGTGCCGGACGCGGCGGCCGCCAAGGGCTTCAACGCGCTCGAGCTGAACAAGGACCTGGG
This sequence comes from Streptosporangiaceae bacterium, assembly GCA_035604275.1. GTDB lineage: Bacteria > Actinomycetota > Actinomycetes > Streptosporangiales > Streptosporangiaceae > Chersky-822. Next base: position 3,586 of record DATNIU010000003.1, on the reverse strand, counting down.
CTGGATCGTGCTCGCCTTCCTGATCTTCAACACGTACATGCTGATCATCAGCACCCAGGTGAACGTGGCGGTCTTCGGTGTCTTCCTGACCCTGGAGATCACCGAGATCTTCCTCGTCATCGGGAACTTCACTACCAAGGCGCCTGCCCTGCCGCCAGACCCGACCAACTCTAAGATGATCATGATCGCCGGCATCGTCGGAATCATCACGGCCGCCGTGGCCTGGTACGCGTCCGCGGCGGGCGTGATGAACGGCCTCAAGGGCAAGCCGGTATTCCCCGTCGGCAAGCCGCTGTTCAACCTCGGCGGCTAGGCGGCACACTGGCAGCAGCCGGACGCGTGGTCCCGGAGATCCCGCCCTTCGCGGGACTCCGGGACCACGCGTTTACGCTGTCTCGGTACGGTTAAGCCCGTGGAGCGGCAGCAGGGCCGGCACGTTGACGCGGCCAGTGGCGGCGATCATGCCGGGCGGCGCAGCACGCCCTGGCGGGCGATCCTCACCCTCGTCCTCGCGGTGGCCTGTCTGGAAGCCGTGCGCATGATGGGCGTGCCATTGGACAAGAGCACGCCGAAGACCGCGACGATGGGTCATTTCGTCATTCAGCCGGCCACCGGCCATGTCATCACGATCGCGGGCGCGGCCGCGTTCTGCGTGCTCGGCCTGGTCTCGGCGTTCGGATTCGCGACCTGGGCGCGGTCGATGCTGCAGACCGTGATCGGCGCTGCCTATGCGGCTGTCGGGCGCTACGTCATGGTGCTGGCCGGGATCAGCGTGGTCGCCATCGTCACGCTGGCGATGCTCAGCTTCCCGGTCAAGCAGCTTGTCGTCGGCGGGGCCGTCACCGGCGTGCTGATCAGCATCGCCGCGCAGCAGTCACTGGCCAATCTGTTCGCCGGCGTAATGCTCCAGTTCGCGCGGCCGTTCAGAGTCGGTGATCGGGTCCGGGTCAGGTCCGGAGCCCTGGCCGGGACGATCGAGGGCACGGTCACCGAGTTCAGCATCACCTATGTCCGGCTGGAGACCGCTGAGGGCCAGGTTCTGCTGCCGAACGCCCAGGTGCTCGCTGCCGCGGTAAGCCCGGTGCGGCTGACCGATCAGCCCGGCGCGACAAGCTGACGTCCGGTCACCGCGCGCCGCGCCAGAGCGGTGAGCCCAGGCACCGGCGGCCGGCCCCCCTTTGGGTGCCGGCCACCGGCGATCGCCGCCTCGCGACGACTAGTGATTCGCCTCGTACTTGGCAATGACCTGCGCGGGAATCCGGCCGCGATCACTGACTTCCATGTCAGTGCGCTTTGCCCATGCCCGGATCTCCGCGCTCCGCCGGCGATGAGCCGTCGTCCTGCGCTTGGTCCGGCCCATCTTCGTCGATACCTTGCGTGCCCGGTCCGCGAAGCGCTTGACCACCTCGTCGAACTTCTGGCTGTGCTTCTCGCAGAGATCGATTTCATAGTCCCGGCCATCGAGGCTGAACGATCGAGTCAGATGCTCGCCGTTGGGAATCTCTTTTGAGTCGTAGTCACAAGCGAATGTGACGGAGACCTTCTGTGCCACGTGTGTTTCCCCCTTCCCCAACCGCGACAATATTCCCGCCAGCCCCAGGTTCATAACAGACGGTGGCTGGTCAATTTCTCAGAGCGCTCGGAGCGCTCATTGAACGCGGATTCGGCGCGGCGCCTCCTGCCCGGCCGGAACGGGGGTTCGCCCTGCCTGCGCGCCGACCCCGGGACCGCTGACGACTGTCGCCACTATGCCCGCACGCCACTTTCGCGGCCAGTTCCGGCCGTGGCGCAGGACACGGAATCCGGCCTGGCTGCCTGGTGTCGATTGCGATCCGCTTAGGCTGGCCTAGCGATGGTAAATGCCGCGGCCTGGCGCCGTCGGCCAGCGGCGAGTTTCGCGGCGGCCGAACGGGACGGTCAGGAATCCGTGGAACGGCTCGGCCAGCGACGCCCGCGATCGGCTTCGGCCCAGGATCCGCGGTGGTGATGAAGCGCAGGAGGCCTCAGTAGCCGGTATGCGCTCCCCTGTCCCGCGCGGGCGGCCCGTTCCTGGCCGGTACGGATGGGAAGTCCGCCGTTCCGGCTTCCGGGCCGCCGGTCAGCTCGGCATCGGTACCTGACCAGGTGCCGGACATCGTCGGCGCGGCCATCCACCCCTCGCGTCCCGGGTCCGCGGCGAGTGCTCTGGCCGGCTGACGATGACCGGCCAGAGCTACTTCGTCGTAGCCGCGCTCAGCGGGATTGGCTCGGAATCCGGGGGTGGCTGACGCCGGGACATGAACGGGAATCTCGCCGGGACGCTGATATTCCCGGTCGCGGCCCTGGCCGTGGCCGGGAAGGCCGGCCTGGTCGCGCGGATCGGCGTAAGGGCGATCGTCGGTGTAACGGCGAGCATTCCCCTGGGTGCTCGTGTAGTCCGGCAGGCCGGCCCTTACCTCGTGACCGGGACCGCCCGTATCGTGGCGCCCTGCGGGGTACATGGCGGCGCGGTTGCGGCTGGCGCTGTCGGCGTACCGGGGGTAGCCAGGAGCATCCCCATAGGTGTCCCCGACCGGGTCGCTGTACGTCTCGCGATACGGGTCAGAGCGCCCGCCGGCCGCGGAGTAGTAGGCAGCCCGCTCGGGGGGCCCGCCCTGCTCCGGGTAGCCGGTCTGGTCTCGGCGGACAGCGTGACCGTGGTAGGCGGCATCACCTGGATAGTCGCCGCCGTCTGGGAAGGCGGCGTGATCGAGGCTGGCGTGATCGAGGCTGGCGTGATCGAGGCTGGCGGTGTGATCTGGGCGGGCGGCCGGATCGGGGTAGCCGCCGTGGTCCTGGTAGCTGCCGGTCACCGGGTATCCAGTGGCTGCCCGGCGATCGCCTGCCAGGCGGTGCTCGCCAGACGCCCGGTGTCCTGTGGCTGCCAGGAAGTCGCCGTCTGCCGGGGAGCCGCTGGTCACCGGGAAGCTACCGGATTCCCGGCGAGTGGCGTGCGCAGGGTAGCTGCTGTGTCGTGGGTAGCTGCCGGGCTCTGCGTAGCCGCTGTAGCCCTGCAGGCCGTCTGGCGGCTGGAAGCCGTTCGGCTCAGGGAAGGCCGGCACCTGCGACGGCATGTTGCTGCCCGCCCTGACCGGCTGAGCAGGCCCGCGACCTGCCGGGCCAGGCTGGGGGCCGCGCTGCAGCGTCTCTGCCATCCTGGCCAGATCCTTGAATGGCAGCCGGAAGGTCCCGGTGCAGCGGTCGCCCTGCCAGATGCTGAACACGGCGACCCTGCTTTCCGCGTACCAGCTGAGCCGCATGCTGCGGGCCGCCCCTCGGACATCGAAGAAGACCTCTCCTTCGCGCGGAAGGGGAACGGCATCCGACTCCGACATGCTGCCTATAGTCGCTCCAGGCCGAGAGGTTGTCCAGCCAATGAATCTCATTGGTACCGGAACTGGCCCGTCGGGACGCGGTAAGGCCCGGCGGCCCCGAGGCCCCGGACGCCCGGACGCCCGAGATCCCGGAGACCCGGAGACCCGGAGACCCGGCGGCCCGGAGACCCGGCGGCCCGGAGACCCGGCGGCCCGGAGACCCGGCGGCCCGGAGACCCGGCGGCCCCGAGGCC
>DATNIU010000002.1:0-3054 GCA_035604275.1 Streptosporangiaceae bacterium | reverse complement strand
TCCTGCCGCTCCCGGTCCCCCCGGCCCCGGTCCCCCCGGCCCCAGCTGTCCCGGCCAGGCCGGGCGTTACCCCGCTAACTCCGAACCCCGCGGTCCCCTGGGTGAAGAGCAGGCCGGCCCACTGCTTCTTGAGCACCCCGTCGACGGGAGGGCCGCCCGCGGCGTTGGGGAACAGCGCGGTCGCCAGGTTGTTCCAGGTGATCTCGGGCACCACGGCGTCGATCCGGTGGTCGTAGCCGGCCGCGAGCAGCGCCATCGCGCCTCCGTAGGAGGCGCCGGCGATGCCGACCCTGGGATCGCCGGGGTGATCGAGCAGCACCCGCGGCTGCCTGGCCAGCCAGGTCACCAGCTGCTCGACGTCCTTGACCTCGTAGTCCGGAGAATCGAGGGCGATCTGGCCGGTCGAGGCCCCGAAGCCGCGCGCTGACCAGGTCAGCACGGCGAACCCGGCCCGCGCCAGCCCGATGGCCTCGCCCCGCACCGAGTCCTTGGTCTCGCCGAACCCGTGTGCCAGCAGAACGGCGGGCACCCGCCCGGCCCCGCCCGGGGTGAAGAACGTGCCGTCGAGCACCACATGGTCGCTGTTCCGCGGCCCGTCAAGCACCGCGATCCGCACGTTCCGCGCGCTGTACCGAGCAGGCCGACCAGCCACAGACACGCCCGCGATCACCCCGCCGACGGCGAGAACCCCGGCGATCACCGCTATCACCAGCGCTCGGCGGGACCAGCGCACCCGAAACCCCATGGCGGCAACGTAGCAACGGCACTGCGCGGCGCGCACGCCTGGTGGAACCGCGTATTCATCATGAAAAACCGTGATGAATACGCGCTTTGACTAGGCCGCTGGGGCGGCGGGCTCAGGTGCTCTCGATGACGGCGCCGTGGCGGTCGATGTCCAGTGCGACCACCGTCCAGTCGGAGCCTGACTGGGCGGCGATCGCGGCGACATCGTCCGGACCTGCGGTGACACCGGACACGGTGAGCGCGAGCACGGCCGGCCCGGCGCCGGAGATCACAGCCGGGACGCCTGCCTCGCGGAGCGCGGCCATCAGGCGGGCCGATTCCGGCATCGCTGCCGAACGATAACGCTGGTGCAGGAAGTCCTCGGTCGCGTCGAGCAGTGGCCCGGCGTCCATGGTCAGCGCCGAGATCAGCAGGGCAGCGCGGGCCGCGTTGTGCGCGGCGTCGGCGTGCGGCACGGTGGACGGCAGCACCTGGCGCGCCTGCGCAGTCGCAAGTGGGACCTCAGGAACGCAGAGCACCGGCGCGAGCGTGGTCAGCGGGGCCAGCCTGGCGCACCGGAACCCGGTCGGCGTCGACCAGGCGATGGTCAGTCCTCCGGCCAGGCAGGCTGCCACGTTGTCGCCGTGACCGTCGAGCCTGGCCGCGAGGTCGAGCACGGTGTCATCGGCCAGCCGGTCCCGCCCGTGCTCGCCGCACAGCGCTCGGGCGGCGAGCACGCCGGCCACGATCGCGCCGGCTGATGACCCGAGGCCGAAGCCCTGCGGAATCGCGTTGTCACAGATCAGCGAGATACCGGTGGGCTGCTCGCCCACCTGCTCGAACGCGGCTCGCATCGCGCGGACGATTAGATGCCGTTCTCGCCTGCGGGTGTTCTCGACCCCGACTCCGGAGATCTTGATCGCCAGGCCCGCCCGCGTGACTCGGGCGTGCACCATGTCGTGCAGGCCGAGCGCCAGGCCGAGCGAGTCGAAACCAGGACCGAGGTTGGCGCTGGTCGCCGGCACCCGCACCCGCACCGGCCGGTCCGGCCAGATCACAACCGCTCCGGCAAGATCATCGCGCGGCGTCGGCGTGGCACGACATGTCGGGCTCACGCGGTACCCCGGAGCAGCCCGGCCGTCGCTGCTGCCGCATGCTCACTCCAGACCGAGCGCCGCGGCGGCCGCGGCCGCATCCGGCGGGATCGGCACCGGCTCGGGCAGGCCGGCCACGGCGGTGTCCGGATCCTTCAGCCCGGTCCCCGTGATCGTGCAGACAACGACCGAGCCAGGCTGGACCTGGCCGTTCCGGCCGGCCTGGAGCAATCCGGCCACCGCAGCCGCCGAGGCCGGTTCGCCGAACACGCCCTCGCGGGCGGCGAGCAGCCGGTAGGCCGCCAGGATCTGCTCGTCGGTCACCGCGTCGAACAGGCCGCCGGACTCCGTCCTGGCCGCCTCGGCGAGCTGCCAGGAGGCCGGGTTGCCGATCCTGATCGCGCTGGCGACGGTCACCGGATCGCGCACCGGCTCACCGGTCACCAGCGGTGCAGCGCCCGCGGCCTGGAAACCGAGCATCCGGGGGGCACGGGTAGACCGGCCCGCCGCCAGGTACTCGGAGTAGCCCATCCAGTAGGCAGCGATGTTGCCCGCGTTGCCGACCGGCAGGCAGTGCACGTCCGGGGCGTCGCCAAGTGCCTCGATCACCTCGAACGCGGCGGTCTTCTGCCCAGCCAGCCGGTCCGGGTTGACCGAGTTGACCAGCGCCACCGGATAGTCGACCGCCAGCTTGCGTACCAGTTCCAGGCAGTCGTCGAAGTTCCCGCTCACCTGAAGCAGCCGCGCGCCATAGGCCAGCGCCTGGGCCAGCTTGCCGAGCGCGATCTTGCCGCAAGGCACCAGCACGACGCAGCCAAGTCCCGCCCGTGCGGCGTACGCGGCCGCGCTGGCACTGGTGTTGCCGGTCGAGGCGCAGATCACCGTGCTGGCACCGCGGACCGCGGCCAGCGTGACCGCGACGGTCATGCCGCGGTCCTTGAACGAGCCGGTCGGATTCATCCCCTCGATCTTGAGATAGACCTGACAGCCGGTCATCGCCGAGAGCGCCGGCGCCGCCAGCAGCGGCGTCCCGCCCTCGCCGAGGGAGACCGCGGCGCCCGGCGGGATGTCCGGCAGGTGAGCGGCATACTCACCGATCACCCCGCGCCACGCCCGCCGCTGACCGTCTGGCCCCGCCCACACGCCCGGCTCTGGCGTCGCAACAAGCCCGGCCCCCGCACCCGGCTCCGGCACGGCTCGCGAGCCCGCTCCGGCACTCGGACCTCTACCGGCCCCC
>DATNIU010000001.1:0-26503 GCA_035604275.1 Streptosporangiaceae bacterium | reverse complement strand
GGCGGCGACCGCCAGGCTCCGGGCAGCGCGGAACCTGGGCCGAGCCGGCCAGACCAGACCCGGCCGGACCGCGCCTCCGTGCCCAGCGCCCTGCCCCGGCAGGCCGTCGCGCCTGCCTCGGCGCTGCCCGCGGCGCGCATCGGCCAGTCCGAGACGGACCGGGCGAGCGGGCGGAGCCGGCCTGTGCTGGCCGGTAGGGCCAGCCGTCTTGGCGGAACCGGCCACCCCGCCGGCCGGGCGGAGCCTGACCGGCGCGGCAGCACGCGGGCCGGCGGCCGGAGCCCCGGCGCGTACGCCGGCCGGCCGCCGGCCCACCCACACGTCGCCTCTGCGCGAGGCCGCTCCGGTCAGCAGCGCCGTCCGGCGCTCCTGCGCCCGGCGCGCCCGGCGCGATGTAGCCGGACCTGAGAGCCATCCCACTGCACCGGCCACGCTGGCGTCGGCGGCCGGTCTCAGGCTGCCCGTGGCGCCGGCTCCCCCGCTCGCCACTCCCAGGCCAGCCACGCCCAGGCCAGCCACGCCCAGGCCAGCCCGGCGTGACGTGCCAGGCGCGGTGACTCCCGCCGGGCCAGCGCTGCCGCCGCGCTCAAGCGCGGGAGCATCGGCCTGGTCAGCCGCCCTCGCGCCGAGGACGGCAGCCGCCCGCACGGCAATGAGGAGCACGAGCGGGCTCAGCGCCACGTCGTAGAGCACGGCCGATGGCAGCAGCTGCGCGACCGCGGACCCGGTCACCTCGGGCGAGTCAAGCGCCAGCGTCAGGCCGGCCGCCACGGCCTCGCTCGCGGCCGCGGCCAGCGCGGCGACGGCCAGCGCCGCCGTGGCCGATCGGCGCAGCGTGAACCGCAGCCTGCCGCAGCAGTACCCGGCCAGGCACAGCACCAGCGCGTACTGCCCGGCCAGCTCGGTGGCTGGTGGCGCCAGGTCCAGGGCGAGCCCGGCGCAGAACCCGGCGAGCGTGCCCGCCGTCGGGCCGCCGACCATGGCCAGCGCGATCACGCAGAGCAGTACCAGATCGGGCCGGCCCCCGCCGGGCAGATCCAGCCCGTTCACGAATGTCAGCTGGATCAGCAGCACGGCGCCGAGCGCGAGCGCGGCGGTCACGGTGCGTCGCATGTCAGTGCCCTGACGGGCTTGGCGAGGTGGAAGGTCCGCCGCCGCCGGCCGGCTTGCCGCCGCGGGTCACCGTGACCGTCGGCGTCGGCCTCGCCGCCGGGCGCGGCGGCAGGACCGAGTACCGCGGATCGTGCCGCGGCGGGGCCACTACGATTCCGACCACGCCGAGCGCGGTCAGGTCGGCGTAGGGGCGTACCAGCGCCTCAGACGTCAGCGCCCCGGCCCGGTTCCGCACGGCGGCCACGACGCCGACCGGAACGCCAGGCACGAACGGCCGGTCGTGCACGGACGCGGCTGTGACTAGCTGCTCGCCCGGGGTCAGCACGGCGGCCGGGTCGAGCACGGCCAGCCGGAGCAGCCCCGCCCCGGTGCCGCTCCGGCCAGCACCGGTCACCCAGCCGATCTGGCCGCTGGGCGCCAGCCGGACGCCGACCACGGAGCTGGCGTCGCTGGCGAGCAGCACGGTGCAGGTCTGGCCGGTCGCGGCGATGACCTGGCCAACCAGGCCGTCCGCGTCGAGCACGGTCTGCCCTGGCCGCACGCCGTCGGCACCGCCAGCGTCCAGCGTCACGGTCTGCTGATAACCCTGGCCGAACGCGATCACCGACGCCGCCACGACCCGGTAGCGGCCCGTGCCGGCCACCGGCAGCAGCCGGTCAAGCTGCCGGTACTCCGCCCTGGTCAGCCGGGTCGCGCTCAGCTCGGCCCGCATCCTGACGAGCTGCCGCTGGAGCGCGGCGACCTGCCCGTTCCTGCCCGCCGCGGCCAGGCCTGAGCCGAAGAACCTGGTTACCGGCTGGGTGAGGCCACTGACCGCCCGCTCCGCGCCGCCGAACACCGAGCCGGCGATGCCGCGCATTCCGCGGACCAGCGGGGAGGCGCCGCTGGAGTAGCTGATCGCGATCAGGGCCAGCGAGGCGATCAGCGCCGCGCCGAGCACCAGCCGGCTCAGTCGCGTGTCACGCACTGCGACCACCTCGGCCTAGCGGCGGGACTCAGGCACAAGTACCTGGCGCAGCGTGTCGAAGTCCTCGACGCACTTGCCGGTCCCCATCGCCACCGAGTCGAGCGGACTGTCAGCGAGATGGATCGGCATTCCGGTGTCCTCACGCAGCCGCTGGTCAAGGCCGCGAAGCAGGGCGCCGCCGCCGGTCAGCACGATGCCCCGGTCCATCACGTCGCCGGCCAGCTCTGGCGGGCACTTGTCCAGCGTGGTGTGCACCGTGTCGATGATCACCGCCAGCGGCTCGCTGATCGCGCGCCGGATCTCCTCGGCGGAGATCACCACGGTCTTCGGCAGCCCGCTGACCAGGTCCCGGCCGCGGATCTCCGCGCTCGGCTCGTCCCTGGCCGGATACGCCGACCCGAGCGCCATCTTGATCTCCTCGGCGGTTCGCTCGCCGAGCATCAGCGAGTACTCCTTCTTGCCGAAGGTGATGATCGCCTGGTCCAGCTCGTCGCCGCCGACCCGGATCGACTGGGCGGTCACGATGCCGCCGAGCGAGATGACGGCGACCTCCGTGGTGCCGCCGCCGATGTCGACCACCATGTTCCCGGTCGGCTCGTTGACCGGCAGGCCGGCCCCGATCGCCGCGGCCATCGGCTCCTCGATGATGTAGACGCGCCGGGCGCCCGCCTGATGGCCGGCCTCCTTGACCGCGCTCTGCTCCACCCCGGTAATACCGCTGGGCACAGCGATTACGATCCGCGGCTTAGCGAGCCCGCCGCGCCTGTGAACTTTCTGGATGAAATACCTCAGCATGCGTTCAGTGACATCGAAGTCGGCGATCACGCCATCCTTGAGAGGCCGGACGGCGATGATATTTCCCGGTGTCCGGCCGATCATCCGTTTAGCCTCGAGGCCGACCGCGACGATCTGCCCTGTATTAGTATTCAGCGCCACTACGGACGGCTCGTTCAGCACGATCCCGCGACCCCGGACGTACACGAGGGTGTTAGCGGTGCCCAGGTCGACGGCCATGTCACGGCCCAGAAAGGCCAGCGCGTTGCTCATCAGGAACGAGAACCTTCCCTATGGGATCAAACAGATGATCGGTATCGCCGCATTGGGCCCGTATTCGCATCACGCGGGCGCACGGCGATCCACAGTAAAAGAGCTTACCCGGAGTTGTGGCGTCATTCCGTAAAGGGCACGGCTGAATCAGGTAACGAATCCGAGGCAAGTCGGCCCGCGGCAGCATGGGGAGGTTGCGGTGGAGTTATGACGCGCTTTCGACCCGATGGCCGAGCCAGATGCCGGTTATCCAGAGCAGTGTAAAGATCCCGCCAAGAATATACATAACGGGTACTACGGCGCCGGCCGCGATAATAAGCACCTGAAGCAGGCTGCCGACCGTCAGAGTCCACGGCAGATGCCGCCTGGCCACAGCTGCCGCGGCGATCGCGACGACGGCGGCCACGCCGCCGGCCAGCCCGGCGTCCCGCGCCGACGCGTGCTCGAGCTTGATCGCGGGCACGATCGCCAGCGCGATCACGATCGATTCCAGGATCAGCACGATGGCGCAGAGCCGTCTCACGCGTCTCCCCCGCTGCCCGCGCCTTCCGCCCCGCCGGCCAGCTCGTCTTCCGGCCGCTCAGGCAGACCGCCGTCCTGGTCAACAGGCCGGCCGCCGCGCACGGCACCGGACGGCCGGCCGCCGGCCGCCGCCGGCCCGGCCAGCCCGGCCGGGCCGCGGCCGGTGAGCAGCAGCCGGGCATCACCAGCGGTGACCACGGATCCCGCGATCAGCACCGCGGCACCGCCAGCCGGCCAGCCGGAACCCAGGCCCGGCACCGGCCGGGGAAGCGGTCCGCCAGCCGCGGCGGTCGATTCGTCGGCCAGGCCGACCGCCACCTCGATGGCGGCATCCAGCCTGGTCGCGGTGTGCACCCGGTCCGGGCCGAAGACCTGGCTGGCCAGGTCGGCAAGTCTGGCCGGAGGCATCGACCGGCCTGAGGAGTTGGCCGTCACGACCACGGCGGCGGCGGCCGGCTCAAGCTGGTCGAGAATGCCCGTCACGTCCTTGTCCTCGCTCACCGCGAGAACGGCGATCAGCTCGCCGAACCCGAAGGACTCGGTGAGCGCGTCGACGGTCGCCGCCATCCCGCCGGGATTGTGGGCGGAATCGATCAGGATGACCGGGCTTCGCCGCACGATCTCCAGACGGCCAGGGGACGACATCATCGCGAACGCGTCGGAGACGAGTCCGGTGTCCAGCGCCGCCGGTCCGTCGGCCGATCCCGCGGCGCCGGCGAACGCCTCGACCGCGGCGAGCGCGCAGGCCGCGTTCCCGGCCTGATACGAGCCGAACAGCGGCAGGAACAGGTCGTGATACTCACCAAGCAGGCCCCTGATGGCCAGCCGCTGGCCGCCTACGGCCAGCTCCCGGCCGATGACGCCGAACTCGAGGCCCTCCCGGGCTACGCTGGCGCCGACCTCGGCGGCGCGCCGCAGCAGAGCGCTCGCGGCGTCGAGCGGCTGCTGGGCCAGGACGGCGATCGCACCCGGCTTGATGATCCCGGCCTTGTCCGCCGCGATGGCAGCGACCGTCTCGCCCAGGTGCCGCGCGTGGTCGACAGAGATCGGCGTGATCACGGCGACGGTTCCGTCAGCGACATTGGTGTTGTCCCAGGTGCCGCCCATGCCGACCTCGATGACCGCGACATCGACCGGCGCGTCGGCGAACGCGGCGAACGCCATCCCCACCAGTACCTCGAAGAACGACAGCCGGACTTGCTGGCTCTCGTCCACCAGGCGCAGATAGGGCTCGATCTCGCGGTACACCTCGACGAACCGCTCCGGGCTGATCGGCTCGCCGTCCACGCAGATCCGCTCCGTGATCGAGACCAGATGCGGACTGGTGAACAGGCCGGTGCGCAGGCCGCGCACGCGAAGCAGGGTCTCGGTCATCCGGGCCGTGGAGGTCTTGCCATTGGTCCCGGTGATATGGATCACCGGGTATGCCCGCTGCGGGTCGCCGAGCAGCTCGGTCAGCGCCCTGATCCGGTCCAGGGACGGGTTGATCGAGTGCTCGGGCCTCCTGGCCAGGATGAGCTGCTCGATCTCACGCAGGTCAGCCGCACGCCCAGCCGCATCAGCCCCGTCAGTCACGTCCCCAGCCTCCCCATCGAGGGGCGCATCCGAAGATCATGGAGACTAGGCCGCGAAATACGCGGCCGAAACTCCGTGATCATGAACCCGCGGCCGGCAGCCCGGCCAGCCGCTGCTCCAGCCGGGCGATCTCGGCTCGGGCGGCGGCCAGCCGGTCACGGCTCTTCGCGACCACGTCGGCCGGCGCCCGGTCGACGAACGACTGGCTGGCCAGCTTCCGCTCCGAGACCTCGGCATCGGCCCGCGCTGCGGCCAGGTCCTTGTCCAGCCTGCGGCGCTCGGCCGCCACGTCGATCCCGGCCGACGTGTCAAGCTCCACGGTCACGCCCTCGGCCTGAACCGAGGCGTTCGGGCTGAAGCCGGCCCCGGGAACGGTGAGCCTGAGCAGAGCGCGAATCGAGGGCTCATGCGCCGCCAGCGCGGTGCCCGAGATGCCGGCCAGCACCGCTGGAACCGGCCGTGACGGCGGCAGCCCCTGGTCCGCACGGAACCTGCGGACCTGCGTGACCAGGCGCATCAGCGCCTCGATCGCTGCCTCGGCGGCCGGATCGATCGCGGCGAGCGGACCCTGGACCGAGATCCCGCCGGGACGAGCGGCAACACCGGCATCGGCAGCCGGACCCTGGACCGAGACCTCGACCGCGGCCATGCCAGCAGCCACCCCGCCAGGCACCGGCGCCCCGGCCGGGCCCGGCCGCTCCTCCCTGGCCGGCACCCGGGCACCCGGCCAGGTGGCGACCATCACCGACTCGCCGCCGGTGAGCGCGGTCCACAGCTCGTCGGTGACGAACGGCATCACCGGGTGGACCAGCCGCAGCAGCCGGTCGAGCACATATCCGAGCACCGCGCGGGTCTGGCCGGCCGCCGCCTGGTCGTCGCCGTTCAGCGCCGCCTTGGCCAGCTCCAGGTACCAGTCGCAGAACTCGTCCCAGGCGAAGTGGTAGAGCGCGTCACAGACCTTCGCGAACTCGAATTCCTCGAACAGCCCGTCCACCTCAGCGGTGACCGCGGCCAGCCGGGACAGGATCCACCGGTCGGGAACGCTGAGGTCGGTCCCTCCCGCCGCGGCCCCTCCCGCCGCGGCACTGCCCGCCGCGGCACTGCTCGCCGCGATCGGGTCCGCCACCGCCCCGTTCAGCAGCGCGAACCTGGTCGCGTTCCAGAGCTTGTTGCAGAAGTTGCGCGCGCCGGCCACCCACTCCTCGCTGATAGCGACGTCACCGCCCGGGCTGGCGCCACGGGCCAGCGTGAACCGCGTCGCGTCGGCGCCGAACCGGTCGATCCAGTCGAGCGGGTCGACCGTGTTGCCACGCGACTTGGACATCTTCTTGCCGTGCGAGTCCCTGACCAGGCCGTGCAGCGCCACCTGCCGGAACGGGACGGACTGCTCGGGACCCGCGTCGGCCATCGCGTACAGGCCGACCAGCATCATCCTGGCCACCCAGAAGAACAGGATGTCGTAGCCGGTGACCAGCACGCTGGTCGGGTAGAACGCGCGCAGGTCCGCGGTGTCGGCCGGCCAGCCCAGGGTCGAGAGCGGCCACAGCGCCGAGGAGAACCAGGTGTCGAGCACATCAGGATCCTGGACCCAGCCATCGCCATCCGGCGCCTGGTCATCCGGCCCGGCGCAGCGGATCTCGCCGCCCGGTCCGTACCAGACCGGGATCCGGTGCCCCCACCACAGCTGGCGGCTGATGCACCAGTCGTGCATGTCGTCGACCCAGTCGAAGTACCGCGCCGCGAGCTGCGGCGGGTAGATCCGCACCCGGCCGTCCCTGACCGCGTCGCCCGCCGCCTTGGCCAGCGGTCCGACCTTGACGAACCACTGCAGCGAGAGCCTCGGCTCGACCGTGGTGGCACACCGGCCGCAATGCCCGACGGCGTGCAGGTATGGCCGCCGCTCGGCGACCACCCGGCCCTGTTCCCGGAGCGCGCCGAGCACCGCCGGCCGGGCTTCGAACCGATCCAGACCCTGAAACGGGCCGTTCGCCGTGATCACGCCTCGCTCGTCCATGATCGTCAGGCTGGGCAGATCGTGGCGCCGCCCGATCTCGAAGTCATCGGGATCGTGCGCGGGGGTGACCTTGACCGCGCCGGTGCCGAACTCGGGATCGACATGCGGGTCGGCGACGACCGGGATCCGCCGGCCGGTCAGCGGCAGCTCCAGGGTGCTGCCCACCAGATGGCTGTACCGCGGATCGTCGGGATGCACGGCCACGGCGGTGTCGCCGAGCATCGTCTCGACCCGCGTGGTGGCCACCACGATCGAGCCGTCGCCGTCGCCGTACCTGATGCTGACCAGCTCGCCGTCGTCGTCGGTGTGGTCCACCTCGATGTCCGACAGCGCCGTCATGCACCGCGGGCACCAGTTGATGATCCGCTGCGCCCGGTAGATCAGCCCGTCGTCGAAGAGCCGCTTGAAGATCGTCTGGACCGCACGGGACAGGCCCTCGTCCATGGTGAACCGCTCGCGGGTCCAGTCGACGCTGTCGCCGAGGCGGCGCATCTGGCCGAGAATCCGGCCGCCATATTCGGCCTTCCACTGCCACACGCGCTCGACGAACGCCTCCCGGCCAAGATCGTGCCTGCTCAGCCCTTCGCCGGCCAGCTCGCGCTCGACGACGTTCTGGGTGGCGATGCCCGCGTGGTCGGTGCCGGGCAGCCACAGCGTGTTGTATCCCTGCATCCGGCGGCGCCGCACCAGCGCGTCGATCAGGGTGTGGTCGAGCGCATGGCCGATGTGCAGCGAGCCGGTCACGTTCGGCGGCGGGATCATGACCGTGAACGACGGCGCGGCGCAGGCCGCGTCGGCGGTGAAGTGCCCGGCCGCTACCCAGCCCTGGTACCGGCGTGCCTCCACCTCGGCAGGTGCGTACTGCGGGGGCAGCCCATGCCGCCCCGCGCCCTGCTGCCCTGAGCCGGCCGCGCCGTCGGGGCCAGCGTCATTCGAGTCGGCGTCGTTCAAAGCCCGCATCCTTCAGGTCTGGGTCGGCTGCCTCAGCGCCCGGTTCACGCGAGGTCCGGTCCGGATGAGGTCCAGTCCACGCGAGGTCCGGTCCACGCCAGGTCCGGTCTGCGCTAGCGTCCGGCCGCGTCAGCATTGGCCGGTGTCAGCGTCGGCCACGTCAGAAGAGTCTACGGAAGCGGCGCCACCGGGCGCGGGCCGTCACCTCAGCCCTGATCGTTCGTGACCCATTCGGTACGGTTCCCGGTGCCGGTCAGCCGTCGCGCGGCACGGTCTCCGGCCGGGCCTGAGACTGCCGTCAGGAACCGCTGCCCGGGCCGACCGGTGGCATAGCGCGGGGCAGGGTCACATGCGGAGCATTGTCACAGGCGGATATCTTTAGCAGTTCACCGCAACAGCGTTACGTATTCGTCATTCGAACATGACGAAATGGAGCAATGGCGGTACGTCAGGCAGCGCGGCGGCCGCCGCCGGCGCTGAGGCACGTGATCACGCACCGGGTGGCCTTCTCCGCGGTGGCCCTGACCGCGCTGATCACGGCCGTGTTCACGGCCGCGACCGTGTCCTTCTTCGGTGCCGTCACCGCCATCGCGGCCCGCAGCGAGCTCAGCGGCAATCCGGGCTCGGCGATCGTGGTCACGGCGTCGGTGACCCGCGATAGCGTCCGGCAGGCCAGCAGGCTGGTCGCCGGCCTGATCCGCGGGCCGCGGCCCGGCCTGCACGCGGCCATCGATGTCAGCCTCCAGTCCGCCATCCTGAACCTGCCGCGCCGGAAGGCCGCCGCCGTCCAGCTTCAGACCCAGCTGATCTCCCTGCCGGGGCTGGCCGGGCATGTCGACCTGGTCAGCGGCAGCTGCCAGGGAGCGGCCGGGTACCCGTTAGCCGCGTGCGTGCCGCAGGATGCCGCCCGCGTGCTCGGCCTGGCGACAGGTGACCGGCTCACCCTGCACGACATCGTGACGGGCGCGCCGGTGCGGGTGCGGATCACCGGGATCTTCCGCCTGGTCCACCCGGCAAGTGAGTACTGGATGCTGGATCCGCTGCGGACCGCGACCGCACGGCCGGCCGGCGGCTTCGTCGCCGCCGGCCCCCTCGTGATCAGCCAGGCCGAGGCGGCCAGCGGCCACCTGACGGTCAGGTCGGCGACCTGGCTCGGCATCCCGGACGTCGCCCGGCTGGGCACGTCGGGGCTGGCGGCGACCGGGAACCAGCTGGCGGCCAGGATCACCGCGCTGCCCAACTCGGCCGCCCTGCCCGACGCTGTCGTGACTACCGGGCTGCCTGATGAGCTGATCGCGCTGGCGACCGCCCTGGTCGTGGCCCGCACGCAATTGCTGGCAGGAATGCTGACCCTGCTGGTCATCGCGGTCGCGACGCTCACACTCGCGGTCCGGCTGCTGGCGCAGCGGCGCGAGGCCGAGGCGGCCCTGCTGGCCGCGCGCGGAGCGTCCAGGATCCAGCTCGCCCGGCGCGGCCTGATCGACGCGGTGATCGTCGCCGTCCCTGCGGCGATCGCCGCACCATGGCTCGGAGTGCTGATCGCGCGGATACTGATCCGGTCAAGCCCGCTGGCCGGCGCCGGACTGCGGCTCACACCGGTCGTGACCGGCACGGTCTGGCTGGCCACAGTGGCCGTCGCGGCCGGCTGCGTGGCGGTCATCGCGCTGCCCTGGCTCCGCCGCCCGCCGTCCCCGCTGCGGCGCCGGGCCAGCCAGGGCCGGCAGCGCCGGATAGCCGCCGCCGTCTACGCGCGAGCCGACCTGGCGGTCGTCGCCGTGGCAGCGGCGGCATCCTGGCAGCTGATCCACTCCGCGGGGCCGGTCTCGACCGGGCTGGACGGGACGCTCAGCGCCGATCCGATCCTGGTCGTCGCCCCGGTGCTTGCGCTCGTCGCAGGCGCGCTGCTGACCCTGCGCGCCCTGCCGCTCGCGGCCCGGTTGGCGGACCGCACCGCGGCTCGCGGCCGTGGCCTGACGCTGCCGGTGGCCGCCTGGCAGATCAGCCGCCGCGCGCTCCGCCAGACCGGACCCACCCTGGTCGCCGTGCTCGCGGTCGCGGCGGCCGTGATGACCGTCTCGCAGCGGGATAGCTGGCAGCGGTCGGTCCAGGCGCAGGCGAGCTTCGACGTCGGAGCGGATACCCGGGTCATGATGCCGCCCGCGGCGCCGCTCGGCCTCGGCCAGGTGGGCAGGATCACCGGTGCGCCGGGAGTGACCGCGAGCACGCCGGCCATCCGTGCCCCGTTCAGCCTGCCAGGCGGTGCGGTCGGCACGCTGCTCGCGCTGAATGCCCGCGCAGCCGCCATGATCATCCCGGCGCAGGCCGCCGGGCCGTCGCCCGCACTGCTCAGCAGGCTTGCCGCCTCGGCGCCGCGGACCGGCGTCCAGGTTCCGGGCCGGCCAGCCGCGGTGCGGCTGACCGCCAGGCTGAGCCGCGGGACGATCGGGCAGCCGAGCCTGTTCATCCAGTTCAGCGACGCGGCCGGGATCGGGTACCTGCTGCCAGCCGGAGGCCTGCCAGCCGACGGCAGGCCGCATACGCTGACGGTCGCCGTCGCGGCATCCGGGCACGCCGACTACCCGCTGCGGATCACCGGGTTCTCGCTCCAGTTCACCCCGCCGCGCATCGCCGTCCCGGCCGATACCCTGACGCTCTCAGCCGGGCAGGCGCTCGCTGGCGGCGACGCCGCCAGCGGCCGCGCCTTTGACCTGGCTCCGCCCGGCAGGCCGCTGCTCTTCGTCAGCAACGGCAACCCTGGCGGTGGATCCCCGTCGCTCGTCCGGGCAGCCGCCGGTCACCGCAGCGGCGTCGTCATGGTGTTCAATTCCGGGCAGGCTGGTTCGCCGGCGATACCGGTCGGCGTCTCACTGTCAGACAGCTATCCGGGGGTCGGCAGGCCGCTGCCAGCCGTGGTCTCGCGCAGCCTGCTGGCGGCGACCGGCCTGCGCATCGGCGACCACATGCAGGCGAGCATCGACGGCACCTCGGTGCCGATCACCCCGGTCGCCGCCGTGCGTAACCTGCCGACGATCGGCGGTGGCGGCCCCAGCCTGCTCGTCGATCAGGGTGCGCTGCAAGCCGCCCTCCAGGCGGCCGGCGCGCCGCCGGTCGGCGTGACCGAGTGGTGGCTGCGCACCACCAGCCAGCCGTCCTTCGCCGGCCTGCCGGCCGGCCGGTCCATCGCCAGCCTGGCCGCGATGGCCCGTGCCCTGCTCGCCGACCCGTTCTCCCAGGCGTCGCAGCAGGCGCTGCTCGCCATCGCGATCGCGGCCCTTCTGCTGGCCGTCATCGGCCTGCTGGCCAGCGTCGCAACCGCGGCCGAGCGCGCCCGCGACGTGGCGCTGCTCGACGCGCTCGGCATGCCGCCCCGGCAGGTTGCCCGCCTGCTCGGGATCGAGCAGGCGCTCACGGTAGGCATCACGAGCGGCATCGGCCTGCTGTTCGGCGCGGCCCTGAGCGAGGTGATCATCCCTGCGGTGGCCCTGACCTCGCACGCCGCCCGGCCGGTCCCGCCGATCGTCGTGCAGGTGCCATGGCTGCTTGCCGCCGTGGTCGCGCTGGCGGTAGCGGCCGTGCCTACGCTCGCGGTCACGCTGGCCGTGCCGCGAGGCGGCAGCGGCGCGGCCAGGATCCGGCTTGAGGATGAGTCATGAGCGCCCGCGCGGGAGGCGCTCAGAATGCGATCGCCGCACGGCGTGAGCATCGGCCCCTGGCCAGGGCGGTGCGCCGCGTGGTCGTCGGCGAGGCCGGGCCCGGGCCGGCCCTGATCCTGGCCAGCGTGGCCATGGTGATCGTCCTCATCTCGATCGGCGGCCCGCGTGCGCTGGTCTCGGCGGACAACGTGGCGACCAGGCAGGCGATCGCGCAGGCACCGGCTCTTGACGACGGCGCACTGGTGACGGCCGACATTCAGATCGGGCCCGGAGCCGAGGCTCCGACCGCGGCCGCGATCGGAGCGCTAAGCGGAGCCTTCGCGGCCGACCTGCCGTCCCCGCGGCTGTTCGCTCCGGCCGGGCGCTGGGCTGGGTTCACGCTGCCGACCTTGCAGGTCACGAACGCGGCGCCATCGGCCGCCGCCGACAACCCGCCGATACTCGAAGTCGCGTACCGCACCGCTCTCGCCAGGAACTCCGTGCTGGTGGCCGGAGCGCTCCCGGGTCAGGAGGCGACCCGGCCGGGTCCGCCCGCGCGGCCGGTCACGCTCGCCGTGGCCGTCACCAAGGCCATGGCCACCAGGTTCAGCCTGCGGGTCGGGTCGGTGGTCGACCTCACCCCGGCTAAGACCGGCAGCCCGCCGATCCGGCTGCGAGTGACCGGCATCGTCCGGCCGGTCGACCCGGCATCGTCATTCTGGCAGATCGACCCCGCGCTCGGCACGCCCGTGCGGGAGGGAAAACTTGAGGCGCCGTACTGGCTCAGCGGAGTCTTCGCCGGACCAGGCGACCTCGCAGCGATTGCCAGCGCATACGTAGGCGAGGTGGAGCGGTTCTGGTGGTTCTTCCCGCTGGGAGCCGACGTCACCGCCGTGGATGTCCCGCAGATCGAAGCGGGAGTGGCGACCATGGCGATCTCGCCGGCCGTGCGCAACGCCGAGATCAGGCTGAACGCGACAGCCCTGCAGCACACCGCGGTCAGCACCGGGCTGGCCGACGGGCTGGCCGGATTCAGCGCCCAGTGGCAGGGTGTCGCTGGGGCCGACTCGCTGCTCGTCGTCGGGCTGTTCACGGCCGGTGTCATCCTTTTGCTGATCTGCAGCGCGCTGGCAGCCGAGGCTTACCGGCCAGAACTGGTGCTGATCAGGGTGCGGGGCGGAAGCCTGACTCAGCTGGCCGGCCGGATGCTGGCCCGATCCTGCTGCGTCGCCATCCCGGGCCTGGCCTGCGGAGCGATCCTCGCGATCGCGCTGCTGCCGGACGGCGCCGGAGGGAACGTCTGGCTCCTGGGTGGCCTGACGGCCCTGGCGGCGATCGCCGGGCTGCCGGTGATCTGCGTTCTGGCGCACCGCCGCCCGCAGGCCGACAGTGCCAGCCGGCGCCGCGACCTGGTGCTGACCAGGCCATCGGTGCGCAGGCTGGTCGGCGAGCTGATGGTGCTCGTCGTCGCGGTCGCGGCGGTCGCCGACGTCCGGCTCCGCGGCGCTGGCTCGGGCAGCACGGCACCGTACCTCGCGGCCAGTGCCGTCCTGGTCGCCGTCGCGATCTGGCTGATCGTGAACCGGGCCTACCGCGCACCGCTCAGGGCACTGGCCGCCGCGGCATCAGGCCGCCGGGGGCCGGCCGGGTTCGTCGGACTGTCCCGCGCGGCCAGGTCACCGGCCGGCTCCGCGCTTCCCGCGCTTGCCCTGATCATGACGGTGACACTTGCCGCGTTCAGCGTCATGGTCGCGGCGTCGGTGTCGGCTGGCCAGCGAGCCGCTTCCTGGGCGCAAGTCGGCGCCGACGCGGTCGTCTTTGTGCCGGGGACGGCCTCGGTCACATCAGCGGACCTGCGCGCGCTCTCGAAGGTGGCCGGGGTCAGGCACGCCGCTTCGGTATACACAGCGCAGAGCCAGGGATCGCTGTCCGTCGTCCTGGCCAGCAGCGGGTCGGTGGGCCCGCCGACCGGGCTGGCTGTGGTCGATCCGCGATCGTATGCGGCACTGTCCGCGGACACCCCGTGGCCTGGCTTCCCAGCAGCCGCCCTGGCCCGGCGGGGCGTCGCGCCCACCACCGGGCCAGCCGCCCGCGTTCCCGTCCTGGTCACGCCCGACCTCGCGGCACGGGCCGGCCCTGGCGCGCAGCTTCAGTTCGCCGGCAGCACGCTGCCGGTCAGGATCGTCGGGACGATCACTGACACGGCGGCGATGCCAGCCGGTGGCAGCTATCTGGTGCTGCCTCAGTGGGCCGCGCCGCTGCTGCCGTCCATTCCGGCGCCGTCGACAGTGCTGCTGACCGGTTCAGGCATCAACGTGCCAGCGCTGCGCGGCACGGCCGCCCGGGTGCTGCCAGGCAGCCAGGTGACCATCCGGCGTCAGGTACTCAGCGCGCTGGCCGCTTCCCCGGCGCTGCACCTGTCGGAATCGCTGTATCTGGCCGGCGGCCTGGCGGCGGCGGTGCTGAGCGTGCTCGCCCTGCTCTTCGCGCTGGCGGCATCCGCACGCAGCAGGGACGCGATGATGACGCGGCTCGCCGCCCTCGGCATGGCAAGCCGGCAGGCGCTGCTCCTGCGGCTCACCGACGCCGTTCCCCTGCTGTCGGTGGCGGCGATCGGCTCCGTGGCTGCCAGCTGGCTGCTGGCCGAGGTCATCGGGCCGGTACTAGGGCTCGCCGTGTTCGGCGGTTCCACGGTTCCGGTTCCGCTCCGGCCAACCTGGCCCGCGCTGGTCGTTCCGCTCGCCGGAGTGGCCGTGCTCGTGACGGTATTCCTGGCGATCGACGGCTTGCTGTCCGGTCGCCGCGACATCGGCGCCGCGCTGCGTCAGGAGGAGGCTGGCTGACATGTCAGGCATCGACGACCTCATCGCCGCACGCCAGCAGGCAGCTGCGCGCGCACCGGCTGACGAGATGGCAGACCAGGCCATGGTCAGGTGCGACCGGCTGGTCAGGATCTTCACCGTCGCCGGGGTCGAGACTCAGGCGCTGCAAGGTCTTGACCTGGTGGTGCGTCCCGGAGAGCTGACCGCGCTGGTCGGCGCGTCCGGCAGCGGGAAGTCGACGCTGCTGAATATCCTGGCCGGCCTGGACCGGCCGACCGGCGGCCAGGCCAAGGTGGCCGGCCACGACCTGCTCACGATGGGCGCCAAGGAGCGGCTCAGGTACCGGCGGTCGACGGTGGGATTCCTGTGGCAGCAGACAGGAAGGAATCTGCTTGCGCAGCTCACCGCGGCGGAGAACGTCGAGCTGCCGATGGAGCTGGCTCATGTCCGGAGCAATGTGCGCCGCGTCCGCGCCCGCGATCTGCTTGACCTGCTCGGGCTCTCCGACTGCCGGGACCGGCTGATCGGTCAGCTCTCCGGCGGCCAGCAGCAGCGGGTCGCCATCGGCGTCGCGCTCGCCAACAATCCGGGTGTCCTGCTCGCCGACGAGCCGACCGGCGAGCTCGACACCGAGACGGCCGACGAGGTCTTCGCCGCCCTGCGCAAGGCCAACACCGAGATCGGCGTGACAATCCTGGTCGTCACGCACGACGCGATGGTGACAGAGCACGTGAACCGGACCGTCGCGATCAGGGACGGCAGGATCAGCACCGAGGTGCTGCGCCGGACGGCGACCGACTCCGCCGGGCACGAGGCACACGAGGCGCAGGAGTACTCAGTGCTCGACCGGGCCGGCCGGCTCCAGCTGCCCGGCGACTTCATCGAGGCGCTGGCCCTGAAGGACCGGGTCCGGCTGGCACTCGAGCCCGACCACGTGGGCGTCTGGCCCGATCGCGACCGGGCCGTCCAGCGGGAGAGCCAGTGACATCGCCCAAGGAACCCGCGAACGCGACCGGCTCATCCAGCCCGGCAGCAGCAGCGAACCCGGCACATCCCGCCCGAGCCGCAGACCCTGCCGGGCCGGCCCGAGCCGCAGACCCTGCCGGCCCGGCCCGAGCCGCAGACCCTGCCGGGCCGGCCGGGTCGAACGGGCCGGCCGGATCGAACGGGCAGGTGGTGGTCAGGACCGAGGCCCTGACCCGCACGTTCGGCCGGGGGCCGACGGCAGTGCACGCGCTGCGCGGCGTGACGTTCAGCGTGCGGCGGGGCGAGCTCGTCGCCGTCTGCGGCCGGTCGGGCTCAGGCAAGACCACCCTGCTCAACATCCTCGCGGGCCTGGAGCAGCCGACCTCCGGGCGGGCGTGGGTGACCGGCCTTGAGGTCACCGCGATGAGCCGCGAAGAGCAGCTGCGGCTGCGACGCGAGCGGGTCGCCCTGATCTTCCAGTCGTTCGCCCTGCTGCCCATGCTGTCGGCAGCGGAGAACGTCGGGGTGCCGATGCGGCTGTCCCGGCTCGACTCCGCCGCCAGGGAGAAGCGCGTCAGCGCGCTTCTCGATCTGGTCGGCCTCGCCCGCAGCGGGCACCAGCGGCCGCACGAGCTGTCCGGCGGTGAGCAGCAGCGGGTGGGCATCGCCCGCGCGCTGGCCAACAATGCCGAGCTGCTGCTCGCTGACGAGCCGACCGGTCAGCTCGACTCGCACACCGCGCGCCAGATCATGGGGCTGATCCGGAGCATCGTGAACGCGCGGGGTTTCACCGCGATCGTCACGACCCACGACCGCGCCCTGATGGACATCGCCGACCGCGTCCTTGAGATACGCAATGGCCAGCTCTAGAACGCCGTCCGGACCGACCCGGCCGACCCGGTCCGGGCGCGGCAGCGGTCCCGGCCGGCATACGGATGTGATCGTTGTTCTTCGTGATGTATTAGGTGTGAATGCACAATTCAGACTCTGTTACTGGTCTATCCTGCTCTTCGGTACCGGTTAGATATGTGTTGCGAGGGCGCAGAGATGGATCAGGTGGCCGGGCCGATAGTCGCCAGCCTCGATCAGCCCGCCGGTTCCGTTTTCGAACGGCCGGACGGGTCCAGTATCGACCGCGCCATCCTCGGACCGCCTGACATCAGCACGGACAGCGACATCCCGGCCGGCGCCAGCGCGCCCGGCAATGGCACGCCCGGCCTCAGCAGCTGCGACATCGATGCGACGGACACCAGCCCAGAGGGCATCGGCCCGGTCGGCACCGGCCTGCCCGGCATGGGCCCGGCCGGGGTCAGTCACTTTGACCCCGCCCGCCTGTCGGCACCGACCGCGCCGCCCCCGCCGGCCTGGCATGACCGGACCGACCACGCCGACTTTGATCCCGCCTCCCTGTCGGTGCCGACCGCGCCGCCCCCGCCGGCCTGGCTGGTCAGGCGTCCGGTCAGGAAGACCAGCCGCAAGTTCGCCGTCATCGCCCTGGTCGGCATGTTGCTCGCCGCGGTCGCGCTCGGATTCACCGCGGTCAACCTGGCGCTGAAAGGTTTCGCCGCCGGCTCAGCGGGCTCGAGGACGGGCTCGGCCGGGCAGCTCGTCTGGCCGGCGCCGGCCACGGCGGGCGGCCTGCCACTGCATTCCCCTGTGGTGAACAATCAGGGCACGAGGCGCGCTATCGCGCAATTCCGCCAGCGGTTCGCTGCCCTGCTTGGCGGTTCGACCGCCACCTATCCCGCGGCGCTCTACAACGAGCCAGGCCGCGTCGATCTGGTCACCGGCGGCCCGGCCTGGGTGATGTACGCGGGGTTCAACGAGCACGTCGGGCCGACCGGTACGCTCGCGGCCGTCAACCGCCTGATGGCCAGCCTGGCCGGGCCGTCGGCCAGGCTGCGGCCATGGGCCGTCCCCACCGGGCCAGCCGGCGGAATCGCCAAGTGCAGTGTGGCGATCATCGGCCTGACTCAGATGTCGGTGTGCGGCTGGGCGACCGAGAAGACGGTTGGCGCCGTGATGTCTCCCACCCGGGACACCACGGTCAGCGAGCTAGCGGTGCTGCTAGGCAAGATGCGTCCCGACCTCCAGCCAGGCTGACCCGCCGCATGATCAGGCTGAGCCCGGCCGCCGAACCGGTCAGGCGGACTTCTCCCGCGGGGTCCGCCGGCCCAGGTCACGCGGCACGATGGTCGGGTTGACGTTCTCGAGAACGGCGGCCGCGGTGATCACGACGCGCTCCACGTCCTTGCGGCTCGGCACCTCGTACATCACCGACAGCAGCACTTCCTCAAGGATGGCGCGCAGCCCGCGGGCGCCGGTCCCGCGCAGGATCGCCTGGTCGGCCACGGCCTCCAGGGCGTCCTCGGTGAACTCCAGGTCGACGCCGTCCAGCTCGAAGAGGCGGCGGTACTGCCGGACGAGGGCGTTCCTCGGCTCGGTCAGGATCCGGATCAGCGCCTCCCGGTCCAGATTGTGCACGCTGGTGATGACCGGCAGCCGGCCGACGAATTCAGGGATCATGCCGAACTTGAGCAGGTCCTCGGGCATCACCGCGGCGAACTGGTCGGACTGCGTGCGGTCGGTCTTCACCCGGAGCACGGCGCCGAACCCCATGCCGCTCCGGCCGACCCGCTGCTCGATGATCTTCTCCAGGCCAGCGAACGCACCGCCGCAGATGAACAGCACATTGGTGGTGTCGATCTGGATGAACTCCTGATGCGGGTGCTTGCGCCCGCCCTGCGGCGGCACCGAGGCCGTGGTGCCCTCCAGGATCTTCAGCAGCGCCTGCTGCACGCCCTCGCCGGAGACGTCACGGGTGATCGACGGGTTCTCGCTCTTGCGGGCGATCTTGTCGATCTCGTCGATGTAGATGATCCCGGTCTCGGCCTTCTTGACGTCGTAATCGGCCGCCTGGATCAGCTTGAGCAGTATGTTCTCGACGTCCTCGCCGACGTACCCGGCCTCGGTCAGCGCGGTGGCGTCGGCGATGGCGAACGGCACGTTCAGCAGCCTGGCCAGGGTCTGCGCCAGCAGCGTCTTGCCTGACCCGGTCGGGCCGAGCAGCAGGATGTTCGACTTGGCGAGCTCGACGCCGTCCTCGGCTGCCCGCTCACCGCCGGACTGGATCCGCTTGTAGTGGTTGTAGACGGCGACCGAGAGGCCCTTCTTGGCCTTCTCCTGGCCGATCACGTACGAGTCGAGGAACTCGTAGATCTCGCGCGGCTTCGGCAGGCTGTCCCACTTGATCTCGGAAGGCTCGGCGAGCTCCTCCTCGATGATCTCATTGCACAGGTCGATGCACTCATCGCAGATGTAGACGCCGGGACCGGCAATGAGCTTCTTGACCTGCTTCTGACTTTTGCCGCAGAACGAGCACTTCAGCAGGTCACCGCCATCGCCGATGCGTGCCACCCAGTTACTCCTTCTGCTGCGCCGCCCCGCTTCGGGCGACTCCAACCACCTGCGGTCATCTGTTCTGCAACGGCTGCTGCAACTTGGCCGGAACTAGACGGTACCGCGTCCCGTGCCGTAGTCGCTGCCGCAAGACCATTACCGCGACCGCGTCGCGGCAACCGCATCTTGCTCCTAGGACGACACTACATCGGGTCGGCGCTTCACCATCGTCAGAACATCATCCACCAGCCCGTAGTCCTTGGCTTCAGCGGCGGTCAGAAACTTGTCCCGCTCGATGTCGTGACGGATCTCCGCCTCGTCCCGGCCCGTGTGCTTGGCCAGCACCTGCTCCATCGCCTGGCGCATCCGCTGGATCTCCCTGGCCTGAATCTCCAGGTCACTGGACTGGCCGTAGCCGCTCTCGATGGCCGGCTGATGGATCAGGATCCGCGAGTTAGGCAGCGCCATCCGCTTGCCCTTGGTGCCGGCGGCAAGCAGGACGGCCGCTGCCGACGCCGCCTGGCCGAGGCAGAAGGTCTGGATCTCGGGCTGGATGTACTGCATGGTGTCGTAGATCGCCATCATCGATGTCATCGACCCGCCAGGCGAGTTGATGTAGATCAGGATGTCCCGGTCGGGATCCAGCGATTCCAGCGTGATCAGCTGGGCCATCACGTCGTTCGCCGAGGCGTCGTCGATCTGGACTCCAAGGAAGATGATCCGCTCCTCGAAGAGCTTGTTATACGGGTTCATCTCCTTGATCCCGTACGGTGTCCGCTCCACGAAGGACGGCAGGACGTACCTGGCCTCGGCCAGCCCCGGCCGAGCGGATCCGGTCAAGCCTGTAGCCACGTTCGGCTCCTTCGATCTCGGCTGGATGTTCATGACACCGCGCCATTGGCCTGGACGTCTACAACGCTGCGCACGACGTGGTCGACGAATCCGTAGTCCTTGGCCTGATCGGCCGTGAACCAGCGGTCCCGGTCCGAGTCGGCTTCCACCTGCTCCACGGTCTGACCGGTGTGCATCGCCGTGCGCTCGGCCAGGATCCGCTTCAGGTACAAGATCTGCTCCGCCTGAATCCTGATGTCCGATGCCGTGCCGCCAATCCCGCCGTGCGGCTGGTGCAGCATGATCTGAGCGTGCGGCATGGCGTAGCGCTTGCCTGTGGTGCCGGCGCAGAGCAGGAACTGGCCCATCGACGCGGCCATCCCCATCGCGTAGGTGGCGATGTCGTTCGGCACGAACTGCATGACGTCATAGATGGCCAGGCCAGCGCTGACCGAGCCGCCCGGTGAGTTGATGTACAGGCTGATGTCGCGCTTGGGATCCTCGGCGGCCAGCAGCACAAGCTCGGCGCAGATCCGGTTGGCCATGTCGTCGTCGACCTGCTGGCCGAGGAAGATGATCCGGTGCCGCAGCAGCCGCTGGAAGAGCTGATCTCCCATGGGCAGCATCGGGGCTTCCGTGGCCCGCGCGAGTATCCGGGCCGGCAGCTGATCTTCGGGCGGCGTCGTCACGGTGCCCTCCTGGATGTCTTGTCGGGGCACGGCGCCTGCCGCGCCGTGCCATCTCGCGCCCCTAAGGTTCTGGCAGCGGCCCGGTCCTGGACAGCGATCAGGTCTCTGGCGTGACCGAGCCTCTGACAGCGACCCTAACCCGGTGCCGCAGCCGTCAGGCCCGCCCCCGCGCCCTGTTCGCTCTGGGCGCAGGCCCAGGCCGGCCCGGCCGCCGCATCGGCGGGCGGCCGGGCGGCGACGGCTCAGGCCTGGCCGCCGGGCCGCCGCCGCGCCAGCCCGGGTCGATCACGGTGCCGCTACTCGGCTTCCGCCGCCACGTCGGAACTCGCGGCGTCCGCGTCCTGCGCCGCGCCCCGCCCCCTTCCCTTGCCGCGGCGGCCGCCCTTCTCCTCGCTCTTGCCCGGCGCGGCCTTGATCCCGCGCCTCGCGGCGCGGCCCTTCGGCGCCGGGGCATCGGTCACGGCGGCGTCAGAGTCGTCGGCCTCGGCCTGGTCGGCCGGCTCTTCTCCGGGCGCCTGATCGCCGATCACGACCTTCCGGCCGGACTGATCGGTCACCATCGCCCGCTCGGCGAGCAGGCCGGCGGCCTTGGACCGCAGCACGTCGCCGACGACGGCAGCGAGCTGGCCCTGGCTGGTGAGCTGACGGGCGAGCGCGTCCGGTGACACACCCTGCTGATAAGCCAGCTGCGTGACGTACTGGGCGATCTCTTCCTGATCGGCGCCCAGCTTCTCCTGCTCAGCGAGCTGATCGAGGATGAATCGTGCCTTGACAGAACGCCGCACGTCGTCGGAGATCTCCTTCTCCAGGTCGGCCTGCGTGATGCCGCGGCTATCGAGAAAGGCCTCCATGGTCAGGCCGGCCTGGTCAAGCTCGGCGGCCAGCGACTCCTGCCGGTGCTCGACCTCATGGGAGATGACCGACTCAGGCAGCGGAATGTCGATCTGCTCGAGCAGCGCCTCGATCGCGCGATCGCGCGCCTGGCCCGCCTGGCCCGCCCGCCGCATCATCTCCATCTGCTTGCGGGTGCTCGCCCGCAGCTCGCCCACGGTGTTGAACTCGCTCGCCGACTGGGCGAAGTCGTCGTCAAGCTCAGGCAGGTCCTTGATCTTGACGCTGCGCACCGTGACCGTGACATCGGCCAGGAGGCCGGCCTGGTCCCCGCCGGCCAGCTCGGACTGGAACGTCGTGGTGTCGTCGGCCGCCATGCCGACCAGGGCATCGTCCAGGCCGTCCAGGATCGAGCCGCTGCCCACCTCATAGGAGATGCCGGTCGCCTGGGCGTCGTCCACCGGCTCGCCGTCCACCTCGGCGGCCAGGTCGATCGAGACGTAGTCGCCGATCTCGGCGGGCCGTCCGGCCGCCCGCAGCGAGGCGAACCGCTCGCGCAGCGCGGCGATGTACTCCTCGACCTGGTCGGGCCCGACCTCGGCGTCATCGACGACGACCGAGATCTGGCTGATGTCCGGGATCTCGAAGCTCGGCCTGACATCGACCTCGGCGGTAAAGGCCATCTCCTCGCCATCGTCGAGCCGGGTGATCTCCACCTCGGGCTGGCCGAGCGTGAACACCTGGGCCTCCTTGACCGCCCTGGCGTAGAGTTCGGGCACGGCCTCGTTGATCGCCTGCTCAAGCACGGCGTCGCGGCCCACTCGCTGGTCGAGCACCTGCCGGGGAACGTGACCCGGCCGGAATCCGGGTATCCGGACCTGCCGGCCGACCTCGCGGTATGCCTGATCCAGGCTTGGCTTCAGCTCATCGAACGGGACCTCGACCGTCAGGCGCACCCGGGTCGGGCTCAGTTCTTCGACGTCGGTCTTCACGACGTGGTCACTCCTTGGTTCCCCGGCCGGACACGGTTTCTTGCCGCTGCACGGGCATGGACTGTCACTCACGGCTACGGCGGCCAAGTCTAGGGCCTAGCCGCCCTATTCACCCGCCACGGGTGGTGATCGGCATCGCCAGATGACTCACGATGAGTGCACAGCGCAGGCAGGGGGCGATGCCACCCGCCGCCCGATCCCGTCGCGGGCTCCGCGGACATCGGGCCAAGTGCGAAGGAGGTCGCCGTGACCACACCCCATTCAACCCGGCCAGGTCAGCGGGGTTCCGGGGCGGCACAGGAGGCCGGGCCGCCGGTCCCAGAGCAGGCCGCTCCGAGCGGGCCTGAAGGGCCTGGCGCCGCGCCTGGAGGGGCGGGATCGCCTGGCACCGGCCGGATCGGCCCCGATCTCGGCCCCGATCTCGCCCGTACCGCCTGGCCGGCCTTCATGGCCGCCGGCCTGGCCTGCCTGGCCGTCGGGCTGCTGCTGCTGTTCTGGCCCAAGGCGACGCTCACCATCGCCGCCGTGCTGATCGGCGCGTCGCTGATCGTCGCCGGGCTGCTGCGGCTGATCGATGGCTTCGCGGCACACGACGCGACCGGCGGCAAGCGCACGGCGAACGTGGTGATCGGCGTGCTCGCCATCATCGTCGGCCTGTTCTGCCTCAGGCACCATGACGTGACCATCGCGGTGCTTGCCATCGTCGTCGGCATCTTCTGGGTGATGCACGGGATAGCCGACATCGCCGCAGGGCTCTTCGTCGGCCCGTTCCCCGGCCGCGGGCTGACCGTGGTCGCGGGGGTGTTCAGCCTCGCCGCGGGGATCCTCGTGCTGTTCTGGCCGACGATCTCGATCGTCATCCTGGTGCGGGTGATCGGCATCTGGCTGATCGTCTACGGAATCCTGATGGCGCTGATGGCACTGCGGCTCCGCCGCGGATCTTCAGCTCTGGGCTCGGGAACGCTGGCTGCCGCGTAGGCCGGGCATGAGACGTTCCGCCCGATCAAGATCGGGTATGACGCTGACCAGCACAAAGACTCGCTGGCCGCCAGGGGGAAGCAACGGCGCCTGCGGGGCCAAGGTCGCGAGCATGCCGCTCGTGGCAGGCGAGAGAGGGGGCGGCTTGACATGAGCAGTGCACAAGAGCGACAAGCCGGAACGACCGGCTCCGCGGTGGGATATGAGCCGGCGCCGGGCGCGGGCACCGCGTATCAGGCTGGCGGCAGGCACGCCGAGCACCGCGGTGCGGTAGTCGGCTTCACGGCCCTGGCCGGGACGCTCATGGTCCTCGGCGGGCTCTGGAGCGCGGTCGTGGGGACCGTCGCGCTGGCCAACGGCAACCGGGTCATCGTGGCGGCGCCGAACTACACCTTCAGGTACTCCGTCCACGGCTGGGGCTGGACGCATCTCATCCTCGGCATCGTGGTCTTCGCCGCCGGTGTCTGCGTGTTCCTCGGCATGGCGTGGGCCCGGATCGTGGGAGTCGTGCTGGCGGTGATCAGCGCGGTCGCCAACTTCATGTTCATCCCCTACCAGCCCGTGTGGTCGATCGTCGTCATCGCGATCGACGCCTTCATCATCTGGGCGCTCCTCAGCCCTCGGCGGGAACCCGAGATGATCTAGCTGGCCAGCCCGCCACGAGCGGGCTGACAGCCGATACCAGGGAGCCCCGCCGCGGTCAGATACCGAGGCGGGGCTCCTCCCCGTGATGACCGCCTGGCGGCAGCCTGGCACGACCCCGCGATGACAGCCGCCATCTAGTAACGTTCCGTAGCGACGTGAGTACGATAGCCCGAACGCGGCCTGCCCGCGCCGGCCGGCCCGCCGCCGCGGCGCGGCAGGACGGATCACCCAGTGCCGTCACCCAGGGCCGGCGGCCCTGGCGCTGAGCGGACAAGGAGACCACGACGGCCAGCCAGCAGGCGCCAGGCGACGGCCAGGACAGGAACGGCCAGGACGACCGGGACCGGACGACCCGGCCAGGCAGGTACGGCCTGCTCCTGATCGTGCTCATCGCCAGCTACCTGCTGTCGGCCTTTATCGGCGCGACCTGGATCAGCATCGTGCAGCTCGTGCTGTTCACCGTCGCCGGGATGCTGGCGCTGCGCAATTCGCCGTTCCAGCGCGGAACCGTCCGGCTGATCGTCGCCTCGGCCCTGGCAGGCTCGGCCGTCATGATCGTGGCCGCCGCTCTGTACGGCGGAAACGAGGGATTCGGCATCGCCGCGCTGTGGACCGGTGTGCTGCTGCTGATGACGGTCGTGCTGATCGTCCGGCAGATCCTGACGCTTCCGGTGGTGACGCTGCAGAGCATCTTCGGGGCGCTGAGCGCCTACCTGATCATCGGGCTGATGTTCTCGTCCATCTACTCGGCCATGTACCGCCTGGGCGGTGATCAGTTCTTCGCCAGTGGCCAGCTACGCGATTCACATAACGTTACGCCGATTTTTCAGTATTTCAGCTTTACCACCCTCACGACACTGGGATACGGCGATTTCACCGCGGCCAGCAACGGGGGCCGCGCCGTCGCCGTGCTCGAGGCGATCACCGGCCAGATCTTCCTCGCCACGCTGGTCGCCAGGCTCGTCGCCGCGTTCCGGCCGCAGGCCGGCGGTCCGGCGGACCTCACCGCCCGGCCCGACAGCTAGCCGAGGTAGCGATCCTCGGCGGCATAGTCGAGCATCGGCCCGAAGTACGCGTCATCGGGACCTGGCAGCAGCTCCGCGCCGTCGCCGCCGCGAGCCGCGGCGACCAGCCACGCCACTTCCTGCGCCACCGTGCTCGCGTAGTCGCCGGCCGGGACGTAGCCGATCCCGGCAGCCGCGGTCATGTCGAGAACGATCGGGTTCGGCGCGTCCCACGGATGCCGGCCGAGTGCCTCGTCCGCGTCGTCATCGAGCAGCACCTCGTCCCAGGTGTGGCCGAGCTGCCTGGCTATCGCGCGGGAGATCTACAGCGCGCTCGGCGCGTCGGGATCGGCGCTGTTCAGAATCCGCTGGCCTGGCACCGCCGCAGCCGCCTCGATGAGCGCGGCGATGTTCGCGGCGGCGGTCGTATGGTCCACCCCGGCGCCGCGGTGCGCGAGGAACACGGCCGGACGCCGGTCGAGCACGCGCTTGACGAAGACCCATTCACGGGGCCGCTGCGCGCCCGCGCCATGGATCTTGGACGGCCGGAGCACGGTGACCGGCAGGCCGCTGCCGAGCAGCACCTGCTCGGCCGCGACCTTGTTCGCCCCGTAGCCCTCCGCCGTGTTGTAATCGCCGTCGCCAGGCGCCATCGTCGGCTGCGCCTCGGAGATCGGGCCGTCGAAGCACGGTGCGGTCGCCGAGTTCGAGTGGTTCCCGGCGCCGTCGACGTACACCGCCTTGCTTGAGATCATCACCGTCGAGCCGGCCTCCCGCGCCAGCGGCAGCAGCCGGGCCGCGCCGGCGGCGGTGTAGCAGATGCAGTCGACGAGCAGGTCGGCCCCGCCGCCGAGGGCGGCGAGCAGCTGATCGGGGTCGCCGCGGTCCGCTGCCACGAACCTGCCTCCGGCGGCCGCGACGGCGGCCGGCATTCGGGCCTCCTCACGCCCGGTCAGATCGACGCGCCAGCCGGCCGCGAGCAGCCGGCTGGCGGTGGCCCTGCCGATCAGGCCGGTACCGCCGATGATGAGCGCACGAGGCATCGCAGCAATCTAGCCGGGCAGCGCCCGGCGCGAGCGGCCGGTCTTGGCTGGATGCCCGGAGCCATCCCGGCGACCTCTCCGATCCCCGGCGATGTCGCTGCTCGCCAGGCGCCCTCAGCAGGGCATGTCGACAGCGAGCCCGGCCATCGCGGCAGCATCTGCCAGGCGCTTGTCGTAGGTCACGAAGGAGCTGACTCGCGTGCGGATACGCAGCGCGGTGGCCACGTGGATCGCGTCAAGACCGCGGACGGATCCTGGCCCGACGGTCTGGGCCAGGATCCGGATGTCCGGGGTCAGGTCCACGAGGTCGATGAGATCGAGGACGGGGTGCAAGCGCGCTATCGCGTCGGGGGCGTGCCGTGCCAGAGCCCGAAACGATTCGATCTCCGCGAGGACCGAGCTTGTCCAGCCGGTATCCGCTCGTTCGTCGAGCCAGCTCCGCAATGCGGCGGTCTCTGCCTCGGCGTGGACGAGCTTGACGA